>CAJXKO010000054.1 GCA_913055845.1 uncultured Bacteroidota bacterium | reverse complement strand
GAGGCCACGGAGGCGTCGGCGTGCTGCCAGTCTTCGATCTCACGGCGAACGGCTTTTTCCTCGTCGGTCAGTCGCATAGGGCGGGGAAGGCGCGGGGAAAAGAATCGGCCGCGTGTATAACGCAGATCTCAGGGGAAAGATGCAGAGAACCGCCTCGGCGTGGCGCTCTACGGGGGACGTGAGGGGCGACGCAATTGTTACGTGCAGAGAGAAGCTTGTGCGTCCGGAGCTACCCGGTGAATCGCCCGCCAAGATTCTCATTCGCCGTGTTGAGATAACGATAGTGCAAAACGTCGCCTTTGAACACTCGGTCGAGTTTCCCGAACATGGGCTTCATGCTTCGGTTGATATCCCAGGAGCCCCATCAACTCGCCCCGGTCCGCCATGGCCAGCGCCCGCGCCCACATCAATCCGGACATGCTCGTCTGGGCCCGGAAGCGCGTCAACGCGACGCCGGAGCAAATCGCCCGGCGCGTGGGGACTAGTCTAGACGTGGTGCAGCAGTGGGAGGCGGGAGAGAGGCGTCCCACGATCAAGCAACTCCGCACCGTGGCGAAGTACCTGGAGCGGCCAGTGTCGCACTTCTATCTGGATGAGCCGCCTGAGGAGCTGACTCCCCGGATTGAGATGCGGCGTGTGTTCGACGGAGATCCCGTCAGCGACAGTTTCGACTTTGCTCGGGAAGTGCAGCGTCTTGTTCGACGCCGTCAGATTGCTCTCGACCTGTTCGAGCGTCTTGGTGAAGAGCCGCCGAGCCTTCCCGAGCCGAGAGATGAGGAGGAAGATCCTGAAGAAGTGGGAAACTTCCTCCGGTTCACCTTGCTCGGAATCGATATTGACGAGCAGATCGGATGGCGAGGACGCTATGCAGCACTTCGAGCTTGGCGTGAGGCGCTGGAGCAGACCGGAATCCTGTCGTTTCAGCTGAGCGGCATTGACATCGCAGAAGCGCGGGGATGCGCCATTGCTCACCGTCCGCTTCCCGTTGTCGCCTTCAATTCGTCTGACAGCGTGCGAGGACGGATCTTTACGCTCTTCCACGAGGTCGCTCACGTCCTGCTTGGAGCAAGCACACTCCATTCTCGATCGCCCTTCGAAAGTGACGACGAGACCGAGCAGTGGTGCAACCGTGTTGCAGCGGCTGCGCTCATCCCGAAGGACGATCTGCTCAGTCACTATCAGGTACGGACACAAGGGAAGAACGCAATGTGGACCGAGACCGAGGTTGAGACCCTTGCGGGTCGGTATGGGGTCAGCCCTGCAGCCCTGATTCGGCGCCTCGACACGTTCGACCGGATTGCTGATACCCCGTTTCATGCGCTCCGCGAGGAGTTTGATGGGCGTCGTCGAAGCGATGATCTTGCTGAGAAAGGGGGTGGGGATGGCGGCGGAAACTTCTACAACACCGCCCTCACCCAACTTGGCTCGCTTCTTCCGCGACTGGCCTTCCAAGGGTTCTACGCGGATGCGATTGGGACAAGCGAACTGTCCGACATCATGGGCACGAAGGTGAAGAACCTCGGCACCTTCGAGCAGAAAGTCATGGGTACACGAACGGCCTTCGTTGAAGAATGACCTACTGCATCGACACGAACGCCCTGATTCATTCCTGGCAGTTCTGGTATGCTCCGAATACCCACCCGACGCTTTGGGATGCAGTGGAGAACCTTGGCCAGTCAGGACGACTTAAGATGCCGGAGCAGGTGCTCGACGAGCTCAGCGAGAAAGAGGATGCGCTCTATGACTGGTGTCGGGACCGGAGGGACGCTTTGGTGGTGGAAGCGACTGAGGATACCGAAGAGGCGTACCGGACGCTCGTGAATCGATATCCCGAAATGACTGGCACCCTCGGAATTGGGGCCGACTACGCGGATCTGTATGTGGTGGCTGTCGCTAACGTCCACGACGCGGCCGTCATCACGAATGAAGACATTGGGTTCGAGCGCCACCCAGGTATGAAACAACGGAAGACAAAAAACTACACGATCGCAAACGTCTGCTTTGATGAGGACATTCCATTCCTCCGGTCCTATGGCCTCTTACGAACGGAGGGATGGGTCTTTGAGCACTGACGATTTCTCACCATGCCACCTCAGATTCCATCCACTAAGGTGGTTGCGTCCCACTCTGCGGCCCACCCCACAAACGCCGCAAGCGCCAGCACGAGCGGAACTGGCGTGATGATCCACAGGATCGGCGCGAAGCCGCCCAGAAAATCCGGCCCCAGCGCCAGCACCGCCGGCCCGATGGCCGTCCCACCGATGAACACCGTGTTCGCCAGGCCGCGGATGGTACCGTGGTGCGCCCGCCCAAAGTAGTAGGCGTAGGCACTCCCGAGGAGCGCCCCCTGCATCCCCTGCGCCACCCCAAAGACGCCCCCGTAGACCCACACCCCGGCGGCCGTGTCCACCATCGGCAGCAGGCCCATCATGGCCCCGAACAGGGTCAACTGCCCGGCAAGCAGGAGGCGCGGCGGGTAGTGGTCCACGAGCCAGCCCGTGCCCACGTTAAGCAGACCGGTAACCACGCCGAGCGGGACAAAGAACTGGGCCGCCAGCCCCCGCGCCACCCCCACCTCCTCCAGAATCGAGAAGTGGTGGAAAAGGAGGCCCGTCCCGAACCCTGCTGTGCATACGCCTGCGACCGTAAAGAGCCAGAAGGTCCACGTCCGATACGCAATTGCCGGACGCACCCCACGCATCGTCGCGTGCCCCGACGCCGCCTCCTCTGAACCCTCGTCGGAGGCCGATTCACGCTCGGCGACCGGCTCATCCTCGTCGGGCGAGAGGCCGTAGCGCTCCGGGGCGTCGCGGTACAGGAGAGCCCCGAGCGGCAGCATCGTCGCGGCCAGGATGCCCCCCATGATGAGGTACGTCGTCTGCCAGCCGTAGGCCTGGAGCCCCATCTCCATGAGGGGCGGGAAGAGCGCCGTGGCCCCGGCCATCCCGAGCCCGAGTACGCCCACGGCCAGCCCGCGGCGCCGCTCAAACCAGAGGTTGACCGCGTGGTTGTTGACGAGGCCGAGCGCCCCCTGCCCAAAGCCCCGCAGGCACACGAAGCCCACAAACACGCCAATCCAGCCGCTCACCCAACTCATCCCGGCACAACTTGCCGCCAGTAGACTGATCAAGACGACGGCCACCCAGCGCGGCCCGTAGCGGTCCAGGAGCCGCCCCACGAGCGGCAGACCGAGCGAGCCGAGCACTGTCGCCACCGTGTAGAGCCACGAGACGACCGAGCGAGATAGCCCGAGGTCCTCGATAAACGAGTCGATGAAGAGCGAGATGCCTGCCGTCTGCCCCGGCAACGTCGCCGCCATCCCGAGCGTCGAGATGCCCAGCACCACCCACCCATAGTACACCGGACTCCGCTCCACGAGCGCGGACGACACAACGGAGTCCTTCGAGGACGCCATCCCCTTAGATTCACCCAGTGCAACAACAAACGTCCTTCTGTCTTCCCCCTTACCTCTTCACACTCCTTCCCAAACATCCTACAGCAGCCACAGCCCGAGCCCCCCAACGAGAAAGCAGTAATACGCGAAGTACTGCAGATTCCCCCGCCGTACCACGTCGAGCACGACGTAGATGGCCACAATGCCGGAGCCATACGCCGCCACAGTGCCCAGAAACAGCGGCACCCCCGCCGTCCCGAGACCCTGCTCGGCAAGCTCCAGGCTCTTGAGAATCGTCGCCCCGATCACCACGGGCAGGAGCATCAAAAACGAGAAGTTCGCCGCGCGCTCCGGCTTCACGTTCTGGTAGAGTGCCGTGCAGATGGTGGCGCCCGACCGCGAGATGCCCGGAATCATGGCGAATGACTGCGCCACCCCCACGACGACCGCTTTGAGCCCATTCAGCTCCCCCTCCGGCTGTGGGCGGATCATCGTGAGGAGCAGAAGGATGCCCGTCACTAGCAGCATGGCGCTCGTGAGCTGCGGACTACTGAACGCCTGCTCCAGATCGTCCCGAAAGAGGACGTACGCCACGCCGGTAGGAATGAGCGTGACGAGAATGAAGACACCGAGGCGGAAGGTGTTGTTCTCGGCATACCGCGCAGGAACAGCACTCGGCGCCCGAAGGCCCGCCCACGCTTCCCCGAGCAGCTCGGCGACCTCGTCCCAGTACACGGTGAGAATGCTGAGCACCGTGCCGAAGTGCACGAATACCTCGAACGTCACGTCGGCGGTGTCCTTGTCGAGCCCCAGCAGGTACTGGCCCAGGACGAGGTGGCCGGAAGAGGACACCGGAATAAACTCGGTAAGGCCCTGAACGAGGCCGAGGAGCAAGGCTTCCCACCAGGTCATCGTGGAGAACGGGGGCTGAGCGGAGAAGAGCCGGACAAACGCTTCGCCAACCTACAAAGCACACCGACCCCGCCCAAGCCCACGGCTTGAAACCAGGATGAGGTTGTGGGACGCGCCCACGCACGCTGACCCGCCCCACACCGGGGATCGAAGGGACAGTAGACTGGTTTCAGAAAAGGCCTCAACGAAACGACCCTCCGACGCGTCATGAGCACCTCCGCAATTGGCTCGCTGAATCAGCACCTCCAGACCCTTTTCTCAGAGGAGGCATCCGTACGGCTGGGATACGTGTTCGGCTCGCAGGTCTCGGGAAAAACTGGTCCGCTCAGCGATCTCGACGTGGGCGTGCTCGTCACAGATTCGTGCTTCGACGATCCGACGGCCTGCCGGGCGCGTCTTGCCCACGCGGCCCGCTCCTGCGTAGATATCGACGAGGTCGACCTCGTGCTCCTCAACCAGGCGCCGATTGAGTTGGCCTACCACGTCATCGCGGATGGGGTGTGTGTGTATGAGATGGACCAGGCCGTCCGAGTCGAGTACGAAGCCTACGTCCTGGGTCGCTACGGCGATTTTCTTCCCATCCTTCGGGCCCAGCGCAAACAGATCCTTTCTGAGTCTACCAATGACCGAATTCAGCGGTATCGAGAGGCGCTTAGCCGAACTGAACGAACGCTTACAGCGCTTACGCCCGCTTCAGGAGAAGGCAAGAAGTGACTTCGGGGAGGATCCATATCTCCGGGACATTGCCGAGCGCAACCTTGAAGTAGCCGCGCAGTGCTGCATCGACATTTGCAACCGCATCATTGCGCTTGAGAACGCACCGAAGCCAGAGGACTACTACGAGGCGATTCGACAACAGGGCGAGCTCGGCGTCCTCCCTTCTGAGTTTGCTGACCGACTGGCCCCGCTGGCCGGATTTCGGAATGTGCTCGCCCACCAGTATCTCGGGGTGAACTGGGATGAGGTGTATTCCCATCTCCACCAACTCGATGACCTGGATCAATTTGCCCAGCACGTTCGCCAGTGGTTACGCGAGCAGGACTAACCTTTTCCACTTCCAGACCTCCACACCTCCGCGCATCCATGCCCACCTGCACCTACTGCGATGCCCCGACCGACGACCCCGTCACGGCCGAGGACGTAGACGGCGTCTTCTGCTGCTCGGGCTGTCTGGAGGCGCACCGTGTCGCGGACGAAGACGCGGGGCCCGATGCGTGCTGCCACCACGGCGACGGGCATGGTCACGACCACCACAATCCTGCGACCCACGAGCAGGCACGCGAGACGGCCTTCCTCCACGTCCGCGGCATGCACTGCACCAGCTGCGAGGACTTTATCGAGACGGTCGCCGCGTCGACGGACGGCATCCACGAGGCCGAGGCGAGCTACGCGTCCGACATGGCGAAGGTGGCATACGACCCGGGTCGCTACACCCCGTCCGACCTTCCGGCCCTCCTCACGCAGGCCGGGTACGAGGCGCACCTGAAGGCCCCGGACGAAGAGACCGCCGACCAGAACACCGCCGCCCGTCTCATCTTCGGCGGCTTCTTTGGGATGATGGTGATGGCCGTATACATCGTCCTCCTCTACCCCGTGCACCTCGGCGGGGCGGGGCTGGTGGACCTCAGTTCGGAAGGGGGCACCTACGTGCTGACCAACGTCTGGGCGTTTACGACCTTTGTGCTCCTCGTCACCGGCTGGCCCACGCTGCGAGGAGCGGCGGTGAGCCTGCGCGTGCTGCAGCCCAACATGGACCTGCTCGTGGGCCTGGCCGCCGTGAGCGCCTACCTCTACAGCACCGGCGCCGTGCTCATGGGGCAGACGGACGTGTACTTCGACGTGACCGTGGTCATCATCATGGCCGTCTCGCTGGGGCATTACTACGAGGACCAGGTGAAGCGGCGCGCCACCGACCTTCTAAGCACGCTCACCCGCGAGCAGGTGGACGAGGCGCGTCGGGTGGTTGACGGCCGAACCGAGACGGTCGCCGTTGACGACTTGTCCCCGGGGGACCGCGTGCTGGTGCGGGCCGGGGAGCGGATCCCGGTGGATGGCACCGTGGTGGAGGGGCGCGCCGCGGTCGACGAGTCGCTGATGACCGGCGAGTCGCTGCCCGTCACGCGGGCGGAGGGCGACGACGTGATCGGGGGCGCGGTGGTCACCAACAACGCCCTCACGATCGAGGTGGGCGAGGCCGCCGCCAGCACGCTCGACCGCCTCGTCAACCTCATGTGGAATATTCAGTCGAGCCGGCCCGGCGCCCAACGCGTGGCCGACCGCATCGCGGCCGTGTTCGTGCCGCTGGTGCTGGTGCTGGCCGGCGTCGCGTTCGGGTGGCAGCTCTGGAGCGGCGCCTCCGCCACCGCGGCCCTCCTCACAGGACTCGCCGTCCTCATCGTGTCCTGCCCCTGCGCGCTCGGCCTCGCCACGCCCCTCGCGGTGGCCTCCGGCCTGCGGACCGCCCTGGAGAACGGCATCGTGGTGCGCGACGCCTCTCTCTTCGAGACGGCCCCGGACGTGCACACGCTGGCGGTGGACAAGACCGGCACCCTCACGACCGGCTCCATGCAAGTGGTCGACGCCGTGGCCGACGACACGGTGTGGCGACGGGCCCGGGCCGTGGAGCAGCACGCGGCCCATCCCGTGGCCCGGGCTATCGTAGAGGCCTCCCCCCTCGGCGGCGATGGCGTCCCCGTGGGCGACGGGGCGCCCGCGACGGCGACCGAGGTGCGCAGCCATCCGCGGGGCGTAGAGGGGCAGGTGCACGGCGACCATGTACGGGTGGGGCACCCGGAGTGGCTGCGGTCGGAGGGCCTTTCGATGAACGGCGATCTGTCCACCCGGGCCGAGGCCGCGCAGGAGAATGCCCAGGTGCCCGTCGCCGTGGGGTGGGACGGCGCGGTGCAGGGCCTCATCGTGGTGGGCGACACGCTGCGGGACGAAGGGCTCGACGTACTGAACGGGCTCCGGGGCGACGAGCGGGAGGTCGTCGTCCTGACGGGCGATAGCGCCGCGGCGGCGCGTCCCCTCCGCACCCACGACGCGATCGACCGCGTGATTGCGGAGGTGCAGCCCGCCGAAAAGTCCGACATCATTCGGGGACTGCGGGACGAGGGAGCCGTCGCCATGGTTGGGGACGGCAGCAACGACGCGCCCGCCCTGGCCGAGGCCGACGTGGGCATCGCCTTCGGCCCCACCGCCCTCGCCGCCGACTCGGCCGACGTGGTGGTTCTGCGCGGCGACCTGACCCGCATTCCGACCGTCTTCTCCCTCGCGCGGGCCGCCCGTCGCCGCATTCGGCAAAACCTGGCCTGGGCCTTCCTCTACAACGTCGTGGCCATCCCGCTGGCCCTGGTCGGCCTCATCAACCCTCTCTTCGCCGCCCTCGCCATGGCCGCCAGCAGCCTCGGCGTCGTTGGCAACTCGGCCCGCGCCCTGCCCGTCAACACTCCGGACGCGCAGGGTCGGGGATGAAGGTGGTCCCCACGACGGTCCGCATCGCTCCTGGATGTCGCGAGACGCAACACAACCCTCAACCCAAAACGCCAAACGCTCCCTCCGATGGATCTCCTCCTCTTCAGCGACGTGCACGGCGACCTCGACGCCTGTCGGCGCCTCGTGGACCGCGCGTCTGAGGTCGACGTGGTCGTGGGCGCCGGCGACTTCTGCGTGGCCCGACGCAACCTCGCGGCGCCCATCGAGACGCTCTCTGCCATCGATACGCCGACGGTGCTCGTGCCGGGCAACGCCGAGACGGAAGACGAGATCGCCGAGCAGGTGTCGGCCACCGGGTGGCCCGGGGTGCACGTGCTGCACGGGGACGGTGTGACGATTGACGGACTGCCGTTCTTTGGAATCGGCGGGGGCATCCCCATCACGCCGTTTGGCCCCTGGAGCTACGACTTCAGCGAGGCGGAGGCCCGCACCCTGCTGGCCGACTGCCCGGAAGGGGCCGTGCTCGTCTCTCACTCTCCGCCCAAGAATGCCGTCGATCGCGACTCGAAGGGGCAATCGCTGGGGAGCACCGCGGTGCGGGACGTCATCGAGGCGGCCGAGCCGGTGCTTACCGTCTGCGGACACATTCACGGCAGCTGGGGCGAGACGGCCGAGATTGGACCCACCGCTGTCGTCAACGCCGGGCCCGAGGGACTCGTCTGGGAGGTGCCCTCCCCGACCACAGCGTGACTGGACGCCTGCGCATCGTGCGTTGTATTTTCCCCTCGTGCACACTACGTTCGTAAACGAAGCTAGGGGTGTTCGGCGCCACGCGGCGACCGGGCTGAGAGAGTCCCTCCGAACCTGATCCGGGTCATGCCGGCGCAGGAAAGCAACATCTTTAGTCCTCATGGACTGCGGATCGGCGCGGGCGCGTCACCTCTGGCTTCGCATCGCCACTCGTCGCATCGATTCTGCGAAGCTATGCCCGCAACCCTGACCCTCACTGCTCCCCTCGACACCCGCGAATTCTCGGTCCCGCCCTTCGCGGAGGCCTGCCTCGAGCACGCCGACGACACGTGGACGGAGGCCTTCGACCACCCGTTCGTTCACGCCCTTGCCGAGGGCACGCTGGACGCGGACACCTTCACGTTCTACCAGATGCAGGACGCGCGCTACCTGGAGGCCTTCGCCGACGCCGCGTCGCTCCTCTCCACCCGCTGTACAGATCCGGACGACAAGCTCTGGTTCATCGACGCGGCCCGGCTGGCCCTCGTCGTGGAGGGCGAGCTGCACGAAGGCTACGGCGAAGACCTCGGCTACGGCCCCGAAGACATCCGCCAGCTCACACTCACCCCGAACAACCGCGCCTACCAGAGCCACATGATCGAGCGGGCCCAGCGCGGTTCGCTCGTCGAGGGCGTGGCGGCCCTCACGCCGTGCCCCTGGCTCTACGTGGAGCTGGGCCAGCGCATGGAACGGGAGATGGGCGACATTCCGGAGGACCACCCCTACGCCGAGTGGCTCGCCATGTACCGCGATCCCGAATTCAACGAGTACATGGACAATCTTCTGGAACGCCTCCAGCGGTTCGCCGACGCGGCCGACGAGGCCGCCCGCCGCCGCGCCAAGACAGCCTTCACCACCAGCGTCCGCTACGAGTGGATGTTCTGGGACCAGGCCTGGAATCAGCAGGAGTGGCCGGTGTGATGCCTCCGCGTGCCCCACGGAGGTTTCTTGACGCTCTTGCCTCCCTACCGCTGCATCTGCACGGGCACGTGTCCGAACGAGACGCGGCGACGTACGGTGCGGGTCGAATCGCCCGGCCCCTGCAACGCCGCCTCGACGGTGAGGGACGCGGGACGCGCGTTGGCCCCAATCGGCCACGTCGCCACGAACCGCGTGGAGTCGCCGGGGGGACACGCCACGGATTGCACCTCGTCGAACACCGTTCCGTCGTCCGCCTCCAGGTCGCGGAGGGCAAGCCGATAGGAGCGCTCACCGTCATTGACGACGGTCACTGCCAGCCGAAAGACCCATGGGCCGTCCGAGCGGGCCTGTACTCGCATTCGTGCGATGCGCTCCGAGACAGCCGTGTCCGGCAGCAGGTCGTCCCCCACCCCAAGGGTCGTGTTCGCGCCCCCTGCCCCAGCGGCCGCCTGCTCTTCCGGTTCGTCGCCCCCGTCGATGAGGTAGGACCGAACCAGGGTCATGCCCTCAATCCCAAACGCCACGCCGAAGGCAAGAATCAGGAAGAGCCGGACCACCCACGGACTCACCCCATCGGCGTCATCGGGCGCAGCCGGCGTGGGGGATTCATCGGCGTCGGACGTCGAGGTGCTCATAGAAGAGAAGCCAGAAACCCATCGAGACAACCACCGGGAGCGATCAACGCACGCGCCCCGGTCTCGCTCCCCTTCCCCCGCAAACTCGCGATGAGATTACACCGGTGAGGGGAAGGCCCCCGGTGAAAAGAGCCCGTCCATCACCATCTCGGCCAGCGGGAGCGTGTAGGCGATAAGGACCAGCACCACGGCTACACCCATCCACAGCTTCAAGTTGTCCAGAATCTCCGGCGAGTGCTCCGGCCCCGAAAGGGGCGGCGGAATGGTGTCGTCCACGTTGGTCGCGGGCGTTCCGGCCCAGAAGGTACCCCCCACCACCACAAGGAAGAAGATGAGTGCGACGAACAGAATGATGCCGCCAATGGCCACCTGCCAGTTCATCTCGGCCATCGTGCCGAACGGCACCTCGTAGTTGATGCCCGCGTACTCCGGCTCCGACACGCGGCGCGGCACGCCGGCGAGGCCCTGGCGGTGCAGCGCGTTGGACATCAGCGTCATGCCGATGAACCACGTATACGGCTGCGCCAGCGCGAGGCCCTTGAACTTGAGCTCTTTCCCCGTCAGCTGCGGCAGCAGCCAATAGGTGATGGCCATAAAGGTGAGGGCCGTGGCCGTGCCCACAGTGAGGTGGAAGTGGCCGGGAATCCACGCAGTGTTATGCACCAGCATGTCGATGTTGAGCGAGGCGTTCACCATGCCGCTAAAACCGCCCGCGGCGAACATGATGCCGGCCAGTGCACACCCCACGAACGCGGGCCGCCCCCACGGCAGCGCGCCCATCCAGGCGAAGTAGCCGCTGCCGCCCCGCTGCCGGGCGCCATGCTCCATCGACGAGATCACCGTGAACGCCGTCATGAGGCTCGGCAGTAGAATGACGAGCGTCATGATGAGGGCCCACATCTTGTAGACCAGCGAGATGCCCGGATCGGCGTACTGGTGGTGATACCCGATGGGCGTGGACAGCAGCAGGAAAAAGATGAAGACAATCCGGGCGAGCGGATCGCTGAAGAGGCGCCCGCCGGAGAGCTTCGGCAGAATGGAGTACCACACGAAGTAGGCCGGCAGCAGCCAGAAGTAGACTACCGCGTGCCCGAAGTACCAGAAAAGCGTGCGGGGCAGCAGCGGATCAATCTTCGCGACGATGCCGAGCGACCACGGAATGAGGAGCACCACCACCTCCAGCGCCACGCCCAGCGAGCAGAGGTACCACATGAGCCACGTGAAGATAACCATGTAGGTCTGCAGCGGGATCCGGGCGTCCGGATTGTCGGTCCGCCACTTTCGGTAGGTCCAGAACCAGTCGGCCCCGGCCAGCCAGGACCCCACCACCAGGAGCGCCGCGCCGATGTAGAAGAGCGGGTGCGCCTGGAGCGGCGGGTAGAACGTGTACAGGACGGCCGCGCTCATTCCGCTGCCTGGCACGAGCCCCCCCAGAATGGCGGTGGCCGTCATCGTCGTTCCCACCAGCATCATCAGGAACCACGCCCACGAGAACGTAGAATTCTCCGGCTCCCGCTCCATGGTGCGCGTGACGCCCCACTGGTACAGCCCCGTGATGAAGAACGTGGTGAACACGAGCGCCAGCAGGACGCCGTGGCCGGTGAGCACGTCGTAGTACTCCACCGAGGAGACGAAGCCTCGGAAGACATCCGTCCGGTGCAGGGCCTGAATGAGCCCAAAGAAGCCCCCAATGGCGAGCGCCACGAAGGCGACGATAAAGTTCGCCTTCACGATGCGGGCCGCCTTCGGATAGTGGTTAACAAACGTCATTGCGATATCAGGTTGCTCTCGTCAAACTCAGATGGGGGAACGACCTCGATTTCGCCCTGCATGTTGTGGTGGGCCGCACCACAGTACTGGTGGCAGATAATGCCGTAGGTTTTCGCCTCCGGGAAGCGGGTGCTGAAGGTTGCAATCTGCCCCGGGATAATCGTCGCGTTCAAGCCGCTCCCCGGCACCTCGAACCCATGCATCACGTCCGGGGCCGTCATGTGAAAGGTGATCTTGGTGTTGGCCGGAATCGTGAGGGGCTGGGTGCTCCCGGGCCGAAAGATGAACTGCTGGGCGATCATGTAAACCTCATAGTGGTCGTCACTGATCTTACGTACCCCCGGCTTGGAAAACTTCTCGTCCGAGAGAACGGTTGTCGGGTCGACCTGTCGGCCCTCCTCAATGCCCGGCACCTTCAGGTCCATCACCGTGAAGCCGAAGAGCACAATACCGATGAACGCTGCGATTAAGAACAGGGACAGCCCGATCCAGAGCTTTTCGAAACGATGGACGTGCATGGTCGATCAGGGCTTACTCAATGATGTGGGGAGCGTGCGCAGCAAACTCGACGAAGTACAGCAGTGCGTACAGCACGAGCAAGAGAACGAAATATGACCCGGTGACGGCGAGTGTGCCGTAGGGCTCAAACTCGTCGAGGGAAATCTCTTTCGTTCTCTCCGAGTCTGCCTCTGGGGCAGAGGCCTCAGACGGGGCGGACTCAGTCGACATGAGGACCAGAGGGCGATGGGACAAACAGCGAGGGATGGAGCGCGGGCCGCCCATAATGCGGGGCCGCGAACGCGTTTCCCGTCTTCCATGGTACTGGAAACGACCATCTCCTTCAAGCCGCGCCGCACCTAACGGCAAGGTGGGGGATTTTCCCACACGTCGCTCAGGTTTTCTGGTCCACTTGCCACAGGGGAACTGGATCGCGATGCGGGTGGGGGGCTGTCCCGAGGATCCAGATTGGCGCACCGACTGCCCTCCCGTCTTCTGTTTCTCAGGGTTGAAGAACGCTGGACCCGTCGCGAGGGGCGGAGCGAAGAGGCCTGCCCTCCCATTTGCCCGTCGCCCGTGACGGCGCCTCTCGAACGGGAACTCTCAGCACGCTTTACTTTCAGCGCACTCTAAAAGCCCGGCGAGATACGGAAGCCGAGCTCCCACGTCGTGTCGCGGCGCTGGAAGGGGCGCGCGTAGTAGGCCTCCAGGAGGATACTGCCCAAGATGTTGAAGCGAGCGGCCACGCCGGTGCTCACCACCGGGATCGTCGTGTCGGCACTGTCCGTCTCAAAGCTAAAGTTCGGGCCCTCGTCGCCGGTCCACGTCACGCCTGCGTCGACGAAGGGGGCCAGGGTGGTGGGAAGGTACTGGAACGGAATGAGGCTGAGGCGCTCCGGCCCCAGCAGCGGAATACGGATTTCGGCCCGCGTTGTGAGGGCCCGCGTCCCGAAAAGACGGTCGATCTCGGCACACTGCGACGCGGTGGGGGCGTCGCTGATGCGGGTGCAGCCGCCGTTCTCTCGGATGCCATCCGCAATGCTCTGCACGCTATAGCCCCGCACGAAGCCCTGGCTATAGGGATAGCCGAGGTACTCGTTGCCGATCCCAAACTCTTCGTCGAATGTTGCTCCGTAGTTCCCTACATGGAGCGCCTGAAAGGCAAATGTAAATGGCTCGGCGTAGACGTAGCGGCGGATGTCGGCCCGGGCCGTCACGAAGTTTTGCGTGCCGAGGGTGGGGGACACCTCCAGCCGCCATCGTCCGCCCTGCAGCGGCCCTGTGAGGCCGTTCGTTGTGAAGTCGCGCACGTACGCCGCGCTTCCGCTTGCAAGGTACTTCGGATCGCGCTCGCCGAACGCCTCTTCGATCTGGTCGGCCGTGTTCTCTTCGACAAGCCCGGCCGTGCGCACGTTTGTCCCGAAGCCGTAGCGCGTTCCCGAAACGGAGAAGTCAAATCGGCGCGTCGGACTAAGGGGATAGGAGGCCACTCCACCGGTGGACGTGATGTAGGCCCGTTGCACCACGCTTGCGACGCCGGTGACTTGGCCCGACTCGTTGGCAACCGGCACTGTATTGGCGGAAAAAATCACAGGCGAGTGGCTGAGGGATCCGCCCCAGTTGAGTTGGCCCCGTCGGTTCATGTACGACACCCCGCCCCCAATGTCGCGAAAGGTTCCCTGGGCCTGCACCACCGCGGTCAGGCTCTGGTGGCCCAGCATGTCGCCGAACTGGAACCCGATGCCGCCGGCTACTCCGCCACCGAACGGGCCCCCGACGGAGACGCCGACGCCGCTGGCCCGCGAGATGGACTCTAGAGACAGCGTCGGGTCGTAGTCGTCCGCCTCGTATTCCGTCGAAGCATCCGGGAGGCCGGTCGTCGAGTCGCGGAGGTTCGCTGCGATGAGCCCCTCGCCGGGAGCGGCAGGCGAGGGGAGGAGGCCAGCGACGCGGGACGTGTCGGCGGCGTGTGGCCCCGCGGCCTCATCGGTCGTATCATTTGCCACCGGGGCACGCCCCAACTCGTCCGCGGACGGTGCCTGGGCCGTGGTGGTCTCAAGCCGCGTGCCCTGCACTTCGCCCGCCGGGCGGCGCACACCGGTGTAGCGCCCATCCGCGTAGACCGAGAACAGCATATCGCCGCTCTGCTGCGCCACAGACAGGGCGGGCGAGAGCGCCGTAATGCCACTCACCCCTGTCTTCAGGCGGGTCACCCGGAACCGCCCACCGCTCGATAGGGCCATGCGATACACGTCCTTAAATCCGTCCTGGTCGCTGATGAAGTAGAGGCTCTGCCCGTCCGGCGAGAACTGCGGGTTGTGGTGCAGCGCGTCCCCAAACGGCTCTCGGACCGTCACTTCTCCGCTCGACACGTCGACCAGCCCCAGGTCCATGTGCGACGATGGGCTCAGCGTCGCAAGGTCCGTCTCCGCCCGGTCGGTCGTAAAGGCAATCGTTTCCCCGTCGGGCGACCACGTCGGCTGAAGGTCCGCGTAGCGGTCGTTGGTGAGCTGCCGCACCTTCTCCGTTTCCAGGTCGAGCACGTAGAGGTCACTGATGCCCCCGTCGGTGCCCGCAAAGGCGAGCTTGTTGCCGTCCGGCGACCACGCCGGGTTCTTCATCGACGTGACGTTGGCGACCGAAAAGCTGCGCTCGATTTCCTCCTCGACCACGTTCCAGATCGTGATCTGGTTGTCCCCGTCCTCAAAACTCACAAAGGCGAGACGACGTCCGTCGGGCGACCATGTGCCGGCCGAGCTGATGAAACGCAGCGCGTTGAAGTGGCCGGTGGTGCCGGCTCGATCCAGCTCCGCAATCACCTCGCCGGTCCGGGCGTCCGCCACGTACAGGTTGAATGAAAACAGCTCCCGCTCCGAGATGAACGCCACGTAGCGCCCGTCCGGGCTCAGCGATGGGGCAATGTTGACCCGTCCGCCATTGGTTTCGGGGGCAAGCACCGTTTGGCCGGCCGAGTCGGGGGGCGTGCGCCCGTCCATGAGCGGCAGGTATGCGTCACGCGTGGCCTGGGCCCACTCTTCGGTGAGCGAATCGGGGGCCACGCCGAACAGCTCTACGTAGGCAGAGTCGAGCCCCACTTGTCCCCCGCGCTTGAAGAGGTCTGTCACGGACTGGTCGCCGTACTTGCCGCCAATGTAGGCGAGGTAGGCCTGGCCGTAGCGGTAGGGGAAGTATTCCCGCGGGTTGGCGAGCGCCTCGAAGGACGGCATGTCGTTGCGCCGCACCGCGTCTCGCATCCACATGGCCGTGTGTGTGTCCTGTCGGCCCACAGACAGGTACTCTGCCATGCCCTCAATCAACCACGTGGGGAGGTTGCGGAGGTTAATGCCCAGGCTGTCCGCGTTGAGGCCGAGATCGAACTGGAATGAATGCACGAGCTCATGGCCCAGCACGTGATCGGTTTCACCGTAGGAGGCCGAAAGGGGCATCACCACGCGCTCCCGCAACGGCTCGGTAAGCCCCCCGGTGCCCTGCCCAATCGGCTGCGGCGTGACGTTGGTCTGTTGGAAATCCGCATCGTTGGCGTAAAAGATGATCGGCTTCTTCTCGTCGAAGCGGTGCAGAAAGACCTCCGTGTGGCGGTCGTACCACCGCTCGGCCATCCGGGCGGCGTCGCGCACGGCCTGCTCTTCCGCCGGGTAGAAGTGGAAGACAAAGTGCTCGGTTTCCAGCGTTTTGAAATCGAACGTGTCGTACTGGACTTTATTTTTTCCGAAGTACTGCGCCTGTGCACTGGGTGCTCCGACGCCCAGGAGGGGGATGAGGGCAAGAAGGAGCGTGGCGATCGTCGCGAATCGGCGTCGCATGGCGAATGAGGGCATTGCGCAAAAACCAAGCGATAAGCCCGAAGCGAACGCGGGACAGGATCCTCCAACGCATTCAGGCCCCGCGGTATTATTTGACGCCGACGACCGAAAGCTGTTACAGGATGCTGTCCCTTGTTGACACGTCCTCGCGTCCGCTTCATTCCGGCAGTCCCGGCTCGACCATCACCACGTCTTCCCGGTCAACGCGGACGACACCGGGGTCCGCCCCCTTGGGACTGGTCACGTACTTGCGCTCGGTGACCATGACGGGGACCACGTCGCTCCCCTTCGATTGGCTGTAGTGTGCGGCGATGGCCGCGGCGGTGTAGATGCGGCGCTTGCCGGGCTCGGCGTCCCGGTTGGGGCGGTGCAGCACGGTGTGCGCCCCCGGCACGCCCCGGGCATGCAGCCAGAGATCATGCGGCTGGCTGGCGTGAAACGTAAGCTCGTGGTTCTGGCGCGCGTTTTTGCCCACCCACACCTCAAAGCCGCCCTCCAGATCGAATCGTCGGAACGGAAACTGGTCGACCTCCGCGTCGTCCCGTTCCACGAACGGCGCAAAGTCCTCCTCCCGCTCGGCCCGAAACTGCTTGATGCCGTCGAGGGTGTCGATCTCGCGGATCTCCGCCAGGAGCGTCTCGGCACGGTCGACCCGCTCCAGGGTCTCATCGAGCCGCGCCTCGGCTTCCTGGCGCGAGCGGCGCGTGCGACGGGCGCGTTCGTAGTAGTGCTCGGCATTCTCGACCGGCGACTTGGCGGGATCGAGCGGAATGGTGACGGGCGCGCCGTCTTCGAACAGATCGGGCAGCGCCACCTCCTCCGCCCCCGCCGGCACCTGGTCCTGCTGGGCCATGAGCAAGTGCCCCCACCGCTCGTAGCGGCCGGCCCGGCTCTCGCTCTGGAGTTCCTCCATCATCCGCTCGGCGCTGCGGCGCTCGTGCTCCGCGGCCGATTCGAGGGCCTCTGCCAGTGGATCGTAGAGGCGGTGAAAGTGCCGCTCGGCCAGCGTGCGCCGCACAAAGTTGGCCACCGCGGCGTCCACCGTGTCGAAGTGCTCGGCGGGATCATCCTCGCGATGCGACAGCGGAATCAGCGAAAACGCGTCCGGAAACTGGCCCGCCCCGTAAATGACGGGGTCGGGATCGTCGAGGGCCTCCCGGAGCGCCATGGATGCCTCAAAGAGCGCGCGTCGCTCCGCTTCCGTGCAGTCCCCCGGCGCCTCCGTGGAGACGCCAGCCCGGTACAGCGTTTCCCGGGCCAGATCGCCCCCAAAGAGCGATACAGCCGACTGCACCGCCTGCCGCGTTTTGTTGCGGTTGTCTTTCCAACGGCCTTCGAACTCGTCGAACGTTTCGGGCATCGGCGCCGGATACGGCTCGGGCACCTCCGTGCCCGTGAGCTTGTCGTGGCGCTGGAAGGCGGCACTGATTGTGTCGTCGGGCGCCACATGGAAGGCGTTGGCCCGCGCGCCGAAGAGTTGCCACAGGAGTCGCGATCCGTCGTCCAATTCAAGGGATACGAGCCGGTCCCGCTCGGCGATAGACACGCCTGCTACGCCCTGCCCAATGACCTCCTCGAAGAGGGTCGCCACGTTGCGGTGCGCCTTGTGGTAGCCGGAACGGCGGAAGAGGTAGAGGAACGGCCGCTGCACCGAGCCGCGCACCATCCAGTCCTGATCCGCTCCACCCAGCGCGACCGTCAGCTCGTTTTTATTCTGCGAGTAGACGTCACGGACCGTCGTGCCGGCGAGGTCGGGCTGCCACTCGCGGACAAGTGCGCGGAGCGTGTAGTAGTTGTTGATCACAGGACAGCACTCTGAATCCGTGAGGAACAGCGACCGAGGCCGATTCGTCTCTTCGGCAACCACCTCTCCCGCGACGGGCCGGACCTTCTGTGCAGTCTCACTCCGCGGCTCCGTTGCCCCTGAGCACGAGGACGCTCGTTCATTTCTCTTTTGATTTTCCCCTCTCCCGTCATGGCTACGACCCCGCTCAAAGAACGGTTCGACTCTTTCGTGAAAGAGGTCGGGTTTTCCCTCATCCAACTCATCGAGCGCGGAATGGTGCGCTATTCGCCCCACGGCAACCCCACGTTCTTCGACAAGAAGGACTTTCCGTGGACCGACCTTCTCGAAGAAAATTGGGAGCCCATCCGGAACGAACTCGACACGGTACTAGCACACCGCGACGCGCTGCCCAACTTTCAGGACATTTCGGAGGACCAGACGGCCATCACGACCGACGACAACTGGAAGACATTCTTCCTATACGGGTTTGGACACAAGGCCGAGAAGAACTGCGAGATCGTCCCGAAAACGACCGAAATCGTCGAGCAAATTCCGGGCATGAAAACGGCCTTTTTCTCGATTCTCGCGCCCGGGAAGCACATTCCCGCCCATCGCGGGCCATACAAAGGCGTGATGCGTGCACACCTGGGCCTTAAGGTCCCTGAGGAAAAAGAGAACTGCCGCATTCGCGTGGGCAACAACGTGCGCCACTGGGAGGAAGGCGAGGTGATGCTCTTTGACGACACCCACGACCACGAAGTGTGGAACGACACCGACGAGACGCGGGTCGTCCTCTTCCTCGACGTGGTCCGCCCGTTCGAGCCCCCCGTGGACACAATCAACCGGGCCCTCATCACGCTCATCAGTTACTCCCCGTTCGTGCAGAACGCCAAGGAGAACCAAGAGCAGTGGGCCGAGCGCATTCAGGCAGCGATGGACGACAAAGAACCGACGACTGCCTGACCCAACTCTGCGGCCCCCACCGGAGGACGGACGAGGGACGGGACGCAGCCTGGCAGTCGGGGGTTGAGCGTGCGACCGAATCCCGTCTCTACGCCGACGGGATTCGCGGGCCCCTGCGCCCCCGATCAACTCCCCGAAATGAGATCACCCAGGACCCCGGTGCCGGCCGGCCCCTCGCTTTCGCCCCGATTCGCAAACTCGCCGGCCACGATGCGGTCGGCCAGGCGAGCGAACGGAAGGCTCTGCAGGTAGACGGTTCCCGGTCCGGTGAGCGTAGTGAGAAAGAGGCCTTCGCCGCCGAAGAGCGCGTTCTTGAAGCCGCCGATAAACTCGATGTCGTAGTCGACGGTGCTGGAAAAGCCCGCGAGGCAGCCCGTGTCTACGCGCAGCGTCTGGCCGGCGTCGAGGTCCCGCTTCACGACGGTGCCGCCCGCGTGGATGAACGTCCACCCCTCCCCCATGAGGCGCTGCAGGATGAAGCCCTCCCCGCCGAAGAGGCCCGCCCCCATGCGCTTCGTAAAGGCCACCTCGATTTCCACATTGGCATCGGCACAGAGGAACGCGTCCTTCTGGCACAGGAATTCCCCACCGAAATCATCGAGCTTTACGGGGATGATTTTGCCCGGATACGGGGCCGCGAACGCGACGTGTCTCTTGCCCCGCCCTTCGTGGACGAAGGTGGTGATAAAGAAGCTCTCGCCGGACACCATGCGCTTGAACCCCTTGAAGAGCCCGCCTCCGGTGTCGGTCTGCATGCGGATGCCGTCATCCATGTAAATCATGGTGCCGGCCTCGGCGCGCACGCCTTCTGTGGGGTCGAGCTCAACCTCCACGAGTTGCATGTCGTCGCCTACAATGTCGTAGTCGATGCCGTCGGTGCGAATGGTGCTCATGGGATTGGAGGTAATTCGTTGGGATGAGACGGGGCGCTACGAGTCGCCTCTCGCTTGCGTCTCCAATATACGAAACGGTGCGGACGGAGGGAAGGGTTGAGGCCACGAAAAGCAGACCGGAGGCAGTCAGCCCTCGCGTCTGACGTCTTCGGTTTCCTGTAGCCCAGCACATGCCCCAGCCCGCCCCAGTGTGTCCGGACGGTTCGACGAAACGGCATTCCAGTCCTCCCCACCCCTCCCTGCCGGCATGACACTACTGAGTGAGGGGGTCAGGCCGCATCAGCGGCGAGCATCGTCTCGGAAGCAGGCTCACGCAGGTTGTACTGGTTTCTCATGCTGGCCCCGTAGGCCCCCACTGTCGCCACGAGCAGCGTGTCGCCCGGCTCGGTGGGGGGAAGGCGGCGGTCGTGGCCCAGCACGTCGCCGGTCTCACAGATGGGCCCCACCACGTCCACGGTCTGCGAGGGCGTTCCGTCGATGCGGCTGAGATTGACGATCTCGTGGTGGGCGCCGTAGAGGGCGGGACGGAGGAGGCTGTTCATGCCGGTGTTGAGCCCCACGTACCGCACGCTCCCCTTCGTCTTCGTCTGCGTGACGCGTGC
>CAJXKO010000053.1 GCA_913055845.1 uncultured Bacteroidota bacterium | reverse complement strand
AGGAAGGCGCGCTCGGTAAACTCGCCCGGCTCGGCCATGCGGGCCCCGTGGTCGAGCAGGCTCTGCAGCACCATCTTCGGCGCGAGGTCGCCCCCGTGGCACGAGACCTCTACCACGTGCTCGCCGGTGGCGGAGTTGGGCGCGCGGAAGACCGTGACGACGACCTGATCAATATCGCCCCCCTCCTCGTCCACCAGAAAGCCGACGTGCGCGGTGTGGCTCTCGACCTCGCTTAGCTTCTCCCCCCGGAAGCACTGGTCGACAACTGCAATCGCCTCGGGGCCGGAGGTGCGTACCACCGCCAGCGCTGCCCGCCCCCGTGCCGTGGCAATGGCCGCAATGGTGTCGTCGGGCATAGGTGGGAGCCGATTTCGAGAAATGGATGTCAGTTTCTGAAAGACGGGGCGTGGCCCCTCGTTCCCCCCCAAGCAACGCGAAAGAACACCAGGTCGTGTAGACCCAAGGATCGCTTGGAGACTCGGAGCTGCAAACGATACTCTGATGTTGCACAGCGGAGGATCTGCTCCGCTCCATGCCAGGAAGAGTAGCGCGATCGGCGCCCTACTCGGCGTCTCGTTTCCGCCACCTCCGATCGAGCACGTACCCGAGCGCCCCCCCGACGGCAATGAGGGGAAGAGCGTATAGGGGGATGAAGACAACCCCTAGTCCAGCCTGGGCGTCCGCCGAAAGGTCGAGGGCGTAGTGGGCCCACCCCACGTATCCAAACCCGAGGAGGGCCGGCCCCAAGAGGGCGACGGGATCGCGGTACAGGAAACTGCAGGCTACAATACTTCCCCACGCAACCGCATTGAACGCCTCAAGGAAGAGAATGGCCGGTAGGCCTTGTTCGACATACGGCGCGATTCCACCGCCCCCACCAGGCAACAAGCGGGCCGTGTAGGGCAGGAGGATACCTCCGAGAGCGACAGCGAGACGGGCATTCCTCATCGTCACGAATCTGAGTCGTGTGGCTTCGCGATGCGAGAGCCAATCCAACAGAACGAATCCGAGAACGACTCTCACTCCGTAGGTCAGCCGGGACTCACTGTCGTTCTCTCTGTGCCTCCTCGGCCTTTTCCATGAGACGAGCGAAGAACCCCTTCTCTCCGTCCTCTGGCTCCCCATCCGAGCGTCCGTTCGTGAGGTTTCCGTCCTCGTCTTTTTCCTTCTCCAGCTGCATGTTGATCCACTTCTGCTGAGCCGCCGTGACGATGTTGTAGAAGAGGTAGTACAGACTCAGCGCCGACGCGAACCGGTTGAAGATGAAGAAGATGACGCCCGGCATGGCGTACATGAAGATCTTCGCCTGCCCGCCGGCCGCCCCGCCCCCGGTGGACTGTACGCGCATGGTGACGATCATGGCCAGCCCCATGAGGAGCGTGAAGCCCGCCACGTAGTCGCCGTAGAAGGGTATCGTGAACGGCAGCTGGAGAATAACGTCCGGCGCCGAGAGGTCCGACGCCCACAGAAAGCTCTTCTGCCGCAGTTGGATGGATTTGGGGATGAACTGGTACAGCGAGATCAGGATGGGATACTGCAAAAACATGGGGAGACAGCCCCCGAGGGGATTCACCCCGGTCTCGCGATACAGCTTCATCATCTCCTCTTGCTGCTTTTCGGGCTCGTCGTCGTACTTGTCCTTGATCTCCTGCATCTTCGGCTGCAGCTCCCGCATCTGCGCCATGCTGCGGTACGACGACTTCGTGAGCGGATAGACCACCGTCTTGATCAAGACGGCCATCAGGATCACGACTACGCCGTACGGAAGCCCGCCCCCGAACAGCCACGACGGCAGCCCGCCCCCGAGGTACGTAAGCATCGGGATGTAGAGATACTCAGCGAGCGGCTTAGTCATCCACTCGAACCAGTCCCAGCCGTAGTCGACCATCCCATACAGGTTGCGGTCGTAGTCGGCCAGACTGTAGTAGTCGATCGGGCCCGCGTAGAGATGAAATCGATCGACGTGAGAGGCCTCGCGGGGCAGCGGCATCTGGAGCCGGCCGGTGAGGTTTTTAAAGGCCGCCTCGCTGGTGGCACGGCCCTCTTTGCTCCCGGACAGCACCGCCCCCAGTGCAGACTCCGGACGATCCGGCATGAGGGCCGCGGTGAAGTACTTGTTCTTGACTGCCATCCATGACACGTCCCCCTCAATGCGCTTCTCGTTCTGGTCCGCGTCCGACAGCGTAAGACGCTGGATTTGCTCGCCGTTTTTGGCGTAGAGGCCCGTGTAGCGGAGCTCGCTCTCCTCCCCCCCCTCCGAGTAGGGCATGCCGCCGTGCCAGGTCAGCTCGTAGCCGTCGCCCGTCAGGAAGCTGCGGGGCCGATCCTGCTCGATCGCGAGGCCGAGGTCGTAGTCGTCCGGGTGGAAGGTGTAGGACTGCCGGAGCGTCCCGTCGCCGAGTTGCGCCTCGAAGGTAACCGTTCGGGCCTCATCCTCCACCCGAATCGTGTCGGCCGCCGTGCTCGCCGAGAAATAGAGTGCCCGAGTGTCGACACGGCGCCGGGTGGGCGTCGTAAACGACAGGGAAAGGGTGCCCCCCGCTGTGGTGTCGACGATCTGGACGGGGTCCTCCTGGTTGAACTGCTTGTATTCCTTGAGCGTGAAGCGCTCGATGGTGCCGCCCTCGGTGGACAGGACTGCCGTGTACAGGTCCGTCTCCACCACAATGTCGCGGGCCGTGCCCTCCAGCGCCGCGGCCGTCACAGAGTCGGCAGCCGGGGCCTCCGGTTGGACCGTCTGTGCGGCCGCCGCTCCGGCCTGAGCGTTTGTCGTGGGCGGCTGCGTCGTGTCGGGCGACGAATCCTTCGACGCCGTATCCGTCGCGGCCGTCGATGGGGCGGCCTGCTGCGCGGTGTCCGCCGGTGCCGCAGTTTGCTGTTGCTGGGATGACGGACTGAACCAGAACATCCAGGCGAACATGATCACCGCGACAAGGATGGTCGCGATAATCACGTTGCGCTGATCTTCCGGCTCGGGCTGGTTGCGGAGCGGGGAAGCCAAGGGACGAGGACAGGTTGGTGAATGCGTTCACCCGTCGTGGTCCCGAGTTCAAAGGTCACTCAGGAAACCGACGGGATTGGTATGACAGAGGAAGAACGGACGGTCCCGCCCAACGTGCCGCGGAGGATTTCAAGATCAACGTAGAATTTCGGGGAGACCGGGGAGCATCAGTCCGTCTCCTTCTCCCCAAACGGCGCGGCGACTCGCTGGAGGGCACGGGGCAGATCACAGTCGATACAATCGTCGGCCTGCTCGGGCCGCCCCCGAAACAGAATCATGACAATGAGCGCGTCGGGGCGACATACGAAAGGGTCTACCAGGGTGTACTGATGCACCCGGTAGACCTCTCGCAGGAGACGACGGATCCGATTGCGCTCCACGCCGCTCTCGGCACGGGGGCCCGGCGCAAACCCAACCTGGAGCGGCACGTCGTGCCCGAGGGCATCCCGCGGCACAACGCGGTAGAGGAGCCGCACGCACCCCACCGCGACGGTCTGTACGTCGTCTCGGTTCCGGTCGAAGAGCGACCGGAGGAGGCGCCGTCGCTTCAAGCGGTACGACGGGGGAAACGTGAGGCGCCGCTGCTCGACGCGATCGGGGAGCTCGGACACGGGGCCGTCCGGTTACACGGGCTTGCCGGAGTCTTCGTCGCTCACCGAGAGCTTCTCGCGGCCCTTCTTTCGACGCCGCTTGATAATCTTTCGGCCTTCCTTCGTCTTCATCCGCTCGAGGAAGCCGTGTTTCTTCTTGCGCTTCTTTTTGCTGGGCTGGTAGGTCCGCTTCGGCATAACGACTACGCGGTCGGTGCGTGAGAAAATTGCTGCAACGGGGTCTAACGACGGGCCCCGCACCTTGTTTTGTACCCGGACGACGAAGACACCGTCAAATTGCCAGTCGAGCGGGGGTCCGGCCCCGGAACCGATGTCCAAGTTTTGCATTGAGTCCCGACGCATCTCCAAAGCGGGAGTAGCTCAGTGGCAGAGCATCAGCTTCCCAAGCTGAAGGTCGCGGGTTCGATCCCCGTCTCCCGCTCCGTTCGAATGAGAAGTTTGGAGCGCTCGGTTCACTCCACACTCCTCATTCCCAGCTCCCCACTCGGATTCCGGGGCGGTTAGCTCAGCGGTTTAGAGCACCTGCCTTACAAGCAGGGGGTCGCTGGTTCAAATCCAGCACCGCCCACACCCAAAGGCCCCTCACGCGACGGTTAGTGCCACTGGGAGGCAGCTCTTATTTTCTCCGAGCTCGGAGTTCTGGGACGCGCTACTCCCACACGAACCGTCCCCCCTCCTGGATGACCTCGCCGTCGAACTCGATGCGGCCGGCGCTCGTGTCGAGAATCATGTCGACGTGCACGGCGCTGTCATTTCCCTCCCGCCCCTCGCCCACGTTGGCGTCGTAGGCGCGGCCAAGGGCCAGGTGGACGGTCTCCCCCATCTTCTCGTCGAAGAGCATGTTCTTGGTGAACCGGTCGATCTCCCGGTTCGTCCCGATGCCGAGTTCCCCGAGGCGACGGGCCCCTGCGTCTGTATCGAGCAGGTCGTCCAGGGCCTCTTCGTTGCGCTCGGCGGACGATTCGATGACCTCGCCGTCCTCAAAGCGCAGACGCACGCCCTCCATCTCGCGCCCCTGATGGATGAGCGGCTTGTCGAAGAGCACGGTGCCCTCCACGCTGTCGGGTACAGGGGCCGTGAAAACCTCTCCGCTCGGCATGTTATGACGCCCGGCCGAATTGATCGCATGCATCCCCTCAACGCTCATTCGGATGTCGGTCTCTCCGGCCACCACCCGCACCGTGCTCGCCTCTTCAAGCCGTTGGCGAAGCTCCGCCTGATACTCCTCTACCGCGTCCCAATCGCGCAGAATGGCGCCGTAGACGAAGTCGCGGTACGCCCCAAGGGGTAGGTCGGCCGCCTGGGCATGGGCGTTCGTAGGATGCTGGGTGAGGCACCACCGCTTGGAAAGACGCTCCTCAATGATCGGCTTATGGACGCGCGACCGCTCCGCGAGGCGCTTGCCTGGGACATCGTTGAGGGCCGCCAGGTTGGAGTCCGACCGGACGTGGATGGCCACGTCGCACGCCTCGTAGAGGGCGAGGATGTGCTCGGGGAGAGTAAACTCGTCGTCATGGGCCCGAAGGTGTGCCCGCGTGGCCTCCCCGGACGTGTACAGTGTGGTCGGGTTGGCGCCTCGGCTCCCAAGTTCTCGGTGCAGTGCCACAATCAGTTCGCGGGCTTCCGCCCCCGCCGCTATCACGACGTCGTCCCCACTGCGAACGTCTGTCGACCAGTCGAGCAGAATTTGGGCGTGCTCTTCGATGCGTGGGTCCATAAAGCGAGTACAATGCGGATGAGAATGTTCGACCACTTGGACACCGTCGTCACGGACAGCCCCGTCACAGAACGATTCACGGTCGGGACCTCGTCATGTTCGGGCCGCCTCATTCCTTCCTCCAGTGAGCCCTTCGTCGCTTCACTTTGCTTATTCCCTATTTCTCAACTCTACACTCACAAAACGACAACATATATTCTTGACGCCCCGGTGGATAATTTTGCTATATTGGTAGATAAGATACTGATTGAAAAGGTAAGCCCGTCCGCCTAGGATGGGCTTTCTTGTTGCGGTCCGGTCGTCGTTCTCCCTCCGTCCCCTGTGCGAAGCATCGCTCCTCGCCTCGCTGCCCTGGTCTGTGTTGGCGGACTCGTATTGCTCGGAACGGCCGGGCCGGATGACAATCTTCAGACCCTCCTGGGCGTGATGGGACTCGTGGGAGCGGGCCTCCTGCTCGGGCTCGGGAAAGTCCTCGACGTGCTAGGGTACGTGGAGGAAGGCGCAACCGACGCGGACGAGCCCCGATGAGGCGTCAGTTCTCCGAAATGCCCCTCGCCTTTTCCTACGCGGCGGCCAGCAGCACCGCCCGGCGGAGCTCAGTCCAACGCCCCTCGGTCTCTTCAGGGTGGTGCGGATTCTTTTCTCGCAGCCACTTTTCGACGGTCGTGAGGTGAACCTCCTCGTCCGCACGACGGGCAACCTCACGGTAGACCTCGGCGGTCGTATCCACGTCGGCCTTCCCCATCACCTCCCAGGCGAGGGCAGCGTAGTGCTTCGTCGTTGGCGGCACGTCGAGGTCCGCCTCCGTTGCCGCGGGGCCGAGCGCGCGGTGCCGCAACTCATGGGTCACGATCTGCTTCCGTACTTGGAGTGCGTGGTACTGGAGTGCGTCCTGCACGTGCTGGGCCTGCTGTTCGGCCGTCATGGGCCCCTTCGTCTCAACGGGACCAGGGTCGGGGAGCCGCTCTTTTACCCGATCCATCTCTTCCTCGATCGTGGCGCGGAGAGCGCGCAGATCCGCAAGCCCCATCTCGTCCACCTGTGCTGCGGCCCGGTCGCGGGCCGTGCAGAGGCGCTCACGCCACTCGGCCCGGAGTTGCTGGAGGGAGTGCGGCGGAGCGTTTTCGGTCATGAGAAATAAATCAGTCGTGTGCAGGGTCCAAGGCAAAAGCGCCTCTTGACACGCACCGGTCCGGCGGCGTGGTTCCGAATGGCGGTCCCCCCTGCTCGGGACGGATCGACCTGCGGAGGAGGCTTGTTACAGAACCGTTCTCTCTTGCCCACACGCGCCCATTCCTTCCCCATGTCTATGCTCCGAAGTCTCGAAGCCCAGCGCGACCTTGTCCTCGATGCCCTTCGGGTGTACCTGGGCACAGGCTTGTTCTTTCGGGGCCTAGTGCTGCTCACGACGGAGGGCGGACTGCAGCAGTTGGTGGGCACCACTGAACCCGGGCTTGGACTGGCGGGCCTGTCCATCTACGTGACGACGGCACACTTGGTGGGCGGGGCTTTCCTCGCCGTGGGGCTCTACACGCGCATCGCTGCCCTGGTCCAGCTTCCTGTCCTTGTAGGAGCGGTGTTTCTGGTGCACTGGCACGACGGCCTCCTGTCGGCCAACCAGTCGTTAGAGTTTTCGGCACTGGTACTGTTTCTGCTCCTGCTCGTGTGCACGTTCGGGAGCGGACGGTGGTCGCTGGATGCCAAATGGCGACGCCCCCCGGCTCCGGTCCTACCGGAGACCCGCCGCCCGGCGCCAAAAAACTGAACGCTACGTGCATAGACGGCTCGCTTGGCGACTCCGCGCCAAAGAGATCGAGGGAGCATGTTTTTCGGAAAGGGCTCAGCCGAAACGCCCCTTCCCAATTTCGCCGGCGAGGAAATAGCGTTGAGTGGCCTGTCCGTACTTTTCGACGCTACCGAATACTTCAGGTCCGTTTAGAGCGAACTCGTTGCTCGCTGCAAGGGGATGGCCCGACTCAAGTCGACGTGAGCGCGGCTCAACTTCCCTTCTTTGCCCATTCCCCACGGCCAAAATCGCCTTTTATAGGTGTTGAGAGGGGATTCAGGGTCGAAAGACTCAAGCTCATCTTTCCTCCAAAAAGCGGCCCACTGAAGGCAAAGAGGCCGGAAAAGAGAAAAATCGACCCGACATAGAAAAAGCGCCCTGTGAAGGGGCGCAATTTTCAATGACTCGTCCACTACCAGTATAAACAAATCGCCCCCCAGGTTTGGTTAAACTTAGGGTGACAATCTTGTAATTCGAGATCGACAGAAGAACTGATTCCTGACGGTCCGTCTTGTCTCCCCATGATTAGGCGCAACCACGGCTTGCCTTTATCTTCCCGGCCTAGTAGGCTCACGGTTCGCTGTTTTCTCTGACCAACGCCCCCATGTCCGACCAATCCCCCTTGCCCGGCCAGGCGTTCGGCCGGTGGTTACTCCACGTCCTCGTTTTTCTTCTCTCCGGTGGTGTCGCCGCTGGGGGAGCCGCCCTCGCCTATCAGGCAGTCGCCCAGACCAAGATGCCGCTGGGCATCTACGCCGTCATCTTCGCGGCGAGTGGTCTCATCGCGTATCGGCAAACGGAGCGAGTGCTCGAGAATGAGGTGTGAAGTGCGAAATGAGGCACGAGACCGCAGGAGTTGGAGAACCTCATGCATCACGGCGTCACGAATCACTTCGTCTCCTCGTCTTTCTGCTTCGCCTGGGCGTAGAGTTCCCGCACGACGGATGCAAGGAGTTCCGGGCGGTCCTCGGAAAGCTCCTGGACGAGTGGCACAAAGTCTTCCACGCTCTGCTCGACGCCGTTGGGCGACGAATCGATCTCAGCGTAGCGTTCCTCCAGCAGCTCACGGGCCTCACTGTGAGGGTCCTCGGGCAACTCGGCCTTTTCCAGGTCAATGTCATAGGTGCTGGCCATCCGCTTGAGCTCGTACTCGTCCTCGTGAGTGGAGAGGACGATCGTCGTGCCTTCTTCGCCGGCCCGGGCCGTACGACCAGAGCGATGGATGATGTACTCGTGGTCTTGCGGCACGTCGTAGATAAAGACGTGGCTGAGATCCGAGACGTCGATGCCACGGGCCGCCACGTCCGTTGCCACCAGTAGGCGGGTGTCGCCGTCTCGCAGGCGATCAAGCGCCTTCTCGCGCTTGCGCTGCGACAGGTCGCCGGACATCTCGTCCACGTCGTACCCCTTGTTTGCGAGGAACTTGTGGAGGTAGCTCACCTCCCGCTTCGTGTTGGCAAAGATGAGGGCCGTCTCCGGTTCTTCCAGTTCCAGTAGCTTCGCCAGCACCCGGTCCTTATCCATCGGGTTCACCAGGTAGTAGCGATACTCGTTTTCCTCGACGCTCACTTTGTCGGTGCTGAGCGAGAGGAAGCCCGGATCGTCAAGGAACTCGCGCGCGACGGAGCGCACCTTCGGCGGCATCGTGGCGCTGTACATGTACGAGACACGATCCTCCGGCACATGCTCGACGATGTCCTTCATGTCCGGGTAGAAGCCCATCGACAGCATCTCGTCGGCCTCGTCGAGCACCAGCATGCGGAGGGTGCTGGCGTCAAAGTTGTTCTTCTTGATGTGATCGAGGATGCGACCGGGCGTGCCAATCACCACCTGCGCCCCATTCTTTAGGCCGTCGATCTGAGGTTGGTAGCCGACCCCCCCGTAGATGAGGACCGCCTCCATCCGGTTTGTGTGCGGCGTCGCAATTTTCATCTGTTCGAACTCCTCGTGGATCTGCCGCGCCAGCTCCCGGGTGGGGGTGAGGATGAGCACCTGCTGCTCCTTCTTGTCCGGATTCACCAGGTCGAAGAGCGGCAGCAAGAAGGCGCCGGTCTTTCCCGAACCGGTCTGGGACTGCACGATCAGGTCGCGGCCCTCCAGGACATAGGGAATTGCCTTCCGCTGCACGTCCATCAGTTCGCTCCAGCCCGCCGCGTAGACGGCCTGTTCCATGTCTCCGGACAGATCGGCGACGGTCATTTCATCCAACGGTGGATCCGGCTCGCGAAGCTCGCCGATTTCGTCGCGGCGCCGCTCTTTCTGCGCCTCGGAGGTGAGATCGATAACGTTCGTGTACGCGCTCTTGGAGACGTCGGAGGCCATGCGAAAGCGGCTCAGTTTCGGATTCAATCAGGACGTCAGGTCCCTCCAGGCATGCAATGTCGGCCGTCGCCAGAAGCGAAGCGGTGGATGGTGCTGCGGCCGAGATTATGCCTAGAAGGGATCGAGTGTACAACGCAGCCCCCGTCCAATCGATCCCCTACTTCCTTAAGTAGGCAACGAAAAGCCAGGGGGCTCCGCTACATTGAGAGTCCGCCGTTTACGTGGAGAACGTGACCGGTAATGTAGGCGGCCGCCGGAGACGCTAGGAATAGCACCGCCTCGGCAATTTCGTGGGGCTCGGCGAGCCGGTCGAGGGGCACGTTGTCCAGGATTGCCTCCTGGGTGTCGTCGTCAAGCTCGTCGGTCATGTCCGTCTGCACGTATCCCGGTGCCACCACGTTCACCGTCACGTTGCGGCTACCCAGCTCCTTGGCGAGGCTTTTTGAGAAGCCGACGATGCCGGCCTTGGAGGCGGCGTAGTTCGTCTGCCCTGCGTTGCCGGTGGTGCCCACGACGGACGAAATGTTGACGATCGCGCCGCTCTGCTGGCGCATCATAGGCATGTACGCGGCCTTGCAGAAGTTGAAGACGCCTTTCAGGTTCGTGTCGATCACGGCGTCCCAATCGTCCTCTGTCATCCGAAGCATGAGGCCGTCTCGGGTAATGCCGGCGTTGTTCACGAGCACGTCGATCGCCCCGAAATGCTCGACTACCGCGTCCACGTGGGCCTGTGCGGCATCAAGGTCCGCCACGTCGCCTTGGAGTGACAGCGCCTCGGTGCCCTGTCCCTCAAGTGTCTCCACGAGGTCCGCAGCGGCGTCGGTCGAGGACCGAAAGGTAAACGCAACGTTCGCCCCCGCATCGGCAAACGATTCGACTATGGCACGGCCAATGCCGCGCGTGCCTCCGGTCACAAGTACAGTAGCCCCCTGAAAATCAGCCTGCATGATGGTGTCGCAAACGGCTTGGATGGAATGGATGCGCGCGCCCGGAAGATTGGGAAACCGGTCCGGAATGACAAGAGACGCCCTTCGCAGATCCCAAGAGTATAGCCCCGAAGCGGGCAGCGCGCACTGCGCGCCTACTGACCCTCCGTGTCCCACCGCCACTCAAATTGCTCTCGGGACGCTCCTCCTGCTCGGCGGACCGCAAGTTGCATCCCGGAGGCGTTCGCAAGGACGTCGGTTCCGTCCACGGTTCGGGGAAAGTGAAGCGTGTTTCGGCGATAAAGGGCAACGCCTGCGTCAGCAACAAAGGCCTCTCGGAGCGGGCTGTGGTCCGACCGGATGGGACGGAGTGTCTCGTCCCCCACCCGGAGCTCGGTGCGGGCCCCCGGCCCCGTAATAATTCCGTCGCCGCCCTCGTCCACGAACCAGTAGACGTCAATCTGAATGGTGTCGTAGTATTCTTTTCGGCGCTCCTCAATGAGCTCTCGGGCACGCTCTTTCTGCAGGGATAGCAGGCCGGTCTCCGGCTGAAGCGACACGAGCGAAAGCTCCAGGCTCCAAAACGTCGCGTACGTCTTCGACCGAACCGTCCGCCCCGTTCCGATCCGCTGAAAGCTGGACGACCATTTCTGAGTGAGGGACGAAAAACTTTGCTCCAGCTGGTACTGGAGCGTTCCCTCCTTTTCGGTGATCATGAGGGCCCGCACGGAGTCGGGGTGGTGGTCTACGGTCCGCACGGTGGGCAGGAAGCGCTGGGCAATCTGCCCCGTGTCGACCGAGTACGTATCCCCTCCCCCACAGCCCGAGACAAGAAGAAACACCAAGAACGCTCCGGCAAATCGGAACGGCCACACAGCGGTCTGGAAGGGAAACATGAGACGGAAGTTGCGACAGTCAGAAGGGACACGACCGACACGCAGGAGAGAGGAGGTGTAGGACGTATCACTCATCTGATGGGGAGGCCGTTCCCCTTCTTTCTTGCCCGTCCGCTACGCTTCTGCTACCGCCTCGATCTCGTCGGGCGTGCCCGCTCCCAGCGCCGCGACGTCGTCCCCCAGAGTGCGGCCCACGAGGCCCTGGAGCACGCTCCCGGTCCCTACCTCTACGAAGCGAGTGGCCCCGTCCTCGTGCATGCGACGAAGCGTCGGGGCCCACCGCACCGGAGAGAGAAGCTGTTCCGTAAGCCGCTGGCGGATCTCGTCGGGATCGGTGGTTGGCTCGGCCGTCACGTTCGGGTACACCGGACAGCGGGGTTCTTCGATGCGGACCGTGTTGAGAATCTCGGTGAGCCCCGTGCGGGCGTACTCCATGAGGGGCGAATGGAAAGCGCCGCTTACCGGGAGAGACAGGCAACGCCCCTCGATGACCTCGGTGGCCCGTTCCACAGCCCCCACATCGCCGGAAATGACGACCTGCCCGGGCGCGTTGTAGTTGGCCGGCTGCACCACCCCGTCCCCCTCCGCGGAAATCTCTTTGCACATCGCCTCGACATGATCGGTGTCGGCCCCAAGCACAGCGGCCATGGCCCCCGGACGCCGCTCTCCTGCTTCGCTCATCAGCTCTCCCCGTCGGCGCACGACGCGCAAGCCGTCCTCGAACGAGAGGGCGCCGGCAGCCGCTAGTGCGCTGTACTCTCCCAGGCTGTGCCCCGCCACCATATCGGGCGCCATTCCGCTGGCCTCCAGCACGGCCATGGCCGCGAGGCTATGGGTGTAGAGGGCGGGCTGGGTAATCTCCGTCTGCTTAAGTCGCTCGTCCGCGTCGGCGCCACTCGACTCCAGCCCAAACATGAGCGAGAGCAAGTCTACGTCGTCGAGCAGCTCGTCGGCCGCCTCGAATCGGGCGCGGGCCTCGTCGAACTGTTCGTACAGCTCGTGGCCCATGCCCACTGACTGCGAGCCTTGACCGGGAAAGAGGAAGGCGGTTGCCATAACCGAGTCGAACGTTGAATATCGATGGGAAGTCAACGGGTGCGTCCCCACCCTTCATCCGTAGGCCCAGGTGAGGTGGCCGGCCCCCCAGGTAAATCCACCGCCGAAGGCCGTCAGGATCAACTCATCGCCCCGTTCCAGTTCGTCCTCCCAGTCGAAGAGGCATAGCGGAATTGTTGCGGCCGTCGTATTGCCGTAGCGGTCAATGTTCATCATCACTTGATCGGACGAGAGCCCCATCCGCTTGGCCGTCGCATCGATGATGCGTTGGTTCGCCTGGTGGGGAACGAGGTAGTCTACATCCTCGGCGTCGAGCCCGTTGCGCGCCATCACCTCCTCGCACACGTCCGCCATGCGCGTGACCGCAAACTTGAAGACCTGCCGCCCCTCCTGGTTGAGGTAGTGCATGTGCGCGTCGACGGTCTCGTGGGTGGGGGGATTGAGGCTGCCCCCTCCCTTCATACACAAGAGATCGCTGTGCTCGCCGTCGACGTGGTGGACCGTATCGTGGAGGCCCGCCTCCTCATCCGCCTCCAGCACCACGGCCCCTGCCCCGTCGCCGAACAGGATACAGGTGGTGCGATCCGTGTAGTCGACGATCGAGCTCATCTTGTCGGCCCCAATGACGAGCACCGTCTCCGCCTGGCCGGTCTCGATAAACTGCGCGCCCGTCGTGAGGGCGTAGATAAATCCACTGCAGGCGGCCGACAGGTCAAACCCCCACGCGTTGGAGGCCCCGAGATTGTCCTGGACGAGGCACGCGGTGGCCGGAAAAAGCATGTCGGGCGTCACCGTGGCCACGACGATCACGTCGATTGCGTCGGGATCGAGGCCACGCTTGTCGAGGGCCTCCTGCGCGGCCTCCGTGGCCATGAAGGCGGTCGCCTTGCTGTCGTCGCCCAGGATGCGGCGTTCCTGAATGCCGGTCCGAGTGCGGATCCATTCGTCGTTTGTCTCCACCATTTCCTCCAGGTCGCCATTCGTGAGCCGCTGCTCGGGGAGGTAATGGCCGACGGAGGTGATAGCGGCCTGGTGAGCGGTGGGAGAAGCGGGCATAAGAGCGAATGGACAGTGCGGAAAACAGTAGGACGGGCCGACGACGGCGCGGCTACGGGCGGAACGCTTCCTCCAGGGCGTGCACGACGTCTCGGGAGGCGAGCGTAGTAGCGGCGTGGATCATCTGCGCAATGGCGTCCGGCGAGGAGCGACCGTGCCCCACCAATACGTTCCCGTTCACCCCCAAAAGCGGGGCGCCTCCCTCCGACTCTGGGTCGAAGCCCTTGCGCACCTCCCCGAAGACCCCCGACACGAGGGCCCGTTGGTCCGGGGTGAGCTCTTGACGATCCATCTCTTGCTGGCACATCTCCGTGAGGACCGTCGTCATGCTCTCGCCGAATTTCAGGAGCGCATTGCCCACAAATCCATCGCAGATGATGATGTCGGCGGCATAGAAGAGCAGATCGCTCCCCTCCACATTGCCGACAAAGTTGAGATCGTCGGCGTCTTGAAGCAGTCCGTACGCCGCTTTCACTTGTTCGTTGCCTTTGCCTGGTTCTTCGCCAATGTTGAGCAGGCCGACCGAGGGCTCTTCGTTGTCGAGAATTTTTTGGGCGTAAACGGTGCCCATGCGCGCAAACTGAAGGAGGTGTCCCGGCTTGCAGTCGACATTGCTGCCAATGTCAAGGACCACCGACGAGCCCTTCAGGGTGGGGAAAAAGCCCGCGATGGAGGGCCGCTCCACGCCCGGAATCCGCTGGAGGATGAACATGGATGCCCCCATGATGGCGCCGGTATTCCCGGCGCTTACGAACGCATCCGCGTGGCCATCGTGGTGGGCGGCGAGGCCACGGTGGATCGACGAGTTGGTTTTCTGTTTTACAGCGGTCGACGGCGCCTCCCCCATCCCGATGACCTCCGGTGCGTCTACGACGTGGAGTGCGTCGGTGGGGGCCTCTGGATGTGCGGCAAGCGCGTCGCGCAGCGACTCTTCGGGCCCCACGAGAAGCACCGACAGGTCTTGGGCGGCCCCACGAAGGGCCTGTACGGCCCCTCGAACAACCGTCTCCGGGGCCTCGTCGCCCCCCATTGCATCCACTGCGATACGCGAGGCTGCCATACGAACCGTCGGTGTGTCTGCCAGAGGGTGAGTGCGGAGGAAGAGACGGAGCACGGCCGCGCCGGAAGGGCACGCTGGCCCCAGAAACTGCGGCAGCGGACGAACGGAAACATAGGCGTACGCTGGGACAATCGCTGAGCGCGCTCCCAGCTTCGGGACGAAGACCCGACAAAAAAATGCCCCCAGTCCAGACTGGCAGGCTCGTGGCCAGGTGGGACTCGGGGCGGGGCTCAACACCTACGCCTCGTCGACCGGCCAGGGTGACACATCCAGGCCGAGCCGCAGAAACAGGTGCACCTACGCCAGCAGCTCCTCGGTCGGCTCCATCACCTTGCGGCCGCGGTAGTGTCCGCAGCGCTTGCATACCCGGTGCATGACCTTCGGATTGCCGCAGTTATTGCACTCCATCAGCTGGGGCGGCTCCAACTCGTTGTAGTACGTGGAGCGACGCTTTCGGGTGCGGGACTTCGAATGTCGTCGTTTGGGGACAGCCATGACTCAGTCTCTCGGAAAGTGAGGAACAGTTGTGGCGCGGGACAAGCAATACACGAAAGCAGCCCCGATAAGATGAAAGAGTTCACTTCGGTGTTCAGCCCTGGGCTCCCATTTCGCCTAGAATTTACAGCGTGGAGATGACCAGCAGCCGTGAATCCCGAGGCCTATTCTTCATCCTTCAACTCTTTCAGGGCGTCCCACCGCGGATCCACACCCTCTTCGTCGTCGGTGTCGTCCTCCGCCTCGGGCGCCCCGAACTCTCGCGCAATGGGTTCGTCCTCGGCTCCAGGGGCAATCTGACGCTGCGGAATCGCGAGGAGAATCGTGTCGCGAACCACGTCCGTGAGGTCAATCTCTCGGTCTGCGGGGTCGAGGGGGCGCACCTCTTCAAACTCATCCCCGTCCTGCCCCACCATGGAGGGTGGGCCAAAGAGCACGTTGTACCCCCCCTCAATATCCTGCTCGTACGCCTGGAGGGTACGATCACAGGTTAGCGTGGCCCGGGCCGTTGCGTGGAGTTTCACAAGAATGCGGTCGCGGTGATACTGCAGTACCGCGTCTACCTGGATGTCCTCGAACGAGGAAGGATCCAGGTTCACTTGGTCGGCAGAAGGAGCCAACTCAAAGTGATGGATCCCCGTTGAGAGGGAGGTGATGTCGATCGTCAACATGGCGCCAGAAGGAGCCTCAGAGCGTCTAAAATACATTTTCCTGCAATGAAGTGACCCCAACAGAGTTCCTCGTCGGGAATCCCCGAACCGGAAACAGAGTCTCGTTCCCTTTCCCCGAAAGTCCCCTTCGGCTCACCGAAGACACGGGGCTCTCCCGCCGGGAATCATCCGTCAAGATTACAGGAATCCCCGGGGGCGTGAAAACCAGGCGTTTCCTCACCCGTGCTACAGTGATTGAAATAAATCTCCAGACGCGAGAATGGAGGACAGGCGTCTCTACTGCTCCCGCGTGCCGGGATGGGCCGCCCCCTTCTCCGTCTTCCTTCCGGACCCGTGCCAAGCGACGGATTCTACACCATGGACACGCAAAGCTTCAAGACATACAACGCCAAGCCGGATACAGTCGACCGCGACTGGTACGTCGTGGACGCCACGAACGAAGTCGTAGGTCGGCTCGCATCCCGCATTGCCCGCGTGCTTCGAGGAAAGCACAAGCCGACCTACACGCCGCACGTAGACACGGGCGACTACGTGATCATCGTGAATGCCGATAAGGCCCGCTTCACAGGGCGAAAGGAGCAGCAGAAGACGTATCACGAGTACAGCGGCTATCCCGGTGGGGATCGGCACGAGAGCCCGGAGGAAGTGCGGGCGAACAAACCCGAATACATCATGGAGCAGGCCGTGAAGGGCATGCTTCCCAGCGGCCCCCTCGGACGGGACATGTTCAAGAAACTGAAGGTGTACGCCGGATCGGACCATCCCCACGAGGCCCAGCAGCCTGAGCCGCTCGAGAATGCATAGCTTCCGGGGGCCTGTGCACCCCCAATCGTCGACGTACTTTTCTGAAACCCCGACTCCCTTTCATGCCCAAGATGACTCAGTATCAGGCCATTGGGCGCCGCAAGACCTCCACGGCCCGCGTGTATTTGCGTCCGGGAGATGGCTCCAGCTTCGTGATCAACGGACGCGACGCGGAGGAGTACTTTCCGGTCGCATGGCGCCGGCGGACGCTCGACCAGCCGTTTGATGTGACCGATACGATCGGTCAGTTCAACGTAAAGGTGAATGCCTCCGGCGGGGGCCTTACCGGTCAGGCCGAGGCGATCCGTCTCGGCATTGCCCGGGCGCTCGTCGAGTACGACGAGGAGCTGCGCGGCCCGCTCCGCGACGCCGGCTACCTGACTCGCGACGACCGGATGGTCGAGCGCAAGAAGTACGGTCAGCCCGGCGCCCGAAAGAAGAGCCAGTACAGCAAGCGGTAGACACTTGCGAATGGCGAATTTCGAGTGTCGAATGGGCGTTCATTCGACGTTCGGGCCTCGTCATTCGACACCCAAAAAATCATACGGCCCGATGTGACAGTGGGTTGACCGCGGAGGAGTGCGGTTTCGCTGCGCAGACGACGGTCGTAGTAGCACAAACCCAATTTCCCACGCACCTGTAGATTTACCTATGGCTGACGAGACGACCACAGAAACTCCCGACGCTCGGGACGGAGAAGACGCTGAAGAGGCGCCCCCCGAGGAAACCTCCGAGGACACTTCTCCTACCGACGCGGCGGACCCCGAATCCCAGTCCCCCGACACGGAAGAGGGTTCGTCCCCTCAAGACCCTGTAGACCTGGACGAGGCCCCGGAAGAGGCCCCCTCCGAATCCGACACGGACGACGGTGAACAGGAGTCCACCCACCGCGTCACGGTTGAGGAGCTCCTGAAGGCCGGGTCCCACTTTGGGCACCTCACGAGCCGATGGAATCCGCGCATGGAGAAATACATCTTCATGGAGCGGAATAACATCCACATCATCGATCTGATGCAGACCCAGGTCCTCCTTGACCAAGCGGCCGACGCGGCCAAGCGGTTTGCCAAGCGGGGCAAGAAGATCCTGTTCGCCGGCACCAAGAAGCAGGCGCAGGACATTGTTCGTGAGCACGCCGAGGAGTGTGGGATGCCCCACATGGTGGACCGCTGGCTTGGAGGGACGATGACCAACTTCCAGACGATCCGGAAGTCGATCCGCCGCATGGAGGAGATCGAGCGCATGGACCGGGACGGCACGCTCGACAAGCTGAAGAAAAAGGAGAAACTGATGCGGCTCCGCGAACACGAGAAGCTCGAAGATACGCTCGGCGGCATCCGCAACATGGCCAACCTTCCCGGTGCCATCTACATCGTCGACGTGCAACGGGAAGACATCGCGGTGAGCGAGGCGAACAACCTCGGGATCCCCATTATCGCGATGGTCGACACGAACGGGAATCCGAAGAACGTGGACTACCCGATTCCGGTCAACGACGACGCGCTCAGCTCGATCGAGCTCGTGACCTCCACCCTCACCGACGCCATCCAGGAGGGCCTGCACGAGCGCAAGATGGAGCAGGAAGCCAAGAAGAAGCAGGCCGCGTAGTCGCGGATCTCGTCGCTCCGCCCGTATTCGCTGAACCGACTCCCCCTGACTTTTCGACCCCATGAGTGTTTCCCCCAAACAGGTAAAAGAGCTGCGCGACGCTACCGGCGTGGGCATGATGGACTGCAAGGAGGCCTTGCAGGAAACCGACGGTGATTTCGATGAGGCCGTGAGCCTGCTCCGCAAGAAGGGGCAGGAGGTAGCCTCCGACCGTGCCGCCGCCGAGGCCGACGAGGGCCTCGTCGTCACGGCGGTGTCCGACGATGGCCGCACCGGTACCATCGTCGAGATCAACTGCGAGACCGACTTCGTGGCCCGGAACGAGGATTTCCAGTCGTTTGCGGACACGGTGGCCGAGCGTGTGCTTGCGGAGACGCCGGAAGACCTGGACGCCCTGGAAGCGCTCTCTTACGACGGCGACGTGACGATTGAGGATGAGCTGGTGGCCCTGACCGGGCGCATCGGCGAGAAGCTTACAATTCGCCGCTTTGAGGTGCTCGAAAGTGACGACGGACAGATTATCTCCTACGTTCACCCGGGCTCGAAGCTCGGGGTGCTCGTGGAGGTTTACGGCGACGGAGCGGTTGAAGAGGCCGGGCGGGACGTGGCCATGCAGGTGGCGGCCCTGGAGCCCATCGCCGTGAGCCGCGACGAGGTGCCCGACGAGGTGAAGCAGGAGGAGCGCGACGTGGCCCGCGAAGCCGCCGTCAACGAAGGCAAGCCCGAGCACGTGATCGACAACATTGTGGAGGGCAAGCTGGAGCGCTTCTTCGAGGATCATGTCCTCCTAGAGCAGGCTTTCGTCAAGGACTCGTCGGTTTCCGTACAGGAAATGCTCGACGAGGCCGGACTCTCGGTGGAGCGCTTCACTCGTTACGCCCTCGGAGACTGAGCCGTCGGGCAAAGCTCGTCGATCGATCGGGCCGGGTGTGCCGTGAGGGAGACGGTGTCATCCGGCCTCGCGTGCGACAGGACTTGCCGGACACTGCGGCCAGGACCCGCTCCGCACGCCCCCTCGCTTGATTTTGGATGATCGTGGCCGCACAACAGACTGGTCCGCCTTCATGAGCGTTACCTCCAACGATGCATCGGCCTCCTCCCTCAAGTACGAGCGCATACTGCTGAAGCTCAGTGGAGAGGCGCTGCTGGGGGGCGACCGCGAGTTTGGGATCGACGAGACGGTGCTCCGTAACTACGCCAATGAGGTCAAAGCCGCCGTGGAGGCGGGGGCGGAGGTCGCCGTCGTAATTGGGGGCGGCAACATCTTTCGGGGCGTTGAGAACGCCATGCAGGGCATGACACGGGCCCACGCCGACTACATGGGCATGTTGGCCACCATGATCAACGCCATGGCTCTGCAGGACGCCTTTGAGCAGGTGGACCTTGTGACCCGCCTCCAGTCGAGTATCAAGATGGAGGAGATTGCCGAGCCGTTCATCCGCCGGCGCGCCATTCGGCACCTGGAGAAAGGACGCGTGGTGATCTTCGGGGCCGGCACAGGCAACCCCTACTTCACGACCGACACTGCTGCGGCGCTGCGGGGCCTCGAGATCGACGCCAACGTCATCCTGAAGGGCACTCGCGTGGACGGGGTGTTTACGGCCGACCCCGAAGAGGACGACTCCGCCGAGCGCTTCGAACAGATCCACGGTCAGGAGGTCATCGAGCGCGATCTTCGGGTGATGGATAAGACGGCCCTCACGCTCTGCCAGGAGTCGAAAATGCCCATCATCGTATTCAACATGGCGACCTCCGGCAACCTACGGCGCTTGCTCGAAGGAGAAACCGTGGGAACCCGTGTGCATTGGGACGAAGCCAAGGCGGCCGCTGAGCGCGTGCCGGCTTGACCCGAGGCGCCAAGTGCTTTTTCGCGCTGCCGCTCATCAACTGTTCGCCCCACCATGCCCGACGACCCGATTCAAGACGTTCTGGACGAGGCCGAGGAGGAGATGAACGAGTCGGTCTCCTACCTGCGATCGCAACTCCGCACCATCCGGGCCGGTCGAGCATCGCCGGCCATGCTCGAAAACGTGACGGTCGACTACTACGGTTCTCAGACCCCGCTGGAACAGGTGGCGAGCGTGAGCGCCCCCCAGCCCGATCTTATCGTAGTGCAGCCCTTCGATCGAAACGCGATGGAGGACATTGAGCGGGGCATCATGAAGGCCGACCTGGGCCTGAACCCGAACAACGACGGCGAAAAGATCCGCATTCCCATTCCCCCCCTCTCCGAAGAGCGGCGCAAGGAGCTCGTGGAGACGAGCCGCGAGCGGGCTGAGGAGGCCAAAATTTCGATTCGCAACATCCGCCGCGACGCCAAGAATATGATCGAGGATGTCGTGGAGGAGGAAAACTTCTCGGAGGACGTGTACTACGGGGCGGAGGAAGACCTCCAGGCCATCACTGACGCACACACCGAACGAGTCGACGCGCTTCTGGAGCAGAAGAAAGAACAGATCATGGACGTATGATACACGAGTGTGGAGCCGGGGCACGGTCCCCACTCCGTACTCCTGTCTCAATATTTTGGAGGGGTGACCGAGTGGTCGAAGGTGCTCGCCTGGAAAGCGAGTGTGCCGTTTACACGGTACCGAGGGTTCGAATC
>CAJXKO010000052.1 GCA_913055845.1 uncultured Bacteroidota bacterium | reverse complement strand
CTCAGTTGCCCAATGCCCCCTCCCCCTGCGTGGCTTCGCGGTGCCCTGCTCGCCGCCGTTCTGGTGCTAGTGGGCTGCGACAGCACAACCTCTTCTTCCTCCTCCCCCAACCCGGCCAACGCCGTCTACGTGTGTAATCAGGCGTCGGCGACGGTGTCCGTGATCGATCCCGCAACCCAGTCGATCGTGGAGACAGTCGACCTTACCGCCCACGGCTTCTCTCCGGGCGCGAAGCCGCACCACGTGGTCGTGGAGCCCGACGGCTCGGCGTGGTACGTCTCCCTAATTGGGGAAAACACCGTGGCCAAGTTCAACGCCCGCAACGAGCGGATGGGCACCGTCGCGTTCGAGTCGCCGGGCATGCTGTCGCTGCATCCACGTACGAACCTGCTCTACGCCGGGCACACAATGAGCCTGCCCGATGTGCCAAGCACCATCGCCGTAATTGACCGGTCGGAAATGACGCCCGTCGCGGTCCCCCTTTCCGTCCCTATCGACCGGCCGCATGGCATGACGGTGAGTCCCACCGGTGCCTACGCGTACAGCAGCAGCCTCACGACGAACCGTATCGTGGCCATCAACACTGAGACCCAGGAGGTGCAGCCACCGGTCACGCTTCCCGGCTCACGGCAGCGGTATGTGCAGTTCGATATCGCCCCCGACGGCCGGACGGCCTTCGTCACGGGTCAGGTGGCCGGTCAGGTTCAGGTGCTTGACCTCCAATCCCCCACCGCCCCGATGCTCGCGGACAGTGTGGCGGTCGGCGCAGCACCCTGGCACCCTCAACTCTCCGCCGACGGATCAACCCTGTACTTCGGGAGCAAGGCGACCAATACGGTGTATGCCCTGAACACCAGTACCCTCGACACGACCGTCCTTCGAGGTCCCGGCCTGGCACAGCCCCACGGAAGCACCCTCTCCGGTGACGGACGGTTCCTGTACGTCTCAAACAACAATCAGAACGGAACCTATGACGCCCCGGACGGGGCCGGAACGGTCGTCGCGATCAATCCGCGCACCCAGTCGATTGCGACGGTCATTGAAGTGGGGCAAAACCCGACCGGCATTAACTCGCGATGGCGGCCCTGAGAAGTCCCCCCTTGGCCCCGCCTCTCGCAACAAGCGCCGCTCGCTGGGCCCAACATCGGCCACGAGCACTCTCTTTGGAGTTCGTAACTGATCTGTCTCCATGAAGCGTCGGTGGCTCCTTGCAGGTCTCCTCATGTCCATCCTTGGGCTCACGGGCGGGGCGCACGGGGCGTTGGGGCAGGCCTTTGAACAGCGCGTGTCGCCGTTTCCGGTGCGGGACACCACCGGAGAGGCGTACGCGTTTCCGTTCCTAGGCGGCCTGAACACCCCCCGCCCGCAACTCGTGGACCTCGACGCAGACGGCGACCTCGACCTGTTCCTCCAGGAGCGGCGCAACCGGATCATCCATTTCGAAAACACCGGCACACCCACGGCGCCGTCGTTTCGGTGGCGGACCGATCATTTTCAGGGCCTTGAGGTGGGGGCGTGGTTTCGCTTCGGCAACCTGGACGGCAAGGGCCCGCTCGACCTGTTGGCGGAAGAGCCCACCAGCAACATCCGCTACTACCGAAACGTCGGGACCTCGGGGACGCCCGACTTCGAACGCGTCGACGGACCGCTCCGCGACGCGGACGGCGCCCCCATCCCTGCCGATCGGCAAAACATTCCGCTCCTCGCAGCCCTCGACTGCGCCGGGCCACCGGACCTCCTCCTCGGCACCCTCAACGGACGGCTTCGCTACTACGAGCACATCGGGACGCGCGACGAGGGCATCCCGGCGTTCCGGAAGGAGGCAGATCGCTATCAGGGCGTTTGTGTGGGGCCGCCCAGCGTATGCGGGGGCCGTTCGTCGCCCCAGAACTTTGGCTCCGCCCCGCGGCACGGGGCCAATGCCCTCACCAGCGGCGACCTGGGAGGCGACGGTGACCCCGACCTGCTCTGGGGCGACTTCTTCAGCCAGAGCCTCTACCTGATCGAGAACACCGGCTCGTGCGAAGCGCCTGTCCTCCAGCGCGAGGCCGACACGTTCCCTCCCTCCGATCCCGTGCAGACAAGCGGGTACAACGTGCCGTCCCTGGCGGACCTGGATGGCGACGGCGACCTCGACCTGCTCGTCGGCGTGTTGGGCGGGAGCGGCACCGGGAGCAGCGCGGTCGCAAACCTGCTTCAGTACGAAAACCAAGGGACCGACGCGCAGCCCGACTACACGCTCCGAACCCGCCAATTTGTGTCGACGCTGGACGTAGGGGGCGTGAGTGCCCCCGCCCTCGTGGATCTGGACGACGATGGCGACCGCGATCTGGTGGTGGGCAACAACCAGGCTCCCGGTGGCGACGCGGCACGCCTCCACCACGTCGAAAACGTGGGCACGCCCACCGCCCCGATCTTCCGGCGGCGAACGTCCCGGCTTCTGCCCAAGCGCACGGACGGATTCAACTTCGCCCCGGCGTTTGCGGACATTGATAGCGACGGCGACCCCGACCTGTTCGTGGGTACCTTTTCGGGCACGATTCGCTTCTACCGCAATATCGGAACTGACCAGTCCCCTCAGTTCGGGCGTGCCCCCGAAGGCGACCTCACGCTCCCCCAGGGCAACTACGCCACCCCGGCCCTCGTGGACATCGACAGCGACGGCGACCTGGATCTGTTTGCCGGATCCTCGGGTGCAGAGGGCACGGTGGCGTTCTACCGTAACGAAGGGACGCCGCAGCAGCCTGCCTTCACGCTCGTCACCGACACGTACGCCGACCTCCGGGCCGGCAAGAGCCGCACCCACCCTGCGTTCGTGGACCGGGACGGAGATGGAGCACCGGACCTGTACCTGGGGACGAACGCAGGCCTGTCGGTGTACCGGAACACCGGGTCGCCGCAGTCCGCCGAATTTGCCCCTCAGGCCGACTCCCTCGCCGTCCCCTTGCGCCCGCTAGTGGCCCCGACCCTGGCCGACGTGGACGGGGACAATCGAGTCGACCTAATGACCGGAGGCGATGGCGGTGGGGTCAAATTTTTTGCGGGACAAGAAGCGCCCGCGGGGCCGTCCGTGCCGCCGGGGGCGGGCGTCCGTGCCGCCCCAAATCCATTTGCGGACCGGACCACCCTCACGTTCTCGATCGAAGAAGCAGCACCCGTATCGCTCAGCGTGTACGACCTCCTGGGGCGCCGCGTATCAGTCCTTCTGGACCGGCAGCTTGGTCCCGCCGAGTACACAGAGATCTTTCGGGGTACGGGGCGCGCCAGTGGCGTGTACCTCTACGTGCTGAGCGTGAATGGCCGCGTCCGCGACCGGGGACGGCTCATCCACGTCCGGTAGGCTGCATTCCGCCCCCCTCGCCCCACACGGCCAGGAGGGCCAGTCGACCTCACAGCCCCCCTGCTGAAACGGCCCGAGCGTAAACAGGACCAACCCATTCCGTGGAGCATCTGGACGCTTCCGAACCGCTCGTTGCATCATACGCCGCGGGTTTCTTTCTTGGTCTCTCCCAACACAGAACCACTCCTGCGGCGGCCGCGCAGGAGCTTCCTGGCCCTGCTCTCCGTTTTGCCCCTCGCTATGACCACGTCGCTCGACACCTCGATCCTCACCGTCATTCTCGGCGGTGGCAAAGGCACTCGCCTCTATCCACTTACCAAGCTCCGGGCCAAGCCCGCCGTGCCCCTCGCCGGGCGCTATCGCCTCATCGATGTGCCCATCTCGGCGAGCATCAACTCAGGGATCACGCGCATCTTCGTCCTTACCCAGTTCAACTCCGCCAGCCTCAACCGCCATCTCGCCCGCGCTTACCAGTTCGACCGCTTCAGCAACGGCTTCGTGTCCATCCTGGCGGCGGAGCAGACCCCTTCCTCCAAAGACTGGTTTCAGGGCACGGCCGACGCGGTGCGCCGCAGCCTGCCCCACATTGAAGGGCACCGGCACCGGCACGTGCTCATCCTGTCGGGCGACCAGCTCTATTCGATGGACTACCGAAACATGCTGGCCCACCACCGCGAGACGGGAGCGGACGTAACCCTGGGCACCATCCCGGTGACCGCCGACGATGCCACGTCGTTCGGAATCCTGAAGACCGACGAGCAGGACATCATCACCGAATTCCACGAGAAGCCCGACGCCGACGAGCTGGACGGCCTGGAGAGCCCGGTGCAGCCGGAGCTTGAAGATGAGGGGCGCACGTACCTCGCATCGATGGGCATGTACATTTTCGACCGCGAGCCGCTGCGCGAACTACTGGAGGCGAACCCCGACGACCACGACTTTGGCAACCAGATCATCCCCCGGGCCATCGACGAGATGACGGTGGCCAGCTACCCGTTCGCCGACTACTGGAGCGACATCGGCACCATCCGCTCCTTCTACGAGGCCAACCTGATGCTGGCCGAGCCGGAGCCCCCCTTCAGCCTGTACGACCCGAACCGACCGCTCTACACGCGGGCCCGCATGCTGCCCCCCGCCAAGATCCAGAACTCGACGGTACAAGACTCACTGATTGCGGAAGGTAGCCTCATCGAAAATAGTCAGGTCGTGCAGTCCGTCATCGGCATCCGGTCGTACGTGGGCCGCAACACCACCCTCAAGAACACGGTGATGATGGGGGCCGATCATTTCCGCTGGCACGACATGGAAGAACGCGGATTCGTGGAGGGCCCGCCCAATCCGGGGATCGGGGAGGAGTCGTACGTTGAGGGAGCGATTATCGACAAGAACGTGTCGATCGGGAAGCGGTGCATCATCAAGAACCGCAACAACGTACAGGAGGCCGAGGAAGACCTCTACCACATTCGGGACGGAATCGTCGTCATCCCGAAAAATACCGACATCCCCGACGACACGATTATCTGAGTGTGGGAGCACGGGGGCCTGAGAGGGGAAGGCGTGACTGAAGGAATTCCTTCTTTCCGGTCGGCCGTGCCCCACCCCCGTGCTCTCTCCTCCTCCGTACCACAACCTTCTCCCCTGCCCTCTTTGCAGATCGAGGTCTCAAACCTATGAACATCACGATCCTCACCAACGAGTACCCGCCTAACGTCTACGGCGGGGCCGGGGTGCACGTTGAGTACCTCACCCGTGAACTGGCGGCGCTCGACGACGGGGCCCACGAGATCGAGGTGCTCTGCTTTGGCGACCAGGACGAGACGCGTGGCAATCTCCGCGTACGCGGCATCGACCCAGACTTCGAGCTGCCGCGCCAGGACGAACGCCACGCCAAGTTCATGGACGCCATGGCGCGCGACCTCATCATGGCCGGTTCCGTGGCCGATGCCGACATTATTCACGGACACACCTGGTACTCGCACCTCGCTGGCTGCCTTACCAAGCAACTCACCGGCGGCCAGTTGGTCCTCACCACCCACTCGCTAGAGCCGCACCGTCCCTGGAAGCGCGAGCAACTGGGGACCGGCTACGACGGCTCCTCCTGGGTCGAGCGTACGGCCTACGAGAACGCGGACGGTGTGGTGGCCGTCTCCGGCGCAATGAAGAACGACGTGCAATCCCTCTACGATGTGGGCAACGCCGAGACACGGGTCATCCACAACGGCATCGACATCGACCAGTACTGCCCGCGGCCCGACCGCTCAGTGCTGGAGGCGTACGACGTGGACCCCGACCAACCGTTCGTCCTCTTCGTAGGGCGCATTACGCGGCAGAAAGGCATTCTGCACCTCGTGGAGGCCATCCACCACTTCGACGACGATGTCCAAGTGGTGCTCTGCGCGGGCGCCCCCGACACCGAAGAGATTGGGCAGGAGATGACGGCACGTGTGGAGACGGCGCGGGCCGAGACCGACAACCGCATCGTGTGGATCGACGAGATGCTGCCGCGGGAGGACGTGATCACGATGTACTCACACGCCTCGGTCTTCGTCTGCCCCAGCGTGTACGAGCCATTTGGCATCATCAACCTGGAGGCGATGGCCTGCGAGACGCCGGTGGTGGCTTCCCGCGTGGGCGGCATCCCTGAGATCGTGGTTCCCGAAGAAACGGGCCTGTTAGTGGATGTAGACCCGACCGGGGGGGACGACGTGGAGCCGGCCGAGCCTGTGGCGTTTGCGCGGGGCCTGGCCGACGGGGTGAATACGCTGATGGCCGATCCGGAGCGACGCGACGCGATGGGCAGCGCGGCGCGGCGGCGCGTGGAAGAGCAGTTCAGTTGGACCGCCATCGCCGAGCAGACGCTCGATTTTTACAAGTCGCTGGTGGATGAGAGCCCTCCCCAACCATGATGTGTGAGGCGAGATACGTGAAGCGTGATTCGTGGTCGCGGGGATCGAGTAGACGGCACCACAGCTGAGATTCCTCGTCCGAACGTGCGGACCGGGCTGCGGCTAGCGCCAGCAGAGGAAGAACGTACGGTGGCTTCCTAATGGCGACGCGAACGAACGGAAGCACCGCCGTGCGTTGAACGCCCATGGTGGAACGTCTTCCCGCCCGGCTCAAGTGAGTGTTATCGTCATGCCTGAGTTTGATCGTCATGCCGGAGCCGGTGGAACCGGATCGTCGCTCCCATTCGGGTCTTCCGGTCCCGTCCCCCCCTTCTCTCCCGCCGCTGCACGAGCCTCGTCCCACGTATCGTTGTTCGCGAGCAGCCGCTTCGCGTCGGCAAGCGACACGTCAAGCACGTCGAGGACCATGCGGAGGGCCTCCAGGCGCGAGTGGCCGTCCCGGCGCAGCCGCCGGAAGGTGGTCTCAATGTTTTCGTCGCCCGGCGGGGACGGGCGGTCCGCGTCCGTAGCCATGAGCGAGAGCGAAGGTTATTCGTCGGTGTCGATGCGGCCCGCCTCGCGGAGAATCGTCCGGAGGCGGTCTAGTGGCAGGGCCTTCTGCGTATGCCCCTGGCGCCCGGTAACCGTCGTGGCGGTCGTGAGGGCGTTGTACACAGCCTCCTCCGTCGCCTCCACGGTGGCGAGGAAGAGCGGATTCATCCGGTCGTTGGGGATCAGCGAGTCGGGACGCGGGGTCGCGTCGTCGGTGCGCCGGTTCTGCGTCGAGAAGGCCACGACGAAGTCGCCGGAGCCGTTGCTCGAATAGCTACCAGTGCGGGCGAGACCGAGCATGGCCCGTTTCGCCATCCGCTCCAGGCTGCGTGGACTCACCGGCGCGTCGGTGGCCAATACGATCATGCACGAGCCTTCGTCTTCGGGCCCCCGACTCTCGCCCTCGGTTCCCTCAACGACGGAACGGAAGTCGTGGCGGCCGAGTCGTTCTCCCACCGGCACCCCATCGATGCGAAGCACACCTCCGTAGTTGGCCTGCACGAGCGCCCCGACGGTGTAGCCCCCGTGGGGGTCCGGCGTCACCCGCGAGCTGGTGCCAATGCCGCCCTTCCACCCGAGCGCGCTCGTTCCCGTCCCCGCGCCTAGACTGCCCTCCGCCACCGGCCCGCCTGAGGCCTCTTCGATGGCGGAAACCACGTCGTCGGTCGTCACGTGCTGCCCCCGGATGTCGTTGAGGTATCCGTCGTTGGTCTCCCCCACTACGGCGTTCACCGAGTAAATGTCAGAGTGGCCCGGTCGGTCGAGCGTCCAGTCAACCACTGCCTCCACCGCCGTGCCTACGTCGAGCGTGTTGGTGAGCACGATGGGCGTCTCGATCGTGCCCAACTCCTGCACCTGCAGGAACCCGGCCGCCTTGCCGAAGCCGTTGCCCACATGCACCGCCGCGGGCACCTTTTCCCGAAAGAGATCTCCCGCATGCGGCAGAATGGCCGTGACACCCGTCCGCACCGAATCGCCCTCCCTGAGCGTCCGGTGGCCTACCCGTACGCCGCCCACATCCGTAATGGCGTTCAAGGACCCCGTGTTGAAGAGGCCGGGCGCCACGCCAAGGTCTCGAATACGGGGCCGGGGCTCCTCCTGGGCCTGCACAGCCATGGGCAAGAGCGCGAGCGTGAGAAGAAGGGCGGCGAGACGATGCAACATGCCGGGGGGACCTCAGGCAGATGAACAAAAACCGCGGGTGCGGTGTCGTCGAACGCTTATTCTCCTGTTAGACTTTTGTGATAACCTGCCGGGCCGGTGAAGGTACACTGCAGTGAAGACGGTGACAAGGCGTCCCCGCCGTCCCTCCGTGCCTTTCTACACACCAGCCCAGTCTTCAGTATGGAGATGCGCCAGCCCTGCACCGCCGACGACCCAAAAGTAGACGCCCTCAAATCAGGAAGCGAGCACGCATTCCGGTGCCTCTTCGAACAGGAGCGAGAGCGCCTCCGCCGCTTTATCCTCAAGCTGGTCGACGACGCCGACGAGGCCGAGAACATCGTCCAGGAAACGTTTACCGAGGCCTACAGCCAAATTGAGAAGTTTCGCGGGGAGTCCTCGGTGTCGACCTGGCTGTTCTCGATCGCGAAGCACCTCGCTTACGGACACCTCCGCAAAACCGGTCGCCACAAGTACCACGAGCACGAGACGATCGAATTTCTACAGGTCGACCGGAACGAGGAACCTCCCACCACGCTGGAGGACGTGGAGCTGTCCGAGCGGAAGCGCATCGTGCACGACGCCCTGCAGGAACTGCCCGACCACTACCGGCGCGTGGTGCAGTTGCGGGACTTGGAGGAAAAGTCGACCGCCGAGACGGCCGAGCACCTTGGCTTGACGGAGGTCAATGTGCGGGTCCGGTTGCATCGCGCCCGCAAACAGCTCCGCGAACACCTCTGCGAGCGGATGGAGTGCTAGGAGGCCGGGCGTTGGGGGCTTATTCGTCCACCGCCCCATCTTCCCACCCCTCCGTGACGACGTGGGCGTCCGGCGCGCCGAGATTTTGGAGGGCGGCCTTCGTGTCGACCACCATTTCCGGCACGCCGCAGACGTAGAAATACGGCCCTTCGAACCGGTCGATGAGGGCGGGAAGGTGTGCCTGCACATGCCCGGTGCGTCCCGCCCACTCCTCGTCCGACAGCACGTAGGCTACCGTGAAGCGGTCGTGGTTGGCAGCGTAGAGGTCGAGGGTTTCACGATACATCAGGTCCGCCTGGGTGCGCTCGCCAAACAAGAAAGTGGCGTCGCCGCCTCCCGCAGTGAGATACCGTGTCGCCATCGAAATCATCGGCGTGATGCCCGTGCCGGTGGCGACGAAGACCACGTCCCGATCCAGGGCTCGAAGTCCCAAGTTGCCGGACGGTGGCGTGAGTTCGATGGGATCGCCCACCGATCGCTCGTGCATCCAGGAGGAACATGCCCCTTCCGGGTAGCGCTTCACCGCAAGAGCGATGGTGTCGGTCCCGGGCTGGCTCACCGGCGAGTAGGGACGGAATCGACGCCGACCCTCAGCCCCCTCGAAGGCTACGCTCACGTGCTGACCCGGGGTAAACTCGAATGTGTGCCCGTCCACGCGGAGCAGGAACTGCTTGACCCGCGGCGTGAGCGCATGCACAGAGACCAGGGTGGCGCGGAGCGTATCCACGGGCATGGAAACTGGAAAGACAGGTTGTGAGCAGGTGCTGTCGGGTCGTTAGGGCACCGGGGGCGGGTTAGCCGTCCGTGGCGGGACGGTCGTGAGCGTCGGCGAAGGCCCGGGCCTCGTCGGTCGTCTCGAAGAACGTGACCGTCGGGTAGCGCGCCTGGCCCAACCAGGGATGATCGGCGGTCACGTCGGCGTCTACCAGTACACGGTTGGCCTCTACATCGTCAAACACGGCCACTCGCTCGTCCAGTCCGATGCCCGCGAGGGCGTCGCGGAGCCCCTCGACAGTGCGGTACCGGCCGATCTCCTCCCCCTCCTCCGGCGGCTTGACCTCGGCGCGGGCCGAATGCGCTCGAATCGTCACCCGATCCGTCGACGCGTCTCGAAGTACCTGAAAAAGCGCCGAGGACGGTTGGGCATCGGACGCACCGGGGTCCGGCCCCTCTGGAGAACGGACCGTCTGGCCCGTCTCATCGGGGGGCTGGTTGCCGTGATGAGCGCCCACGTCGGTTAGATCGTCCGGAATATCAGCCATGGGATTGAGGAACAGAACTGGTCTTCATTTGTGGTTCATGGAGGGTTCGGCTATGATTACGAACCACCCCTACCGAAGATACAGTGCGCTCGTGATTCGTCGATGAAGGTCGCGCGGCCCCCGGCCGCGGAGCGAGCGCCACGCCCCAATCCGTTCGGTCGGAACGCCTCGTCGACAGCTTGGCGAGCCTCATGGCCAGAGCGGAGTCCCCCCATGCGTCGTGTTGCCTGCTTTCTGGTGTTGCTCTGCCTTCTCGGGACCACCGGGGTTGTGCACACCATCGAGGCGCAGGTGTCCTCCACGCCCCCCCCAACCCGGACGGCTGGAAAGACCGCAAACCTCTTCCACACGCTCGACCCGAACCGTCCCATCGACGGGGTCCGTCTTCAACTCCCGGACCGCTGGACGGTGCAAGCGGCGCACCTCCTCCGGTACGGAACCCGATCGGTCCCGGTTGAGCTCCGACCGGCCTCCGACGGCACGGTCTTTCTCACCCCCAGCACTTCAATCCAGGGCCCCCACGAGCTCGTGGTGCGCGTGCAGTTGAGTCGTGAGTTGGGACAGCACGAGTGGCACCTGACGCCGTTTGTCCAGGGCTCCATGCCCCAAGGCCAGGAGGCCACGTCGGCACGGCAGTTACGGACTGCCGATCGACAGTCCCAAACGATCAAGGTATCCTCTCCTCCTCGGCCCGACAACTCCAACTTCGCCCTCGACCTGGAGCGCGCCACATCGCCCCTGCTGCTCCGAATGCCCAATCAATTTGCTCTGGGCCGCCGCGAAGCCTTTACCGTCGAGTTTTGGCTGCGCACCCACGGGCTTGATGAGGTGGTGCTCTCGTCCTGGACCGGCGAAGAGCATCGGGCCTACCCCCTCGAATTCGTCGTGGATCAGAGCGGGCGGCTCCGGGTCTACACCGGTCGTTCGGGACGACACCAGGCGCTCCGCACCAAAACCCCGGTGGCCGACGGGCACTGGCACCACGCGGCGGCGATATATGACGCCGACGACGAGCGCCTTCGGCTGATGCTGAACGGGATGGTGGTCGACTCGCTTCGTGCCCGCGCCCTGCCTCCTGCCCGCAGCCCTCGGCCCCTCGCCCTTGGAGGCCGCCGCCCCCGCAACGCAACGCAACAGAATGCCCCCCGACCGTACAGCGGCCGCCTCGACGAGCTTCGGATCTGGCCCACCGAGCGCCCCGCCGCCGCCCTTCGCCAAATGAAGGATCGGCCATTCGCGGAGCCCTCGGGCGAGGAGGGGCCCTTTCGGCTCCATTTCGATACGGACATGGCTACGGACCGCCTCGACTGGGCGGAGGGAGCCCGGCGGGTACCGTCCCGACTCACGTTCCGCTCGGCACTGCGGGATCTGCAGGCGCAAACCGATGGAGAATCTGTTACGCTCCGGTGGACGGCCCAGGCGCAGGACGGCCGTTTTCTCATCGAACGGTCGAGAGACGGAACGTCATTTACCACGATCGACCGCCTCTTCCCATCCCCGAACGGACCGCCGTCCGGGAACACACAGGAGATGACGTACACAGACAACAACGTGCTCGGACCGGTGGTGTATTACCGGATTCGCCAAGTCGCACCGGCCGCCGACACCGAACACACAACGGGCACGATTAAGATTGGACTGGGGGCCGATCCCTCGTCCACCCGTCCCGTCACACTCATCGGCAACTTCCCCAACCCCTTTCGCGAATCCAGCACCATTGCCTACCGGGTAGAAGAGTCCCAACCCATCACCCTCACGGTATGGGACGTGTCGGGCAAACGCATCGCCACACTGGCGGAGGGCATGCACGATCCCGGCTACTACGAGCACACACTGCGCGCCGGCAGCCTACCGAGCGGGCCCTACTTTGCCCGGCTGGAGACGGCACAGGGCGTGCAGTCGCACCGGATGGTTCTTCTCAAGTAGTGCCCGATGCCCACCGTCCCATCTCGCCCTTCGTCCGGATGTGTCGTCGTGAAACAGGGCGGGTGCCGCCGCGCGTTCTACCGCGCGGATCCTTCCGTTTCTCTTGACCAATCGAGATGCCATCGACCACCATGGACCTCACCTACTTCGGGCATTCCACCTTCCAAATCGAGACCGACGCGGCGACGCTTCTCTTCGATCCCTTCTTCGCCGAGAACCCCCACACCGAGACGGATCCCGCCACCCTGGATCCGGACGTGCTGCTCCTCACCCACGCTCACTTCGACCACTTTTCGGACACCGACGCGGTGCTCGACCACAGCGATCCGCTTGTTATCAGCAACTTCGAAATCACGCAGTACGTGCAGCAGGAGTACGGCCACGACGCCATTCAGCCGCTAAATGAAGGCGGGAGCGTGGAATTCGACTGGGGCTACGTGGAGTCCACGCACGCCCGGCACAGTTCCTCCTTCCCGGACGGCTCGTATGGCGGTGTGCCCAATGGCTTCGTGCTGGAGTTCGACGACGAGGTGGTTTACAATACCGGCGACACGGCGCCCTTCGCCGAAATGCAGTGGGTGGGCGACCTGTGGGACGTGGACGTGATGCTGGCCCCCATCGGGAACGTCTTTACGATGGGCATCTACGGCGCCCTTCACGCCACAGAGATGGTAGAGCCGGACCTCGTGGTACCGCTCCACTACGACACCTTCCCGCCGCTCGAGACGGACCTCGATGCCTTTGAGGACGCCTTCAAAGAGGCCGGCTACGCCACACGCATCTTCGGCGCCGGAGAAACCGCCGCGCTGTAAGGGGCAGTGCCCCTCGGGCAGAGTGCCCAACGCCCACATCTGGCTGGCCTGCGACGGGGGCTCGGGGACGGGATTCTGTGAGGAGTGATCCGTGAAGCAGGAGAAGCGATGCACGGCCTCACGAATCGCGCCCCCGTCCCGCCAGTCCACCGGTCGGTGTCTGTTCTCCTTCAGAGAATCGCTTCCCCTAGTCGTGACCACCCTCGGCATCCTCTCGGATACCCACGGCTACTTTCACCCCAACCTGGCCGACGACCTTAGGGGGGTCGACCGCATCCTGCACGCCGGCGACATTGGGGACCTTGCGATCCTGGACGGTCTGGAGGCGGTTGCGCCGGTGACGGCTGTGTGGGGCAATATCGACGACGCGTCCATCCGGCGTCGCGTCCCGGAGCACCAGCGGTTTACGGTGGAGGGGCTCGACGTATGGATGACCCACATCGCCGGCCGACCCGGGCGGTGGCAACAGGGCATGGGTGAAAAGCTGGCGGCCACCACGCCGGACCTTCTGGTCTGTGGCCACAGTCACATCCTGCGAGTCGAGCGGGTGCCCCCCCTCGATAACATGCTGTACGTCAATCCCGGGGCCGCTGGCAAGCAAGGATTCCACCGAGAAAAGACGTGTCTCCGCCTCACCATTAAGGACGGCCGCGCCACGGAGGCCGACGTGATTCACCTCGACGGGGCGCCTTCTTCCTCGGTCCGCCCCAGCGCATCATGAGCCTTCGCGACCCTCGGCACCGAAGCCGGCGCTACGACGGATCGATCGGGCAGCGTGAATTGGCCCAGTGGATGATCCTCGGCATTCGGGTCCTCGCGGTCCCCACGGTGCTTCTCAGCCTGCTGCTGGCGATAGACACGGCCCTACCGGGCTCCTCCGAAGTCGGCCTCGCCTACCGTAGCACCTTCAATGCTCGCTGGCTGGGGCCGACCGCCGTCGATATCTCGGTGGGCTGGCCGGACCGGACCGGGTGCCTGGAGCAGCGCGAAGACTCGGGACGGCGCTTCCTCTTCACCACGCGTCCCGGTTGTGCCGGCACGGTATCGGTGAGCACAAACGTGGGCCGCCGCATCGCCGGACGGGATACGCTGCGAGTCGTCCGCACGCCCCTCTTCGGGCAGGTCCGCACGGTCCACCACCCGGCCACAAATCAGACGGACCGGTGGTATCCCCTCTGGGACCTCGGGATCGCCGTCCTCATCGGACTCGTGCCGCTCTTGAGCTTCGGGCGGGCGTTTGGAGTGTACGACACCACCGACGGTGTCTCGCGCTACCATGCCGTCTACTTCCTCCCGGCGCTCGCCGCCGAGGCGTTTTATGTGTGGCTCTTTGTACAGGCCGTGGGCGGTGGGTGAGTCCCCGTTCAGTCCTCCAAGCACCAGCGGGGGCCATTGTCCCCCGCTGGTGCTCGATGGGTCAAACGGGGCGTCGGCAGCCCTGTAGTCAATCGTGGTGCTCGGTGCGCTCGGCCTCCGTGCGGTCGAAGAGCCGGCGGAGCAGGGAGCGATCCGCGTCGGTGAATACTGTGTCGCGACGGGCCATCACGCGCTCGGCCACCTCGCACGCCTTCCCGAGCCGGTACGTGGCGAGGCCGTCCGCCCCGCCCCACGAGAAGGGCGGTACGTAGCGCGGAGGAAAGCCCGCCCCGTACAGGTTGCAGTTCGTCCCCACCACGGTACCGGTGTTGAACATGGTGTTGATGCCACTCTTGGAGTGGTCGCCCATGAAAAGGCCCGCAAACTGACGCCCCGTCCCCACGAAGCGGCCCACATCCGGCGCGTAAGCCGACACCTCTCCGTAGTCGTTCTTGAGGTTGGAGTTGTTCGTGTCGGCGCCCAGGTTGCACCAGCGCCCGAGCACCGCGTGGCCCAGGAAGCCGGGATGGCTTTTGTTGGAGAAGCCTTGCAGGATGGTGTCGTGCACCTCCCCCGCAATTTTGCACCACGTCCCCGTGGCGGTCCCGTCGACATTCGCCCCAATCTTGACGTGCGTCTTGGGCCCGATCACGCAGGGCCCACGCACCACGGCCCGTTCGTGAACAATGGCGTCTTGGCCAATGTAGATGGGCCCCTCCTCGGCGTTGAGAATGGTTCCGGGCTTCACTGTGGCGCCACTCCCAAAATGAATGCGCTCAGGATGGACGCCCGTGACCCCGTCATGGACCGCAGCGTGCGGCCGATCCGTCAACGGCACAGAGACCGCGTTGCCGAACCGGGTCTCAATGTCGCGTACGAGGGTCGGGCGCAGCGTGTCGAGCAGGTCCCAGGGACGCTCCACCAGTGTGGCTTCGTCGAGGGCGGTCGTGGGAAGGTGGCTGAATGCATCGGCCGTGAGGGCCGGGCGGTGGAGAAGATCCTCGGGCAGCGCGGCCGCGGCGTCGGGGACCCACGCGGCGACCAGGGTCTCGTTCTGCACGAACGCGCGGGCTTCTTCCCGCCCCAGCTTTTCTTCCAGCCGGCGCTGCGGGGCACCGTTCGCCGCCACGTACCGTCCGTTCAGAAACAGCACGTCGGCGCCGACCGGTAGCACGTTGACGGACGTAGCGGGATACCGTTGGCGCATCACGTCGGCCACGATCGGGCGGGCATGGAGGACAATCCCATGCGGGTCAAACGCGTCGTTGGCGGTTTCGAGGAGGGTGCGTCCGCCCAGTCGGAGGGCGTAGGCCGCCCGGGTTTCGACGAGCGGGCGCAGGCCAGGAACACGGGCGTCTTCGAAGAGACACAACTGCATGGGCCGGAGCGGAATCGGAAAGGAGGAGTTAACGGAGAGCTGCCGTCTGGACACCGCAAAGGTAGCAAACAGCATCCTCGATGTCACGGCTTCGGGGCTCATTGATCTCGAGCGTGTAGCCCCACGTTCCCAAACTGTGAAACAATAGCCTCCTTCCTCTGCAAAGGGCGCATGTGTGCAAACTCCGTTAGGGATCGTCCGTTGTGTGTATTCTACGATGCACGAGCCCTCCGCACGGACTTCTTGACCAACCAACGCATTGAACCTGACATGCAATTTTTCGTCGACACGGCCAACCTGGATGAGATTCGGGAGGCCAACGACATGGGAGTTCTCGACGGTGTCACCACGAACCCGTCCCTCGTTAAAGAGGAAGGCAATATTGACTTCCATGAACACGTCTTCCAGATCTGCGAGATCGTCGACGGGGATGTCTCCGCCGAGGTCACAGCCACCGACTTCGACGGAATGATGGAGGAAGCCCGCCAGCTCCATCAGATCCACGAAAACGTGGTCGTGAAAATCCCCCTGATCAAGGACGGCATCAAGGCCCTCCGAGCCCTCGACGAAGAGGACATCCGGACCAACTGCACACTCTGTTTCTCACCGACGCAGGCCCTGCTGGCGGCCAAGGCAGGGGCCGACTACATCAGTCCGTTCATCGGCCGCATCGACGACATCTCCTCCGACGGGATGGGACTCATTGAGGAGATCGTCCAGATCTACGACAACTACGACTTCGAGACCGACATCCTCGCGGCCTCGATTCGACACCCGACCCACGTGAAGCGGGTCGCCTTGGCCGGGGCCGACGTGGCGACTGTGCCGTTCGAGACGCTGATGGACCTCCTGGACCACCCGCTCACCGATCGCGGGCTGGAGCGCTTTCTGGACGACTGGCGCGAGTACAAGGAGTCGCGGAAGGCGGAGGCTGGACTGACTTAGCCTATACGGGGCGGGAGACTGCACGCCCGACACTTCGCGTCTCCCTGTTGTCTCCTCCACGACCCTCATCCTTGCACCCCCTCTATGAAATTTCTGGCCCTCGGCGACACCGACGGCATCGGCGCGAGTTGCCACTATCTCGATCTCAACGGCACCGGCCTCGTCCTCGACGCGGGCACCGACCCGCAGCGCGACGGTCCCGACTCGCTTCCCCGGTTCGAGTGGGTGAGCGACCGGGCCGACGGCTACGTCGACCACGCCATCATCACCCACGCCCACCACGATCACATGGGCAGCCTGCCGGTGCTGGTGCGCCGCTTCCCGCACGTGATGGCGCACATGACCGACGCGACGAAGCGGCTGCTCGACTTCCTACTCCCCTCCTCGGCTCGGCTGCAGCAAAAGCGTCTAGACCGGGGCGAGACGTCGCATGAGCCGCTCTTTACCGAGGACGATCTGGACGGCCTGGAGCACTTGTTCCTTACGCACGACCTGGACACGCCCTTCGATCTCACCGGGCCGAACGGAGCCTCATCCGTCACGGGCGAATTCTACTCCGCGGGTCACATCTTGGGCTCCGCCGGGGTGGAACTCACGTTCGAGGAATGGGGCCGCGAGCGGCGGGTCTTCTACACGAGCGACACCAACATGCAGGCCCAGACCATCATTCCCGGCGGCGATTATCCCGACGATACGGACGTGCTGGTGTTGGAAACGACCCACGGGGCCGAGTCCGCCCCCGAAGAAACCAGCCGACGGGAGGAGCGCACCCGGTTCCGGGACACCCTCGCTCGGGTGCTGGCCCGTGGGGGCACGGCCCTGATCCCGGTGTTCGTGATGGGCCGAGCACAGGAAATGCTGGTGCTACTGGGCCAACTCAAGCGCGAGGGCGCCATTCCGATGGACGTACCCATCTACACGGCGGGCTCCATGCGGGCCATCGCGGAAATCTACGACGATACGCGCAACACGACTCCCCGCCTCGACCCAAGCGATCAGGTCTTCGGCGTGGAGCAGGAGCGCGTGCCCTACGAAGCGGAGGCCAAACGTGAAATCCTGGACGGCCCCGGCATCATGGTCGTAAGCAGCGGCATGATGTTCGAGCCCACCCTGTCGAACGTCCTCGCCCGGCGCATGGTGGAGAACGAAGAGGATGCCGTACTCCTGGTGGGGCACCCCGCCGACGGCACCCCAGCCCGCCGACTGCTGGATGCTGCCCGGGAGGAACAGGGGGCCCCCGTGATGCTGGCCGACGGGCACGGCCCACAGCCCGTGTACTGCACCGTGGAGCGCTTCCGCTTTTCCGGCCATAGCGACCGCCGCGACCTGCTGTCCATCGTGGACCGGATGGACCCGGACACAGTGCTTCTCGTCCACGGCGATCCTGAAGCCCGCACCTGGATGGCCGAGCATATTCGGGAGGCCCACCCCAAAATCGACGTGCACCGCCCGGATTGGGGCAGTGTGATTGACCTGTAGATCGAACACGCCTCCGCGTCCCAATGAGGGATGGCAGGATTCTACCTGCGATCCGTAGGGCGCCGTTTGTAATACCGGACTCGTCCGCCCCAACACAGTTCTCTAGAGAACGCGCACTGTCCCTCCACAACCCGGAGCGGTTTTCATGCCGACGCTTCAGCCCCCCCCGCCGCAAGTCCTCCACGACTACCTCGCCCCCCGAATCACGGGCACCCTGCACACCGACGAGATGATGCGGGCGCTGTACTCGACGGACGCGAGCATGTACGCCATGTCGCCGATTGGCGTCCTGGTCCCCGAAACGGCGGCGGACGTGCAGGCCGCCCTAAGCGTCGCCCACGAGCACAGCATCCCCGTGCTGCCGCGAGGAGGTGGTTCCTCTCTGGCTGGCCAGGGGGTGAACGAAGCCCTCGTGATCGACTTCAGCAACCACCTTAACCGCATTTTAGAGATCGATCCGGAGGCGCAAACCGCCCGCGTGGAACCGGGCATTACGCTCTCGGAGCTCAACCGAGCCGCCGCTGAGCACGGCCTCATGGTGGGCCCCGACCCCGCGAGCGCCAACCGCGCCACGCTGGGCGGCATGTTCGCCAACAACTCCACCGGCACCCACTCCATCGCCTACGGCAACTTCATCCACCACGTCCGTCAGGCGGAGGTCCTGCTGGCCGACGGGACGAAGACGACCGTTGGCCCCACTACCCCCACTACCTGGCAGGAAAAAATGCGCGGCGACGGCCTGGAAGGCGCCATCTACCGCGGCCTCAGGGCGCTCCTCGCCGACGGCGGACGCGAGACGATCAAAAACGATACCCCGAGCCATTGGCGTCGCAATAACGGATATCGACTGGAGACACTGCTCGACGATCCACCCAACCTCGCAAAGCTACTCTGTGGCAGCGAGGGGACACTGGCCGTCGCCACCGAGATTACCTGCAATCTCGTTGAAAAGCCCGCCACCACCGGTCTCGGCGTGGTCCACTTCGAGTCGCGCGACGATGCGCTTCGGGCTGTCACTACAGTGCTGGACACCGACCCGTCGGCCGTGGAGCTGTTCGACGGCGTGGCGATTGAGCGCACCCTACAAACCCCCGGGTACGCTGAGCGCCTCACATTTTTGGAGGGCACGCCCGGCTCCGTCCTCATCACCGAGTACTTTGGCGACTCGGACGCGGAGATCACCGAACACCTCGACGCGCTCGACCAAAAAATGGCCGACGCGAACCGGGGCTATACCACCGTCCGCGTCACCGAGCCCGACGCCATCGACAACGTCTGGTCGATTCGCAAAGAAGGCCTCGGCCTGCTGATGGGGGTGGAGGGCGACTATAAGCCGTGGGCCTTCATCGAGGACGCCTCGGTGCCGGTCGAGAACCTGGCGGACTACATCGACGAGCTTTCGACCTTCGTTGACGCCACGGACACCCGCGCCGCGTACTACGCCCACGCCTCTGCCGGCTGTCTCCACGTGCGCCCCTTCGTCAACACGAAGGACGAGGCGGAGGTGGAGAAAATGACGAACATTGCGAAAGAGTCGCTCGATCTTGTCAAAAAGTACGGCGGCGTCGTTTCCTCGGAGCACGGCGACGGCATCGCGCGGGGCTGGGCGAATCCCGAGATCCTCGGCGAGGACCTCTACGAGTTGTGCCGAAATACGAAGACCCTATTCGACCCGGAGCGCATCCTCAATCCGGGCAAGGTGGTTGACGCGCCCCCCATGGATGAGCACCTGCGGATGGGACCGGACTACCGGACCCGCCCCTTCGACACCGAGCTCGATTTTTCGGGGGACGGGGGCTTTACAGGGGCCATTGAGAAGTGCAACGGCAACGGCGCGTGCCGCAAGCTGCGGGCCGGCACCATGTGCCCCAGCTTCATGGCCACCCGCGAGGAGCCGGACTCCACCCGCGGCCGCGCCAACGCGCTCCGGAGTGCCCTAGCGGGGGACCTCTCGGAGGACGCCATGACGGGCGACGACATGCACGAGGTGATGGACCTCTGCATTCAGTGCAAGGCCTGCAAGACGGAGTGCCCGTCGAACGTGGACATGGCCAAAATTAAGACGGAGTGGTTGCACCACTACTGGGACGACAACACGATGCCGCTCCGCACGCGCCTCTTTGCCCACCAGCCCGACGCGGCGCGGTGGATTAGTGGCACCCCCTTGGCGCCGATCGTCAACTGGGCAAGCAACCAGCCGGTCCTTCGGACACTAGGCGAGGCCGTCTTGGGCGTCAGTGCCGAGCGCCCCCTCCCTCCCTTCGCCCGACAGACGTTCCACCAGTGGTTCACGGCGAACGAGGATCGGGCGCCCGCCACCGGTCCGCGCGTCGTGCTGTTTCCCGATGCCTTTAACGCATACCACACGCCGGCCCCACTACAAGCTGCCACAGAAGTGCTCTGGGCCACCGGGCACCGCGTGGAACGTCCCCCCGCTTCCGTGGGCAGTGCGCGGACGCTGCTCTCGAAAGGCCTCGTGCCGCAGGCCCGGCGTCGGGCCCGCACAACCGTGGATGCTCTTGCCCCCCTCGCGGAGCAAGGAGTGCCCATCGTAGGACTGGAGCCGAGCTCCATCCTCACGCTCCGCGACGAGTTTCTGGACCTGCTGCCGGACGATTCGCGCGCCGACGCTGTAGCGGACATGGCCGCTACGTTCAGTGAATTCATGGCTACTCAGGCTCAGAACGGGGCCCTTGATGGTGTGGACTGGAGCGGCCACGGCGCCGTGCTCCTGCACGGCCACTGCCACCAGAAAGCGCTCGTTGGCACCGAGGCCACCGAGCAGGCGCTCGCCCACGCGGGCTTCGAGGTGCGAGCCGTCGACGCGGGCTGCTGCGGCATGGCGGGTGCGTTCGGGTACGAGGCCGAACACGTAGACGTGTCGAAACAGATGGCCGAACTCCGCCTCGCCCCCGCTGTCCGCGCGGCCCCAGCAGACACGCAGATCGCCGCCCCCGGCTTCTCGTGTCGCTCACAGATCAAAGACACTACTTCCCGCACGGCCCATCATCCCGCGGAGCTTCTGTGGCAGTCTCTCGATGAGACCCGGGCGTGACGTCTGCGACGTGCCGGGACGACAGAGCGGCACAGCGGGGGTCGACGCTGCCCTCCCTCCGACGCCCC
>CAJXKO010000051.1 GCA_913055845.1 uncultured Bacteroidota bacterium | reverse complement strand
CCTCTCGCGTCTCCACCGTGCCAATCGTATAACCCTCAATCTCACTGGCTCGGAACCGGAAGACCGATCCGCCGAGGTGGATGGCCTCGGCTCCCGTCATCACTTCCTGGACGGAGACGTGAACGAACTCATCGTCGGATGCCCCGACTTCGTCGAGCATGGCGGAAATCATCCCGCCCATCGCCTGCACCGCATCATCTTCGGCGTCGGACTGCTCTTGAGCCATTTCCACCATGCGGGCCGTGTCGGCCTCAAAGGTGTCCTGGGCCACAATGTGGCCGGTCACCATGTTGCCACTCACTACGAGGGTGACCGGACAGGCCGCCTGCTCGTCGTTCGCTGCTCTACTGAGTGCCTGAATGCCTGGGTCGCTCATTGATGGTGTCGGTACTTGCTGCAAGAAAATAAGCGCGGCGGCCGTAGCGGCCACACAACTCGCTTCCAATCTACTATGCAGTTGGGGACGACGGCAACCGCTTCCGGACAATCTCGCGTTGAAGATTTTGGGGCGTACGGAGGCGGCCTCGTAACCAATACAGGGCCGGTCGGGGGCTTCTTGACGTTGCCATGGGCAGTGATTATCGTTCGTAGTCCCGAAATTGGCCGGGGGCTCGGAGACTGTGCTTTCTGGTGGGCGTCGCGGCAAGTACAAGCCTCTGTCCGTGTGCACCACACCGTCTCCAACATCCCGGCTCTTCACCCTCCTGGCGCGCAATGCCACGCCCGAAAGCCTCCCCTCGGCAAACTGTCGAGGGGGGTTTGAGACTTTGTGCCTACTCCGGCAGTCGAGTGCCTGTCGAACCGGTTCCTCAAGGGCTCTCCTCGACCCGCCATCGCTCTTCAAGGATCCGTTTCCGGTATCCCCGGTCTTAGAGGCCTCCGGACGGCGCCCTGCTCTCATAGCGCCTGCCGGGTGACGCCGATTCGGGCTCTCCCCCCTTGCGATTACCTTGTTCCTGGCCCCGAAACCCGAAGGACCCGCTTTCCCGGAGGCCCCGAAGCGACAGACCTGATGACAACACTTCGGGCTCGATTACCCTCTTGACTCCGCGGATCGTGGCGGACGCGCCGCCCCCATCGCTTCTTAATTGACCCGGCCCCTGCGCCACGAGACGGACCTTGTTTTGTGATGGACACCTCCGCCGAACGCGCCTGGGACGAATGCCTCGACATCGTGCGGGACAACGTGAGGCCCCAGAGCTACAAGACGTGGTTCGAGCCGCTAGAAGCCCAGTCACTGGAGGAGGAAGACAATCTCCGCAAACTGACCATTCAGCTCCCAAGCCGATTCTACTATGAGTGGCTGGAGGAGCACTATTTCTCACTGCTCCGAAAGACCGTGACTCGGGTGCTTGGCCCCAAGGGGCGGCTGTTCTACGATATCGTCATCGAGAAAAATGACCCGGAGGACCCGGAGCAAGGCGCCTCAATGCAGCTTCCTGCCCGCCCGTCGGAGGATGAGGCCTCCCCAGACGCCCCCGACCGCCCCCCAGAGTCTTCCCAGGACGCATCGTCGCCCGCTCCGTCCTCGGACACGCCCCCCTCCCCCGAAGACCCACCTGTACAAGATGAGTCTTCCCCCGCCGGGAACGACCGACCTGCTCCTGTTGGGGGAGACCCCGAGGAGGACCCGCCCGTGCAGAACCCCTTCGCCATTCCGGGCCTCAAGGACGCCGAGATCGACAGCCAGCTCAACGACAGCTACACGTTTGAGCGGTTCATACAGGGCGACTGCAACCGACTGGCACGCAGCGCGGCCCGGTCCATCGCCCGCGAGCCGGGCGGGACGAGTTTCAACCCGTTTCTCGTGTACGGCGGCGTGGGCCTTGGCAAAACGCACCTCATCCAGGCCATCGGAAACTACGTTTCGGCCCATGGGGCCGCAAAGACCGTCCTCTACGTTTCCAGCGAGCGGTTCACAACCGAATTCGTCCAGTCCATCCAGCGCAACCGGGTCAGCGAATTTTCGCGATTCTACCGGCAGGTCGACCTGCTGATCGTCGACGACGTGCAGTTTTTCAGTGGGAAGGAGAAAACACAGGAGGAGTTCTTCCACATCTTTAATGCGCTACGGCAGGCGGGGAAGCAGATCGTGCTGTCGGCCGACCGTCCCCCACGGGCCATCGACGGGCTGGAGGAACGCCTCTTATCTCGCTTCCAGTGGGGCTTGAGTGCCGACCTCAAACCCCCCGGCCTCGACACCCGCATCGCCATCCTAGAGCGCAAGGCCGAGGATGACGGGATTGACCTCGACGACGAGATTATCGAGTTCATCGCCCGCAGCATCGAGAGCAACATCCGCGAGCTTGAAGGGGCGCTCATTCGGCTTCTTGCCCACGCCACCCTCCACCAGCGCGACATTGACCTCGACCTCACCAAGGAGGTCCTTCGCGACCTGGTGCAGGAGCAGGAGGCCACCCTTACGATTGAGGATATTCAACACATCGTGTGCGAGCACCTGGGCATCTCGGAGGATGAGGTCCGTGGGGACACACGAAAGCGTGAGATTGTACGGGCCCGCCAGATTGCAATGTACTTTGCCAAGAAGCACACGCAGCACTCCCTCAAGTCCATTGGGCTCCACTTTGGGGGCCGTGACCATTCTACGGTCATCCACGCCAACAACACCGTAGACGATCGGATGGACAGCAACGACCAGTTCCGGGAAACGGTGAATGAGATTGCCCAGAAGATTGAGCGCCACGGACGGTAGCCCTCGACCTGCAGACGCGGCGCCCCGAATCTTCCGTCTTCACTCTCCGTATGGGTTGCGCATTAGTCTACACGTCTGTTTATTCTAATGCGGGTTTCCACGAACTTCGACCATTCCTTTCCGCAACGCGCCGATCGCCATGAAATTCACCGCCTCAAGTGCCGACCTTCTCGAGGCACTCAACACCGTGAAGGGCGCCGTTCCGTCGAAGAGCACGATGCCGATCCTAGAGTGCATTCTCTTCGAGCGTGACGGGGACACACTGCGTCTCAGCGCCACGGACCTCGAGATCTCGATCGTACAGACGGTACCGGTTCAGTTTGAGACGAACGGGACCCCGGAGAGCACGCCCATTGCGGTGCCGGCCCAGCGGCTCATCGATACCCTGCGTGCGCTGCCAGATCTCCCGATCGAATTCACGGCGGACAGTGACTTCGAGATTCGGATGGAAACCGACCAGGGCCACTACAAGATGGTGGGCCATGACGGGTCGGATTACCCCGAGCTGCCGGAACTCGAGGAGTCCCAAGAAATCAACGTCGAAGGGGGACTTCTGGGCCGTACGATTGACAAGACGGCCTTCGCGGTGAGCCAAGACGCCCTGCGCCCCGCCATGATGGGGGTGTACTTCCAGGTCGGCCAGGAGGAGACCTCCGTCGTCGCGACGGACGGGCACCGGCTCGTGAAGCTCACGCTTCCGGGGCTGCAGGCCCACACCGACGTGGACTTCATCGTGCCGGAGAAGGCGACGAAGCTCGCGGGCCGGGTCGTGGAGGACGATGAGATCTGCACCGTCCGAGTGGACGAGAGTCACGTGAGCTTCGAGTTCGGCAACTCCCGCGTGCTCGCGCGCCTGATCGACGAAACGTACCCGAATTACCAGTCCGTCATTCCGGACGGTAACGACCGCCATCTCGTCGTGACCCGCGAGGATATGCTCAACGCCGTCAAGCGCGTGGGCCTCTACTCGTCCAGCATGACGAATCAGATCCGGCTCGACATTACGGCCGATACGGTAACCATCTCGGCGGAGGACGTGGAGCGCTCCAGCGAGGCCGAGGAGACCATCCACTGCGACTACGACAGCGAGCCGATGGAAATTGGCTTCAACTCGGAGTACCTCACGGAGGTACTCAGCAACGTTGACTGCGAAGAGGTGGTTTTCGAACTCAGCTCGCCCAACCGTGCCGGCATTGTACTGCCCCGCGATACGTCCGACGAGGCACCGGAGGAAGACATCCTCATGCTCATCATGCCGGTGATGCTGAATACCTACGCCTAGGAGGCTCCGCCGAGAAGCGCGCCGACACTTCTCTTTACTGCTCCACGTGCATCCCAGGGACCAGCGCAGCACGCTGGTCCCCTTTTATTATCTGGTCATTGGCAGAGCCAGTTGGCCCCAGTACACCTACTGGGTCCCCGTACCGTATTCTTGCTGAAGCGTCTTCAGGATTTCGTACGCTTCTCCCGCCCGCCGTCCTTCGTCCCGCACTACGGTCTTAAAGTGCCCGCGGGCGGTGTTGAGGTCCCCTTGCGCGAGGGCGATCTTTCCGAGATAAAAGTGCGCCTCCAGGGCCAGGAAAGATCGGGGCTCTACCTGGTCCAGTACCTCCCCGAAATGCTGATGGGCCTGGGCAAGCCGCTCAGCATCGTAGCGCGGAAAGAGTCCAAGCGTGGAGACGCGAGCGTTCTGCAGAGCGGACAGGCCGTCCAGGTACTGATCGTCGACCGACGCGGTACCGGACTGGGGAGTTGCACTGCGCATGTCGGTGTCGGCGTAGCTTTCGACGACCTGATTGCTGACCTCGACGGCTGCGAGCCGGTCGAGAGGGGACTGTGTAGCACGGCTAACGCCGTACAGTCCCCCGTATACACTTACCAGGATCAGGGCCACAGCGCCCCCCCACCGCACGAGCCGCGGCAGATCCAGAATGAGGGCCCACACCGACGGCGATCGAGGGGCCTTGTTTTTCTCCGTGTTCGGGGCCTCAGAGACCTCCGCCTCCCGTTCAGCTTCCAGATCGTGCTCGGTAAGGGCCTCGAAGTGCGATACCGGGTCGATGGCCGCCTCGGCGTCTTTCAGTCGACGGCGTGCCGCGTTGACTCTGCGGCGGAGGGACTCGCTTTCCTCGATGCGCGCCTCAAGTTCGGTCATTACTCCCTGCAAGCTTTCTGGCACCGCCTTCGGGTGGAGGTGCCGGACCACGACATAGGTGGCGAGTAGGCCATCGGATGGGAGATCAGCCGCTACATTTGCAGAAACCCCTTCGATCGAGCGAACATCCCGGAGAAGAGGGGCCCACTCTGGATTTTTCTCCACAAGTGCCTCAATCTCTCGCTGCTCCTCCACGGAAAGATGGGGATAGGAAAGAATTTTTTCTTCGATATCTTCCATCAGAAAAAACCAATCGGCTATTTGCGAAAGGGTTCGTGTGCCCGCTGTGGCAGTTTAGACAGAACGCACAAGCATAAAGCGTGCCCGGGACGACGAGGCTGCCCCAACTGCATCGGTCGTTTCCTGGGGCAACTCGCTCCCTCCCGATGTTTCTGGACATTCAGGACGGGAGTGGGCGGATATGTAGTGGTTCGGGGAGACACATCGAAGGTATTAGCATAACTCTCTAAACAAAAATTTTATTTTTTGATCTTCGAAACTCTTTTTAGAGAACCGGACCATCCACGTATTCTTGAAGGCGATCGTCGGCACGCAGCTGCTTCATGGCCTTGTGCTTGTACGTGCGCACAGTCGCCACCGGTTTACCAACGGCCTCGCTAATTTCTTCGAACTCCCGATTCTCGAGAAAATACAGCCGTGCCGGTTCTTGAAGATAGCCGGGGAGTCGCTCAATGGCGTCCGCAAACGCCTCCCGCACGAATCCGATCTCCGCAATGGGACGCTCTTCTTGGGCCGTGAGGGTGGGTCCATCCTCGTCCTGAATGGACTCCGAAAATTGATCTCGGCGGGTGTAGTTGAGGAACGTGTTCTTGCAAACCACGCTCACCCAGTTGGCATAGCGGTCCGGATTGCGAACACTGTCGCGGTTCTCCTGCACCTTGCGGTAGGCCCGCGTGGTAAGCTCATCGGCGTCGGAGGCATTTTCAAACGCGCCACGCGCCGACTTGGACAGGAAATATCGGCAGACGTAGCAGTACGTCCACAGGTCGACGAGGCGTGTGGCCTCTGGGGTATCTTCCTCTACCCAGCGCTGGAAGGCCTCGTTCGCGGCGTCGGTGTCGTCTACCGCGAACGGAAGACGATCAATAACAGTCCGGAGTTCGGAGGACGGCGTCGGCATGCGTGAATCGGGCGGTCTAGAAAAGGACCCGAAAGCAATACTTTTGTGAGTTTTCGAACGGCCTCGAATGATAAGGACCGTCGTTGCAGACTTCAATCTCAGCCCTAGAGAATTCCCACTTTTCTCCATCTTTCTCTGAGCACTGGGATGGAAGGGGTTCCATCCTTTCCTGCGGGGCCTCTCGGTGGGTGGTATGACCCGAAGTCGCAATGCACCGCCGCTTCCGCAGGTCACTTTGTCGTCGGACGGCCGCGTGCCGGCCCGGGCCTCCGCAGGGACGGGCCGTTCGGTGGAGCACATGTCGGGGACTGGGGGGAACGATGAGTCCCCGTCAAGGACAGGCCCGGACACGTCCTGCAATGTTACTCACGAGCAAAACATTGCGGCCCCCTAGGATACGCACGCGCCTTCTCGACAACGTCTCTCCGCGCATGTGCCGCCGTGCTTCCCTCTGGTTCGTTCTGCTCCTGTTCGGCAGTACGCTCTCTGCCCCAGCCCAGTCGGTCTGGACCGCCCCGCCGCGGCACGCCACCCAGCTCTCCGTGGAGTGGCTGAAGCCCGTGTTTGAGGACGGGACGGACGTGTCGCTTCTCACGTCCACTCTTGTCGTCTCGGCCCAGGCGGCCCTCTCTGAGCGTTTGATGCTGGTGGGCGAACTGCCAGTGAGTCACGTTCGCCTCAGTGCTCCGTCTGTCCGGGACGACGCCCCTTCCTCCACCAGCGTGGGTAATCCCGCCCTGGGCCTCAAACTGCGAAGCACGGAGGGGTCCTTTTTCATGGAGATGGGGGCCCGTCCCCCGATTACCGAGGGCCCGGGGGTTCTCTCCTCCGCGATCGGTTCGCTCAGCGATCTGAATCGGTTCAGCGCCTACACCGTCAACCAAGTGCCCGTGCACCTCCTCGGAAATTACCACTACACGCCCGGGTCGTCCCCCGTCACGGCTCGGCTGCGGGCGGGCCCAGAGATTTTTCTCCCTGCAGCGGACAACGCCTCCGCGACGATGATTCTGACGTACGGCGTTCAGGGCTGGTACACGGAGGCCGACGGGTGGCTCAGCGCGGGCGTGGGACTGACGGGGCGCTGGGAGGTGGTACAGGAGGCAAGATTTAGGGAAAGCTCGCTCCACCACCTCAGTGCCACGGTTCAGGGCACGTTTGGGCGCGTCCGCCCCGGCTTAGTGGTTCGCCTGCCCCTCGAGGCGAACTATCGGGAGGTGTTTCACGCTGTAATTGGGCTAACGATGACTGTCTCGCTCACAGAGGATCCTTTGTAACTGTGGAGCCTCGGGCTGGCGACGGCCTAAACAAACCTTCGGGGCCGTTCTGGGTTAGAATGGTGAACAGATAGACTGTGGCCAGTCCTTCCGGTTTATGCGTATTCCGTCTTTCCCTGAGGTCGCCGATCCACGTCGCCTGCGTATGGGAGTAGTGCTTGCGCTGGTGAGCGCCCTTCTCTGGGCGGGGCTCCTCGTGCCCGAAGCGTACGCCCAGCGTGCAAACCGCACGCCGGAGCAGCTCGAAAATGTGGGCGTCGATCAGAAGCTCGGGGCGGCAATTCCCCAGTCCCTCACCTTCCGCAACGAAGCGGGCGAGACGGTCTCCCTCGACCGGTACTTCGACGGGTCCACCCCGGTGATGCTGACGATGAACTACCACCGGTGCCCGCAACTGTGCCGCATTCAGCTTCAGAAATTTGCCAAGGCGATGAGCGGACTGTCATGGACGGCGGGGGAGGAGTTTAAGGTGCTCACCGTCGACATCAATCCGAAGGAGGGCCCCAAGATGGCGCGCAAGGCTCAGGAGCGCTACGCGACCTCCCTGGAGGAGCCGGAGAACATGATTGACGGCTGGCACTTCCTGACCGGCCAGCAAGACGCGATTCAAACCTTGGCCGACTCGGTCGGCTTCCGCTACAAGCCGCTTAAGGACAAGACCCAGCAGTTTGCCCACCCCGCGGCCATTGTGTTTCTAAGTGGCTCCGGCACCATCACACGCTATTTCACGACGCTTGCCCCCGCCTCGGGCGATCTGCGCACCGCACTCGTAGAGGCGTCGAACGGCACGGTGGGCAATATCATCGACAAGGCCTTCCTGGCCTGCGCGCGGTTCGATCCCGACTCGAATTCGTATTCCGCCAGCGCCTTTAAGGTAATGCGGTACGGATCCATCTTCGCGGCCCTCCTCATGGGCGCCGCCCTCTTCGTCTTCTGGCGCCGTGAGAAGGAGCAATTGGAAACGGCCCACAAACAAGGACTCGACGCGATGATTGACGAGCGGACGTGATCCCGCACCTCAGACGTTCACTCGCTGGGCGACTCGTCCGGAGTGTCCTCGACGAGGCCCGTCATCTCTCGGCTTACGGCCCAAAGCCGAGTTTCCACTTTCTCGTCGTAGGCCTCCGGGGAGGGGTTTACAATCTCGGTCTCTTTGAAGTACTGACCGGTCACCCCCGCCACCTCGGGGGAAGCCGCGAGGTACACCACACTACGGGCTCCTTCTTCGGGGCGTTTGTAAAGCCAGGCAAAGAGCCGGGCAATGCGGGAAATCCAGCCGGACCCGCGCCAGATGTTGGTGTTCACCACACCGGGATGTACCGCGTTCACCAACACTCCCGTGTCCTCTAGGCGACGGGATAGCTCGTGGGTAAAGAGAATGTTGGCCAGCTTGGACTGGGCATACGCCTGGAGGGGATTGTAGCCCTTCTCGGCGTTGAGATCGTCGAAGTGAATGCTGGCCCCGCGGTGGGCCTCCGAACTGACGTTAATGATCCGGGCCTCGCCGACGCGTCCGGCGGTCTCTTGGAGGCGGGGCAGCACCAGATGGGTGAGGAGGAAAGGCGCAAGGTGGTTGACGGCAAAGGTGGCTTCAATGCCATCAACGGTTTCTCGGCGCGTATCGAGAAACACCCCGGCGTTGTTTACGAGCACATCGAGCCGGTCGTAGTTGGCCCGAATCGTTTCCCCGAGGTGGTACACCTCTTCCTGCACGGCCAGGTCTGCAATGCACAGGTCCACAGTGTCCGCACGGCTGGGACGAGCCAGCTCCGCCGCGGCCTTGATTTCGGCCTGTGCGTCTCGTCCGCGGCCCTCATCCCGACACACCATGACCACGCGCGCCCCGAGGCGGGCCAACTCCGTAGCCGTGGCCTTGCCGAGGCCCGAGTTGGCCCCGGTCACCACGCACACCATGTCGTTCATGTCCTTCAGTTCTGAACGGGGGTTCTCCATAGCACCTTCCGAATTCGGTGATTGGGTCCCCCTACACGAATGCGCCGGTCGGGGACGGCGGCCGCTGCGTCACACCTTGAGCGTCAGTGCATTCCGGAGGGCCTCGACGTTTTGCTCGATCGACTGCTCGCCCCCAAACACGGCGCTCCCCGCCACCAGTACCTCAGCGCCGGCCCGGATGAGCTCCATCGCATTCTCCGGCCCCACCCCTCCATCCACCTCCAGGTGCGCACTGGAGCCGAGCGCGTTGAGCTGGCGACGCAGCCGTTGCACCTTGGCCGTCGTCTCTGGAATGAAGTCTTGCCCGCTGAACCCCGGATTCACCGACATCACGAGTACGAGGTCGACGAAGGGCAGGATGCCGTCGAGGTGACCGAGGGGCGTGGCAGGGTTGAGGGCAACGCCGACCTCGCAGCCCGCCGCCCGGATCTGCTGGGCCACCCGGTGGAGGTGGGGACAGGTTTCCACGTGGACGGTCAGGATGTCCGCCCCCGCGTCGGCGAACGCCTCCACGTACTGTTCGGGATTTTCGATCATGAGGTGTACGTCAAGCCGGGCAGCGTGCTCGTCGGCCACTGGGCGAAGGGCACGGACGACGTCAGGGCCGATGGTGATGTTGGGGACAAAGTGGCCATCCATGACGTCAACGTGGAGCCACTCGGGACCGGCGCTCAGGGCTTCGTCGGCGCAGGCCGCAAAGCGTCCGGAATCGGATGCAATGATTGAGGGGGCGAGGGTCGGCATGGTAGCGGGCGCAGGCATGGAAGCAGAGCGGGGTCGGCGGCGGAGAAACAGTACTTAAAATAAAAGGCCCACTTTGGTGAACCAAAAGGGGTCCGCAATCTTTCGGTGAAAGGTGTTCTCGTCTCCCCATTTCCCTCGGCGGAAACAACCCCTTACGGGCAAAGTAGGCGCCTTCTGGCCCTGTAGACCGTAATTGTGTTTGCTTACGGCCCCAACCGTTGCTTCCCGTCCCGAATTTTCCGGCTCCGACCGGAGGCAGGCCCTCGGGGTCTCAACGCCCAGCCGCCGCTTTCGCTCATCATCTGCGCCGTCTCTATGCCCGTTCGCGATGCCGACCGCGAGAATATCACCAACCGCCTCAGCCGTATTGAGGGGCAGATCCGTGGCCTAAAGCGCATGGTAGAAGAAGACCGCTACTGCGGCGATATTCTCGATCAGATCCACTCCGTGCAACAGGCGCTCAAGTCCGTGGGACGAGCCATTACCCGCAATCATCTCGAAACGTGCGTCACCGATGCGATCCGGTCGGGGGACGAGTCGGCGGCCCAAGAGAGTTACGACGAGATCATGGGACTGCTCGAGAAGGAACTGTAGCCGACCTTTGCACGGCCGAGTGCGCCGTCTCCTCCCACCGATGACATCCGTTCGTCCGGTTTTCTTCGTGCTAACTTCACTTTTTGGCTACATCGGGAAATTGAACAGATCGGCTCCAGGGAATAGATTCAGCACTCCATCCTGATTTTGGCACGCGCACCATGACGGCATGGAAGATCTCGTCCGGAACCGAAGCAGTCTAGGCCAGAAAGCCCCCTCCGGCAAGGGGCGGCGCTCGGTCCATACCAAGTTCAAGCTCAGTGCAGACGCCCTTGAGGCCAAGGAGCAGTTGTCGGACCACTGGGGAGTGACGCAGAAAGAAGTGGCCGAAATGGCGGCCCAGCTTACAGTGTCGTTCCTCAACGACGAGGGCGAAAATACCCGGCACTGGTTCGTCGAGAATGCCTCCGATCAGCCCGGTGAACTCACCCGCAAGACACACGTGGTGAGCCGGGAAACGAAGGCCTTTTTAGAGACGCACGCGGAGGAGTTGGACCTGACCCGGGACCAATTCTTCGACGCATCGCTCCGCCTTGCCCACACGATTGTCCAATTTCTCCAGGAGTCTCAGCTAGAGCGCCACGAGGAGCAGTTGTCCGCCCTGTACGATCTTCTCGACCAGGCCGAGACCATTGAGGCGGACCTTGAGGAAGCCGCCACCGACATTGACCCCCTCAAGCCAGCCATTACCGCGATCCGACATCGCATTTCGGCGATCGTGGACGACATAGAGGAGGAGCTAGAACAGGGCGTTCCGCTTGATCGCAACCACGACTTCGTGTAGGTCTTTCTCCCGTCCGGGATAACCCCGCCTCGGTCGTTAGTCCTCTCAGATGCGACGTACAGTCTAGGAGAAGAGGTTCGCAAGTTCGTCGTCCGCGCCTGGAGCCCCCCCTTCTGGCGCCTGGGCGAGGAGGGGAGAGAGCTTCGGATACACAAGTCCGTCCTTGGTCTCGGCCACTCGGTGGGGGGCAAACGCGTCGTCCCGCGTCGCGACAAACTGCAGGACCCGATGCTCTGCGCCGCCCCTCGCTTCCCCCCCCAGTTCGCGGAGGTTTTCGATTCGCCGGTTGATTGCATTGGCCTGCTCCCAGAGCCCCTGCATTGCCTCCGGGCTCGTTTCGGGGCCCCACGTTCCGTCCGCATGCAGCGCTCCTGGCGATGGATCGTCCGCCTTGGCCCGATGCCAGAAAATCGGCTTCAGATACACGCCCATCTCCGCATGGCCCCGAATGTGCATGAGCCATTCGTACGGCCGCTGCCCTTCTCCGGCCAGCAGGAAGGCATCGGCGTCGGTGACTGCTGCCGGCACGGAACGCTCCCCAAGACGCTTGGCAGGAAGCCAGTGGGAGGCCGGGAACGAATCGGGGAGGTCTTCCGCTGCGTCGGCCACCCACCGGAATGACTCCGGGAGGGGAGGCTGTCTAGAGGAGTCCTTCCGTCTTTTCGCCCGCTCGGAAAGGGCCTGTCGAAACGCTGGGGCCAGAGACTCGCTTGTGTCGGGCGAGTCGCCCCCCGACCATTCGTCCTCAGCGGTGGGACCTTCCTTCGCCGCCTTCGCACCGCCGGCTGCGTGGGAGGCGGACGCCTCATCAGGGTCGCGGGTCGTTCCTGCGGCCTCGGCGGACCCGTTCCCCCCGGTCCGTTCCGCACCGACCCGTGCCGACTGGTCGTCCTGGGCGGCCCGCTGCACGGCACGCCGCCCGGCCTTCCGAAAGGCCGTGACCGTTGCCTCGATGGTTTTCGCGGGGGACCATGTAGGCCGTGGGAACGGCACCGGCGCGGTCATCCCACTGTCTCCTTTCACGTCCGCGGCCTTTGTGATCTCCTGGAACGCAGCAATGAGGGCGTCGACAGATCCCCCTCTACGCTTCTTAAGACTCGTATTGCCACTGGCCCCCTCATCGCCGGTCTGTTCGTCACTGGCGTTTGGGAAGGGGGCGTCCATGGAACTGGGGACTTCGGGGCAAGGGACGACGAGGTAACGTGGAAAGCGGTACCGGCGGATGTCCGGAAGAGGAGGACAAGACAGCGTTCGGCGTGCGTTACGTACTCCCGTCACCTTGGAACTGTCCTCCGCCTCTCCGAGAAACCGGCGTCTCCACCCGCACTTTGATTCGACCACGGGAGCGCCACTGTTCCTCGGCGCGCCGGTTCAGGAGCACAACCTGGGCGAGTCGATGCGATAGGAATGGAAGAAATACTGCCCCTCCCTAAGTGTCGTATTTACCATGCAAAATCCAGAGTCGTGGAGCGAGCCTCCTGCACAATGCTGTCCGTACCTGTGCCATTGAGGAGCAAGACGCGTACCGTACTGCCGCATCGGGCGTGCTAATTCAACGCGGAGATTGGCAAGGACGAGAACGAGAAGGACAGGCGGGAAACGCTAAGCTCTGAAACACGCCCTCCTCGTCTTCCCCGTCTCGACGCGCCTACGGGAGGGTTCAGAACCGGCTTGACGGTATTTTCAGGGAGCCCCCTCTCGTCGATGGAACCGTCCGGGCGTCACTTTGTCCGATACGGCCCAACATTTCGCGGGGATTCCCCGCACAGAGCAAGGGCAAGTCCCGCACGGCCAGCTCCCTCTGAACCCCGTCAGGGCCGGAAGGCAGCAGCGGTAGGAGGTCGCAGCGGCGCGCTGCGGGTCGCTTGCCCTTTTTTCTTTTACGTACTAGGTGCGGCGGTCGAACCGGTTGATTCTCTTTTCGTTTACTCGAGAGAATCCCGAAGGGCCACTGGCCCCTCGCCGTCGCCCCCTGGACCCGAATTCTGACCTTCGACTGTCCCCCCACCATGCTCCCCTCTTTCCTTCCCACCCTTACCCCCGTCCTTCTCGTCGGCCAATCCGGCAGCGGCGGGGGAGGAATTGTCGGGCTTCTGTTTCCTCTCGTTCTCATCATTGGAGTCTTCTACTTTTTCATTTACCGGCCCCAGCAAAAGCGCGAAGAGGAGCACCAGGAAATGGTGGACAACCTGGAGCAGGGAGACAAGATCGTGACCGTAGGAGGCATCCACGGCACCATCCAAAAAATTGACGACGATAGCATTCTGGCACAGGTGGACAGCAAGGGAACGCGGCTCCGCTTCGACAAGGATTCCATCGCCAGTCTCGCCAACGACGAAGACTAGCACACCGCGGGAGAATTGTTCGGCCGCGGCCCACCGTTCCGTTGCGAGAGCCACTCGCGCCCAACGACCATGAGTTCCCCGACCCACAACTCGGCGTCGTCTTCGGAGGCGACCTTCGATGCGATTGAGGATGCCCTGGCAGCCATCCGGGCAGGCGGGCTCGCCATTGTCGTGGACGACGAAGACCGCGAGAATGAGGGCGACTTTATCGGGGCGGCCGAGGCGATGACCCCTGACCTCGTCAACTTCATGACCAAGGAGGGACGCGGCCTTCTCTGTGCGGCCATTACGCCTGAGCGGGCCGAAGAACTGGATCTCGACCTGATGGTCGAGTCCAACTCCTCGCTCTACAGCACCCCCTTCACCGTCTCCGTCGACTACCGGCAGGGGACGAGCACCGGCATCTCCGCCGCCGATCGTGCGAAGACGATCCGGGCGCTCGCGGACCCGGACGCCTCCCCCTACGATTTCGCACGGCCCGGGCATGTGTTTCCCCTCCGCGCCCGAACGGGGGGCGTACTGCGTCGGGCTGGGCACACCGAAGCATCCGTAGATCTTGCGCGGCTCGCGGGCTTTGAGCCGGCCGGGGCCCTCGTTGAGATCATGAACGAGGACGGCACCATGGCCCGGGTTCCCCAGCTACACGAGCAGGCCCAGGCCCTGGATATGCCCCTCATTACGATCCAGGACCTGATCGCCTACCGGATGCAAAACGAGCGCCTCGTGGAACGGGAGGCGGAGGTGACACTCGACACAGCGTTTGGCACGTTCCGGGTCGTCGCCTACGAGGAAACCCTGACCGGTGACGTACACCTGGCGGTGCTCAAGGGCGACTGGACTCCCCAAGAACCCGTTCTCGTCCGGGTACACTCCCAGAACGTGCTCGGCGATGTCTTGGCCGCACGGCACGAAGCCTACAGCAAGCAGCTCGCCAAGTCCCTGCTCCAGGTGGAGCACGAGGGACAGGGTGCAATCCTCTACATGATGCAGAGCAATCACGGCCAGGGCCTCCTCTCAAAGCTAAAGGGCCTGGAGCGCCAGCAGACCGAGGGGGACCGCGCCCCCGACGATGTTTCCCTCGAGATGGACCATCGTGACTATGGCATTGGCTGCCAAATCCTCCGGGATCTTGGCATTCGCAAACTGCGGCTTCTCACAAACAATCCCCGAAAGCGAATCGGACTGGCCGGATACGGCCTCGAACTCGTCGAGCAGACCCCCATTGAGCTTCCCGACGATACAAGGGAGGAGTGGTCACGGACCACGGCCGAGCGCCTTACGCCGCTTCTCATGGAGTTACTCAATCCCGATACATAGCCGGAGCGATACCGTCGCGGACCGTCTCCCTGGCCTACCCCGCCAATCGTCTTTGAAGGGCGCAATCGCCTCCCTACTCCTCACGCCCCTCCGCGTAGCATGTCGAGCTCTCGGATCTTCCAGATCATCTACGCCCTCATCGCCATTCTCGGGTCCTCCCTCACAGTCGTCCGACTGCAAGAAGGCGACTGGCTGGCGGCGCTGTGGCCTGCCCTCATTGCCGCCTTCTGTATCTACCGCCTCTTCACGATCACGGAGGACGAGTAACCTCCGCTAGTCTCTCCATGCGACACCCTTCAGATCTGGGGATGTCGCGTAATTGCTTCTCTCTCCGTCGTTTTCTGGAAGTCTGCTGTTTATCCACAAGATTGTGGATAACCCGTGGATAAGTAGGGGATAACCCCTGGATAATCTGTGGACCGAAATTGGACCGCGAACGCTCGTGGACAACTAGACGGGATATCCACAGCCATCCTCGTCTTTTGCACACTGTGGACGACTGTTCATAACTACCCTTCCAAAATCCCCCGCTACACTGTGGATCGCTGTGGACACGTGGAAAATACGCGCGATATTCGGCCTGAGCGGCGTGTACCGGCATTAGAGTGTCAGCCGATTGTGGAAAACCCTGTGCATGACTGCCGGAACTATCCACATCTGGCCCGTCCCAATGTGGGCGATCCTGTTATCCACATTTCCACACGACTAGCAACAACAACCATGTCTTTTAAAAATCCCCAAGTGCTTCATTCATACTAGGGCGTGTGGATAACTTGACCGACGAGGGATTTCGCTCGCAGAAACTGATATACGGTGAGAAGACGCCATCAGTATCGATATCCTCCGACATATCACCCACGCAGGGGGATATTCTCAATCAGGAATACGAAGTTTCATCTTGCGGAACCCTTCCCCCAAGGGATCTGCAAACCTCTTTGACACTCCTACTTCCACCTCACTTCCCAGACCTTCTTGCCTTCCGTCCGCATCCAGACCGCTCCGTTCTGAGCTGTGCTGTGGACCGTCATTCCTTCCTGTCTCCATCTCTCCAGCACGTTGGGGTGCGGCATCCCGTACTGCCCTTCAGCTCCTACACTCACAATGGCGTGGGCACCTGCTGCTGCCCCACCCACGGCCCGGATGAACTCTTCCGAGCTACTGGTCGAGGAGCCATGATGCGGAATCTTCGCGACCCGACTGTCGAGCTGCGCCCCATAGATTCGGGTCAAGTTCTGCTCAGCACCAGCCTCTATGTCTCCCGGAAGTAGCACGTCCACTGCTCCGTACGCCAGGTGAAGAACAAGAGAGGCGTTGTTTCTCTCTTCAGCTTCCCGGTCTCCCGAACGAGCAGGGGGCGAAAGAACCTGTGCCTGGATCGAAGAACCAACAGAGACCTCATCTCCACGACGCACTGTCCGCTGTGGAACCTCCTTTTCGGCAAGGAGACGCTGCACCTCAACGTAGAGCTCTGTATCCGCGGATTGGCCGTTGTGGATCACTCGTCCCACCGATATTTCCCGCAGAAGTGTCGGCAGTCCCCCGAGGTGATCCTCGTCAGGATGCGTAATTACCACTGCGTCCAGTCGATGGACACCCCACCGGTCCAGGAAGGGAAGGACCGTAAACTCCGCAGCCGCACCCCCAGGTGAACGCGGCCCCGAATCCACCAGCAGGTGCTTCCCGCCGGGCGTCTTAATGAGTGTCGCTCCTCCTTGTCCTACGTCAAAAAACACGACATCAAGCGTAGGCTCAGCCTCTCGTCCAGTGACATCTGCCCACACCGATGCGGTCGCGAAGAAAACCCCGACAATGATCCACCGCCACCGGGTGCGTGGCCGTGGCCACTGCGCAAAGGCAACGAGGACAGAAACGAGCGCTCCGAGAACCCACGGGTCCGAAACAGGCATCCGCAGACCCGCCCACGAAAACCACTCCGCCCCATAGCGGGAAGTTGCCAGGAGACCTTGCACAAAGAGATCCGCAGCACTCCCGAAGGCCGCCCCGGCAACGCCCCAGCCCCCACCCACCACCGACATTGAGATGGCTGCGGAAAGGGCGAGCCCTGTGCACGGAATGCCGGTCATGTTGAGCAGAAGTCCCGCGACCGACACCCACCCGAAGTGATGGAGTAGCACCGGAGCTGTAGCCAGAATGGCGGCCGCCGACACGGTGCCGGTCGACACGATCCATTCACTTATCTCAGAGTTTCGGTACCGGACCGGTACGGCCTCTAGAAACCGAGGATTGAGGGTCACAATCCCGCCCACGGCGGCCATAGACAATTGAAACCCCACGTCGAAGAGGGCGGACGGACGCATTCCGAGAAGGAGGAGGGCCGCCACACCAAGCGTGTTGAGGGAATGAGCGGATCGCTGAAGCATGATCCCTCCGATGAAGAGGGTTGCCATGATTACGGCCCGCACGACAGACGGGCGTCCTCCAGTCAAGAGCATGTAGAACCCCAAGACCACAACGGTGAGTAGGGCCCGCGTTGCTTCCACCGTCCGCCACCCGAACCGAAACCGCATAAGGATGGGGCGAAGCAAAACGTATAGCACCATCCCCACGAGAAAGACGTGGAGTCCCGAGACAGCGAGAAGATGCATGAGTCCCGTCTTCGCGAAGCGCTCGCGCTGCGTGTCCGTTACCTGACTTCGATCCCCCAACAAGAGTGCCTGGAGGACCCCACGCCCACCGCTACTGGGAACGTACCGTCGGAGCTGGCGCCGTACGTGATCACGGGCACTCACCAGCACCGACTCCACCAGCCCCTGCTGATGCCCCCGGATCTCTACACGAGTCGGCCTCCCCGCGTACAGTGTGCAGCAGATGTCCCGCCGCGCCAGGTACGCACGGTAGTCAAATCCCCCCGGATTACGAAGTCCCGGCGGGCGTCGAAGAGGCCCTTGAACCTGTACAGCATCTCCCTGCTGGATCTTGGGGAACGCCCCAGTCTCATCGATCCACGGCGAGGGCTGAAGCGTCACGCGAACCTTCCCTTCGACCCCAACCGTGTCGCGTTCGCCGAGAAGTGTATCGGCCGCCAGGATGAATCGAGTTGCCACGTCGGTCCGTTCGGGAGCATCCGCCACGATCCCCCGAAGCGTCGTCGGCTCCTGACTTGCCTCGGCCACAGGGGCCAGTCCGCGGGCGGGTGGGGCCCGATAGATGGATTGCCACGCCCCGCCAGCAAAGCTTGTCACCAGTGCCAGGGCGACGGCGCGGCCGAGAGGGGCGAGCGTGACGAGTCGCGTTCGGTCCCACCACTCGACCGCCCCAAATCCGGCCAGTCCAAGTGCAGCGCCTCCAAGCCAGGCCGACGGAGGCATCCACTCGAAGACAGAGCCCCCTACAATGCCCAACGCGAACGCTCCCGCCATAAGGAGGGCCGGGTATGCGGTCCAGTGAATCGACGAGTCGGGGCGCACAACGCGGACCGTCGCTGCGGAAGAGAACAGGTCCGGAAGACACACACCGCGGGCAGATTCTAACGTGCCTGCGTTGGAGGGCGTACCATGCCATCCGCCAAAATCCAAGATTACAGGAATCCAATCCGAGCCCCGAACCTGCCTCTACCGTCGGAAATAAGAGCCGTCTCCGCAGACCCACTGCGGCGACGTGTGTCCCCCGATCCAATGGTCACCTACTCATGAGCACCCGACGTGAAGCCCGCGAACACGTCATGAAGGCACTTTATGCCCATGAGCAGGCCGACGAGAACGCCGACCACGTCGTCCACACGCTGATTCGGATCCCGCTCGAAGACGACCCCTCGACGCGCGACTTTGCTGAGCGCCTCTTCCGCCGGACCCTCGACACGACCGCGGAGGCCGACAAAATCATCGAGAAGCACGCGAAAAACTGGGCAATTCACCGAATTGCCGTCATCGACCGGTGCCTGCTGCGCATGGCCACGACGGAGCTGCTCAAGTTCGAGGAGATTCCGCCAAAGGTATCGGTCGACGAGGCCATCGATATCGCGAAAAAGTACAGCACTCCCCGAAGCGGCACGTTTATCAACGGGGTCATCGACGCTATCCTCCTCGACCTCCACGAGCAGGGCCGCCTCAACAAGTCCGGGCGCGGCCTTATCGGCATGGACAGCATCCGCGAGCGGGCCGAGTCCTCCTCCGACTCCTAAGTTGTGATTCTCGACGGGTACCCGCAATATTGAGTGTGGGCTGAGCGCGCCCAGTGGCCGATTCCTTTTTTGCCTCTCCGCAATCCCTAACCCCGCGCGATGGGCCTCATAGCAATTGGCGACATCCACGGATGCGCACAGTCGCTCGATGCGCTCCTCGCTCGAATTGACCCGTCGCCCGACGACCATCTGCTGTTCGTGGGGGACTACATCGACCGCGGGCCCGACTCGAAGGGCGTAATCGACCGGCTCCTGGATTTGCGACAGGACGTCCCTTGCACGTTCCTGCGGGGCAATCACGAGGCAATGATGATCGAATACCTCGACGATGGGGCCTTTAGTCTCTGGCGCATGAATGGAGGCGTCTCGACGCTCCAGAGTTACCTGAAGGGGGACGGAAGCTCTGAGATCCACATTCCGGCGGCCCACGCTGAGTTTATTCGCGACACGAAGCTCTACCACGAGACCGACGACTTCTTTTTCGTCCACGCGGGCCTGGATCCCGACCGCACAATTGCGGACTCCGTGGAGGCCCCCGACGAGGAGGTACTGCTGTGGGAGCGGGGACACTTGGAGGCGTCGGAAGTCGCGTGGGAAAAACCAGTGGTGTGTGGCCACACGCCGCAGCCCGAACCCATCAACCGCGAGAAGCTCATTCTCATCGACACGGGCTGCGTCTACCACATGAAGCCCGGCATGGGTCGTCTCACGGCCGTCTTCCTCCCGGAGCGGGAGTTTATCGACGTGCCGTACGCCAACGGATAGTCGGGATCCGGAGGGGAACAAGCCTGTCGAGCCCCCAATACATCCGGGTCGCGTCGTTCTCGCCGGCCCCAATCCCCCGATTCTCATGTCCCTGCAGTGTGGCCTCGTCGGCCTCCCCAACGTTGGCAAGTCCACCATCTTCAACGCGCTGAGCAACGCCGGGGCCGCGGCGGAGAACTATCCCTTCTGCACGGTGGATCCCAACGTGGGGGTGGTGCCTGTCCCCGACGACCGCCTGCCGCGCGTGGCCGAACTGGCCGGTTCCCCCGAGACTGTGCCCACCACCATCGAGTTTGTAGATATCGCCGGCCTCGTGGAGGGGGCTGCCGAGGGCGAAGGACTGGGCAACCAGTTTCTGGCAAACATCCGCGAGGTGGACGCCATCATCCACGTCGTGCGGTGCTTCGAGGACGACGAAGTGGCACACGTGTCGGGAACGGTAGACCCGGTGCGCGACGTGGACGTGATCAACACGGAGCTGCTGCTGAAAGACCTGGAGACCGTGGAGAAGCGCATCGACAAGGTCGAGACGGCCGCCAAGAAAGGAGACAAGGAAGCCGCTGAGCAGCTGAAAGTGTTCGAACGCCTCCGTAAGCACCTGAGTGAGGGGCATTGGGCCCGGTCGTTCGAGGTAAGCGCCCCCAACCGTCCCCTCGTGGATGAGCTGTTTCTGCTCACCGAAAAGCCCGTCCTGTACGCCGCCAACGTGGGGGACGAGGCCCTGCCCGACGGCAACGAATACGTCGATCAGCTGCGCGCCATCGCGGACGAAGAAGGCACACAGGTGGTCGTCATTTCGGCGGAACTCGAATCCCAAATGGCCGAACTCGACCCCGAGGAGCGGCAGCTCTTCCTCAACGACGCGGGCCTGCAACGCTCGGGCCTTGAACGGCTCATCCACGCGGCGTACGACGTGCTGGATCTCATCACCTTCTTTACGGCAGACGAGAAGGGGGCGTACGCCTGGACCATCAAGGAAGGGACTCGTGCCCCCCAGGCCGCCGGTGAAGTCCACACAGACTTCGAGGAGGGCTTCATTAAGGCCGAGACGATTCACTTCTCGGACTTTGACGCAGCAGGCTCCGAGGCCGCTGCCCGAGACGCCGGGCTTCTCCGGACCGAAGGAAAAGACTACGTGGTGAAGGACGGCGATGTGATGGAGTTTCGG
>CAJXKO010000050.1 GCA_913055845.1 uncultured Bacteroidota bacterium | reverse complement strand
TGCTCTCCCATCTCGCCCGGCAGCTCGACCGTGTAGTCGACGTTGCCGCTCAGGCGGCGGTACGAGGCCTGGCCCTGGATCTCCGGAAACCACGCGCTGCGCACCTCCCGCACCGACGCCGCCGCGGCGGTCGCTCCCTGCTCGGTCGCCTGAATCGTCGGGTTCGCCCGCAGCGCCTCCTGGACTGCCTGCTCGACCGTCATGGTATCGAGCAATAGGCCTCCGTCCTGCGCCCCGGCGGCCCGGACGGCTCCTCCCCCAAGCCCGATCACGAGCGCGAGAAGGACGACCGGGGACGGGGGGCGAGCGACGAACATGTGAGAACGGGGGGCAGGCGAGATGGACACAACGGGTTCCAGCATTGAGATGGCACGCTCCCCCCGGCGCGGAAAAGCATCAGGACGAATTGGGGTGACGAGCAACCCCGGGAGGGACCGTCTGAACTGTAATCGGCTGCCTTGGGCACGCCGTCGACGATGATGACGCTTCAGTGCCCCTCGCAGGCCAAACACATGAGGAGACGTCGCTCAGCGTAGCGGCCAGGGCAGGAGGCATTTCGGGATGAATGACGGGCCGGTCGGCTGACATCGTCGAATAACACGATTATGTGAAGGCGGTGTTCGGGGAAGGGGCATAGGCGCCGGTAGGCTGCAGGCCGGACGAGGCCACGCCTTCAGCCATCTACTGAAGAGAGCGGCCGGACCTGTTCCCAGAATCACTCCCATCTTTGAAGATGTCTTGACGAATCGTCCTTCGTTAACACTCCGTCAAAACAGTTCTGCATTGACGCTGTGTCAAAAAAAAACGAGCACGGAAGAGTCCGCTTCCCGTACTGCTTTGGGCAGCATATCCGTCGTTCAATCACCTGCGGCCGTCAGGGCAATCACCATCACACTGCCATGTACCACTCCATCATCGAGCGCATCGCGAGGAACGCGTTCGAGGACCTTTCGGACCGGAACCTGGAGCCGCTGCTCAACCGGTGTGCGTCCGAGCTGACACACACCTTCGCCGGAGAGCACGCCCTAGGGGGCACGCGGCGCTCCCGCGCAGCCTTTCGGGCCTGGCTCGAACGTCTCTTCCGCCTGTTCCCCGAGCTGCGGTTCCGGATCCGCGATGTTCTAGTGGCAGGACCGCCCTGGAATACCCGCCTCGCCATCGTCTGGCGGGACCAGGGCGTGGCGGTCGACGGCGTGGACTATGAGAATGAAGGCATCCACCGGCTTCGTCTCGAGTGGGGGCGTCTCGTGGAACTGCACGCCACGCTCGACACCCAGCACCTGGCCCATACGCTCGACCGTATGGCGGCCGCCGGCATCGACGAAGCCGCCGCCGACCCGATCGAGAACTCTTGACCCTCGCCCCTAGCCCGCGCCATGTCGATACGCCGAAAAGTCGCCGCCACGTTCTACGTCATTACCTCTTTCGTGAGTATCGGTCTCGGGGGCACGTACCTATTCCGAGGACGCTTCATGCCGTACCACGCCGAGGCACTCGGACGCCGCTGGACAGAGGTCGACCCTGCCCTTCAGATCCTGCTGAAGGCCCTCATGGAGGTCGCCGGGGCCGGATGGATCGGCATCGGTGTGGCCACCCTCGTCCTGGTGGCGGTGCCGATGCGCCGGGGGGAGCGCTGGGGACGCCTCCTGATCCCGGCGCTCTTCCTGATCTTCTACGTCCCCACGCTCCTGGCCACCCTCGCGGTGCTTAACCAGACGCCGGCCGCCCCGCCGTGGTACGGCAACGCCATCGCGTGCCTCGCCACCCTTGGCGGCGTACTGGCCGATGCCCCCTGGCGCTCACGCTCCGGTCCCGAGTGAGGGAGTTGGGGTTCAAGAAACCCCGGACAGTAAAAATTTGACAAACCGTCAACGAGGTGGCGGGCGTCAAAGCGTGTCGGAAGGGCGCATGGGACGATACGTCTTTCCGTGTCCACCGGGCGGCCCGACAGGTCGGGAGTCGTTCGAGGTGGCACAAGGCCCTCCCCCGCACCGTGACCTTCGAAAGATCGGCTCCACTCCTCCGGCGGTCATCGACGCCCCCCTGAGTCCCGCTGAGAGTCGTTGCGAACACCCGCGAGTTGACGTCGTGTCAACGGACGTCGGTATCCCGAACCAATCCTCTATTCCGATGTCGATCGAAGAGCGCCAGCGCGAAGAGAAAGAGCAACGCCGTCGGACGATCGTCGACGCCGCCGAGACTGTTCTCGCGGAAAACGGACGCGACGACATGACGATGGCTGACATTGCCGAGGAGGCCCGGCTGAGCCGGAGCCTTCTGTATGTCTACTTCGAGGACATGGACGACATCGTGCTCGCGGTTACGCATCGCGGCTTTCAAGCAATGCGGAAACGATTTGAGGCCGCGGTGGCGTCGCACGATACCGGCCTGCTCCAGCTACGAGGGATCGGGGAGGCGTACGTCGACTTTGCCCGCGAGGAACCGACGTACTTTCACCTCGTCGCTCAGTTCGAGTCCCGCACGGCCAACCCTGAAGAGGCTCCCGATCGCATGCGCAAGTGTCTCGGGGAGGCGGATCGAGGACTTGGGGTGATGGCCGAGGCCATTCGGAATGGCGTGGAGGACGGATCGGTGCGCGCGGACCTCGACCCGGTGCAGACGGCCATGACGCTCTGGGGAAGCACGCACGGGCTCATTCAGCTCGCCGCAAATAAGGGCGAAGGCTTGAAGCAACGATACGATTTGTCCCCCGAAATCCTGGTCGACAGCGGGCTTCGCTTCCTTGGCGCCGCCCTCGCCGGGCCATCCACAGGTGGGCGCGACGAGGGAGATTAGTCCTGGCTGACACACTGTTAAGGATGGGGGGAGTGACGGCTTGTCAACGCTAGGAGGGTCTAGATTCGGGAATCCCGGGACCGAAGATTGGGGAGCGTGTAGGGATACGCCGTGTTGAATGGTTGTTTGACAGAATGAAATCAATAGACAAATTGTTAAATCAATCCTCGGTTCGTCATTGTGCGACAAGACATCCAGTTCCATCCAAGGAGGTGAGGGGAATCGGCCCGTTCGCCGTTGTCTTTCGGGGCCGCCAGCGGGTCCGAAGGTGGGCCCGGCGTACAGGAGTCACAACCGGCGTCTGGAGGTGCCAATGGGGGCGTCTCGGGGAGCAGGATTGGGAGTTTGCTCTCCAGTCAGGCCTCCGCGTCGCTCGCGATGGGGGCGTACTCCTGTCCGAACATCTCCCACACCGTCAGGAAGAGGGCCCCAATGATGGGCCCGAGGACAACGCCCGAGAGCCCAAAAAACGTGAGCCCGCCGAGGGTAGTGGTCAGTACAATGTAGTCGGGCATTTGCGTGTCGCGCCCCACCAGGAGGGGGCGAAGCACGTTATCGGCGAGGCTGATGATAACTGTGCCGAAGACGAGGAGGAGTACCCCTTCGAGCACGCGGCCCGTGACCATGAGAAGCGCCGCCGCCGGTACCCAGACGAGGGCCGCCCCCACGGCCGGCAGGAACGAGAGTACGGCCATGACCACGCCCCAGAGCGCCGCGGCCTCAATGCCGAGAATCCAGAAAATGAACCCGCCGAGGAGGCCCTGCACGAGCCCGATCACGATGGTCCCCTTAATCGTCGCGCGCGACACCTCCGCAAACTTCCGAAAAAGCCGCCGCTCGCGGGCGTCCCCGATTGGGAGCACCCCGATGATCCGTGTTAGAAGCTGGGCCCCGTCCCGCAGGAAGAAAAACAGGAGGTACAGCGTCAGGAAGAACAGCGCCGTGCCCCGAAGGGCATTCTGGCCGAATGCAACCAGGTTTGTGGCCAAGAACTGACTTATGCTTAGGGCCGTGTTGGAGACTCGGGCCTGGAGGTCCTGCAGACTCACCCCGAAGCGCTCCAGAAACTCGGCGACTGCCGGCAGCATCTCCCGAACGTCCTGGGCCGTCATCGGCAGGTTCATCTCGCCGGTCGCCAGGCGCTGATAGACCGCCGAGGCCTCCGTAGCCACGATCAGACCGACGAGAAAAAGCGGCACGATGACGATAAGTACGATGGTGATGATCGTGCTTACCGAGGCCCCGATGGCGTGACCGCCCAGCCGACGCTCCCACCACTCAAACGTGGGGTAGAAGAGCGTGGCCAGCACGACCGCCCAGAAGATCGGCTTGAAAAAGGGCCCGATCAGCCCCAGGAACGCCAGGGTGACCAGCAGTAGGAGGCCCAGAAAGAAGGCGCGCTGGAGGCTGTGTTCGCGCATGGCTGTTACCAGGTTTCGGGGCGATGGAGCAGGAATGGAGTGAAAGCCCCACCAAGAGGTCGGACGACGGCGGTCAGCGGACGCCGGACCGCTGAACGATCGGCTGCCCGACGGTCTGCCGTCCGCCGTCTCGCAGGAGATAGGGTGAAACGATGCCCGTTGGCGTCTTCCCATCGAACGCCGGGCGATACATCCCCAAAATCACTGATCCTCCCGCATCGCCTCCACGAGCCGGTCGGCGAGGGCCTCGCTCTTGAGCAGTCCGGCGTCCGGGAGGCGGGGGACGAGGCGGACCCAGTCGGCGTGCTGTCGGTAGGCGCGGCGCAGATACGGGATGGCGTCGTCGATGCGGCCCTGATCGGCGAGCGTGATGCCCACCCAGAAGGGCGCCTCGCCGTTCGTCGCCGAGTCGGGGACAATGTCCATGGCCTGCCGGTAGCTGCGCATCGCTGCGTCGATGTCGCCCGCCGTGACGTGCTGGTCGCCCTGGTTGAGCGCCCGATAGGCCCGTTGCATGCGCACGAGGCGTTTCAGCTCCTGCACCGGCGTGGCGTGATCCTGAATGCGCAGGTCGAAGAGGCGGTCGGACCAGGACGCGCCCGTGGCCGAGTCGCGTACTACCAGCAGGGCCGCGGACTGTTTGCCGCGAATGTCGCCCCCTGCGTCCTGGGCCGCCTCCAACGCCGCCAGCAGACGGGCCGCCAGGTCGCCGTCGGCCGACTCGTAGGCCGCCGCCATCGCGGGCCACACGCCCTCGTTGTCCATCATGTTGGCCTGCACCGAGTACTGGGCCCCGGTGTGGTGCCCGGCCGCGCCCACGGCATTCTCGCCCGTGTGGGCCGCCACGGTCCCGTCGTCGTCCACCATGGCCACCTGCCGCACGGCGCGTCCGTCGTCGGTCGAAACCAGAGCGTTGAGCGCCTCTTCCGCGGTGCGGCCGTGTCGCATGAGCTCCAGCCCGAGCGGGCCGTAGCGCGGATCCACGAACGACTGGGTGGCCACGGCCCCCACGCCGGGCTTCGCCCACGGCACGATGGAGCCGACGCTGAACCAGTGCGACTGGACGGCTACGCCGAGCTGTCCGGTCGCGGAATCACGCGCTACGATCGAATAAGTGGCCACCGGTCGACGGGTGGAGAGCGCTTCGGAATCGTCCGCGAGATGGGCCGCGGGGGACGGCGTCTCCTGGGCCGCGGCGGGACCGGTAACAGCCAGTACGAGAAGAATTAGCCCAAGCGAGCGGAGACGGAATCGGAACATGGGGAAGCGTCGGTTGTGATGGCAGTGCATACCGTCAGGATAGGGGTGCATCGCCGAAATCGCCACCGTCCTGGCTCATCTCCGCAATGTGCACAGGGGGGCGGGGGGATTGCGGATCTGTGCTCACCCCGCGCGACCCGTCTCGGACCGTCGAGCGCAGATCCGCGCGCGTCCGCTCGATATGTAAACGTCGTCTCTAGGAGAACGGGAGGGCCGAGCAGGTCCGGTCGAGGTTCGCACGCGGCCTTCGATCTTCGGATAACCATCGACTCGCAACGATGACGCGTTCCTTCGATGCTTCCGTCCCCGACAACGCCTCGTCCGAGCGCCCCCTCGTCGTGGGCCTGGGCGGCTCGGCCGGCGCGCTGAGCGCGCTCACGTCGTTCTTCGATGCACTACCGGACCAGCCCGATGAGGCGTTCGTCGTGGTCCTTCACATGCCGGCCGACCAGGAGAGCAACCTCGCCGAGATCCTGAGTGCCCACACCGACATGCCGGTGCGGCAGGTCACCAAGCCCACGGACATTCGGGGGAACCATGTCTACGTGGCGCCGCCGGATCGGGCGCTTGCCGTGGAAGAGGGGCAGCTCACGCCCGTGGCGTTCGACGCGTCCACCGGCCATCAGGCCCCCATCGACCAGTTCTTCCGCTCGCTCGCCCAGAACGGAGCGGCCACGGTGGGCGTGGTCCTGTCCGGCACCGGCACCGACGGCACTGTGGGCCTGCGGGCCATTGAGGAGGCCGGGGGGCTGGTGGCGGCGCAGGACCCGGACGAGGCGGAGTACGACGTCATGCCGCGCAGCGCCATTCAAATGAGTCGGATCGACCTGGTGCAGCCGGTCGATGCCCTGGCCGAGCGGGTGAGCAAGCAGCGCACGCTTCTGGACCGCCTCACCGCGACCGGCGACACCGAGGAGGAACAGACCCGAGAGACGGTCCTCCTGGAAGAGATTCTCGAGCACGTCCGCGTTCGCACGGGGCACGACTTTAGCGAGTACAAGCCGTCCACTATGAAGCGTCGCGTCCAGCGGCGCATGCAGGTGAACCAGATCGCAGCCCTGGAGGAGTACCGCGAGTTTTTGCAAGGCCACCCCGAGGAGGCGCAGTCCCTCCAGAAGGACCTCCTCATCAGCGTCACCAGCTTCTTCCGCGACCCCGAACACTGGGAGGCCCTCCAGCAGCGCGTGGTGCCGGCCCTGTTCGAGGGCAAGCGGGCCGAGGACGAGCTGCGCACGTGGGTGGTGGGCACCGCCACCGGCGAGGAGGCCTACTCCCTGGCCATCCTGCTGCTGGAACAGGCGCGCGCCCGCACCCTGGTGCCCGAAACGATCCAGGTCTTTGCCACCGACATCGACGAGGCGGCCCTCAGCTACGCCCGGAACGGCCGCTATCCCGAGTCCATCGCCGGCGACGTGCCCGCGGAGTACCTCGACCGCTACTTCGTGAAGGAGGGGACGCAGTACGTCGTGAAGGACTTCGTCCGCGAGCACGTGCTCTTCACCCCCCACAGTCTCCTTCGGGACCCACCCTTCTCGCGGCTGGACCTCATCTCGTGCCGCAATCTGTTCATCTACCTCCGGCGCGACATCCAGACCTCGGTGTTCGACCTCTTCGCCTACGCCCTGAATGAGGGCGGATACCTGTTCCTTGGCACCTCCGAGTCGGCGGAGCAGGCCGACGGAGTCTTTCAGACCGTCGACTCGTCCCACCGCATCTACCAGCTACGGAACCAGCAGCACGCGGCGCCGCAGCTGCCGTCCATGCCGCTCACGGCCACGCCGTCGCAGCTCGATGTGGGGATGGAGCTGCGCGAAGCGATCCCCTCCGAGGCCGCCGTGCACCGGCGCCTGCTCGAGGCCCATAGCCCCCCCAGCGTGGTGGTGAACGACGATTACCGCCTCCTGCACCTCTCCGACGACGCGGGCCGCTACCTGAAGCACCCCTCGGGCACGCCCCGCACCAACATCGTCGAGCTGGTGCGGCCGGAGCTGCAGGCCAAAGTTCGATCCATCCTCCACGAGGCGTTTACGGAGAACCACACGGTGCGCAGCCAGCCGGTGCGGGTGAAAATGAATGGTCTTGCGGAGAACGTGCGCCTGGTGGCTCACCCCGGCACGGAGGGGGACGAGACCGCGAACCTGGTGCTGGTGCTCTTCGAGCAGGTAGGGGAGGAAGAGCCCCGCACCGGTGTCATCGAGGAGGTGGACGTCGACGGCGAGGAGGCCGCCCCCGAGGACCAGCTCCGGGCCGAGCTGCAGCAAACGAAAACGGAGCTCCGGGCCACGGTGAAGGAGTACGAGTCGTCGCAGCAGAAGCTACAGGCCGCCAACGAGGAGCTACGGTCGATGAACGAGGAGTACAAGTCGATGACCGAGGAGCTGGAGACGAGCAAGGAGGAGCTCCAGTCGGTGAACGAGGAACTGAAGACCGTGAATCAGGAGCTGGAGGAAAAGGTGGAGCAGCTCCGCCAGGCCAACAGCGACCTGAAAAACGTGATGGCCTCTACTCAGATCGGGACCCTCTTCCTCGATCGCGAGCTGCGCATCCAGCGCTACACCCCGCGCGTCGAGGAGTTCTTCAACGTGCGCCCCGAGGACGAGGACCGCCCCATCGGCGACCTCACGCACCACCTTGACTACGACCGCCTGGAGGCCGACGCCGAGGACGTGCTCGACGACCTGCAGCCGATCGAACGGGAGGTGCAGACGGATGGGGGCGAGTGGTTCCTGGTGCGCCTCCATCCGTACCGCACCCACGACGACCGGATCGGTGGGGTCGTCATTGCCTTCATCGAGATTACCGACCGTCGGGAGGCCGAGCGGGCCCTGCGCCGGAGCGAGGAGTTTCACCGCCTCGCTGTGGAGGCCGGCCGCGTGGGCACCTGGGACGTGGACCTCGACACCGGAGCGACCCACGTCTCGGGCATGATGGCGGAGTTTCTCGGGATCGGTCGGGAGGGAGCGTCCGAACCGGAGGGACGCTGGCAGCAGGTGGTCTCCCAGGAGGCGTGGTACGATGTGGTGCACCCCGACGATCGGACGGCCCTGAGGGAGGCCCTCGCGGCGGTGGAGGCGGAGGGGACGTCCTTCGAGATGGAGTATCGCGTGCTGCGGGCGGACGACTCCGTCCGGTGGCTCTACTCGAAGGGGGAAGTGGAGCAGAGCACGGACGGCACGCCCCACCTGCACGGGGCTACCGTGGACGTAACCGAGCAGAAAGAAGCGCGGGCGCAGCTTCGAGCCGTCAACGAGCGGCTCCGGGAACGGGCCGAGCAGGTACAGTCGTTGTCGGAGGCACTCACCTCGGCGGAGGAGAGGGTGCGGCGACGCATCAGCCGGTTGCTTCACGACGCGGTGCAGCAGCAGCTCTTTGCCGCGGTCCTTGACCTCAAGAACCTGGAGAACCGTGTCGAGCTCAACGACGATCAGCGGGCGCTCGTCGAACAGGCGCGTGGCCAGATTAAGGATGGAATTGAGGCCTCGCGGACGCTGTCGAAAGAACTGAGTCCCCCGGTCGGGAAGGAGTCACTGTACGATGCCTTGGAATGGCTGACCGTGCAGATGGAGAATGACTACGGCCTTTCGGTGCAAATGAAGGCGAAGGGCACCGCCGGCCCTCTCGACAAGGCCGTCCGGACGCTTCTCTTCCACACCGTGCGCGAGTTGCTCTTCAACGTCGTCAAGCACGCGGAGGTCGCCGAGGCCGCGTTGTTTTTGGTGCAGGGCGACGAGCGGGTTCGGGTGGTGGTGGAGGACGAGGGCGTGGGATTCGACCCATCGACGATCGACGAGTGGACGGAGGGGCGCGGGCTCTCGGGGCTCGAGCATCGAATCGATCTCATCGGCGGCGACGTGAAAATCGAGACGGCACCGGGCGAGGGCACGCGGATCACGTTCGAGGTGCCCCGGCAGACCGGGTCGGCGGCGGAGCTGTCGCTCTAGGGCTGCTTGGGCCGCCTGTGCAGGTCCCCCGTGAAGTCCCCTGAAAATAGCGACTGAGGCGCGATCCGCGAGACGTAGCAGGGCGCACCGCGCTTGCGCCCCTCAGCGGCAACGGCTACGTTGGAAAATCAAAGATGACTTTCGCCTCGTGACCCCGTAACGCAACGCCGCGAGCATGGACCTTTCACTGCTTTGGACGGGCCTGGTGGCCTTTCTCGTCATCAACGCGATGCTGCTGTCCGCGTCGATCCTGGTGTACGCCGAGCGGCGCGTGTCGGCGTTCATCCAGAACCGTCCCGGGCCCAACCGGGTGGGGCCCCTGGGCATCCTGCAGCCGTTCGCCGATGTGCTCAAGTTTGTGCTGAAGGAGGACGTCCAGCCCGCACAATCGAACAAGTTTATCCACTCGATGGCGCCGGTGCTCATGGTGGTCATCGCCATGACCACCGCGGCGCTCATCCCCTTTGCCGAAGGGGTGGTGATTGCGGACCTGAACGTAGGCGTGATCATGCTGCTAGCGCTCACCTCCATTAGCGTCTACGGCGTCACGCTCGCAGGGTGGAGTTCCAACAGCAAGTTCTCGCTGCTCGGCGGGCTGCGCTCGGCGGCGCAGATGGTGAGCTACGAGCTGTCGATGGGCCTGGCGGTGATCTCCGTGGTGCTTATCGCGGGGTCGCTCAACTTCATGGAAATCGTGGAGGACCAGAGCGCCGGCTGGGCCCTGCTGGGGTGGAATGTGGTGCGCAATCCCGTGGGCTGCATTCTCTTCATCGTGACGGCCTTCGCGGAGACCAACCGCCTGCCGTTCGATCTGCCGGAGGCGGAGGAGGAACTGGTGGCCGGCTACCACACCGAGTACAGCGGCATGAAATTCGGCATGTTCTTCCTGGCCGAGTACGTGAACTGGTTCATCGCCTCCTTCTTTATCGTCACGCTCTTCTTTGGGGGCTACCTGGTGCCGTTCCAGCCGCTGCTGCTCGACGTCTTCCCGGCACTGGCGGGCTCGACCTGGCTCGCGGTGCTCCAGTTCCTGAGCCTGATGCTGAAGGTGAGCTTCTTTGCCTTCCTGTTCATCTGGGTGCGGTGGACATTCCCGCGCTTTAAGTACAACCAACTCATGGAGCTGGGCTGGAAGTACATGCTGCCCATCTCCATCGCCAACGCAATCCTGATTGCGATCGGGGTCGTGGTCTTCAGTGGGCTTGGGCTGGGGCTGTAGGGAAGCAGTGGAAGCGGGAAGGGGGGCAAACAGAAACGCGTGGGGGGCTCCACTCCCCGGCGCCCGCTCTCCCACACGCCGATGTTCCATCAGCCGCGTTCCCTGGCCGTCGTCTCGTCCCACTCGTAGCCGGAGGTGTGCGATTCGTACTGGGGGTCGCGCTCGGCGGCCTCGTCGTGGGGCAGGCTGCCGCGGTGAGAGCGTAGGTACGTGAAGGGGGTGTGGTGGAGGAAGTTGGAGACACGCCCCGTGTAGACGTCGGCGTAGCGCTCCACCTGCCGGGCGAAGAGGCTCTTGTCCTTGCCCGTGCGCATGAGGGGCCCCCAGTTGTCGTTGACGAGCTTACTAGAGGCTTTGGCCAACGGGGCGATGTCTTCGTCCAAGGCCGTGAGGCGGGAGCGTAGCGCCGACATGTCTTGTTCGAGCTCTTCCGCGTCGCGCCCGTTCGACCCCCCGTAGTCCTCCTGCAGCCGCTGCCGCTGCAACCGCTTCGCCGAAAACTGTGCTTCCAACTGCTCTTTCTGCGCCATGAGCTCTGAGAGGCGGGCCTGTTTTTCGGCGAAGGATTGAAACTCCTCGATCTCACGCTCCAACTCGCGCACCACCAGTGCCGTGCGCCACCGCAGCACCTTCTTCGACACGTTGACGTCCACGAAAAGATGGTCCCCCACGTAGAGGATCTCCTCACCCCGCAACCCCAGGGTCTTCTCCACGAGCGGCGCGTTGCCGCCCACGTACACGCAGCCCTCTTCGAGCGGGCCGTTCTTGTGCTCGCGCAGCAGGCCGTCCTCGCGTTCCACGCGGAACGCCGGCATGTCCACTGAGAAGAAGTCTGGCTTGCGCGCACCCACGATGGAAAGGTCAAAGAGGTCCCGCCACGTCATGTCGTCGGGCAGGAAGTCGTTAAACGCAAAGGCCAGCATGGGCTGGGCGTACGCCCACTCGGAGTTGGTAATGAGGAGCAGCTTCTTGCCGGCCCGTTTTTGGTCGAGCAGCGTGAGCGGCATCTCCGGGTCGAGCTTCACGAACCGCTCGGGATTCTGCACGATGGCCTCTTTAAGTCGGCCCTCCATGTGGGCCTCGTCGAGCGTTACCTGCACGCGTTCCCACAGATCAGTATAGCCCATGGAGCCTTCCAGATCGTCGGCGTCCAGCAGGTCCACCAGCTGCATATACATGCAGGCCGACGAGATGGAAAAGAGGGTGTTGAGGAAGTGCCACCGGTCGTCGCCGAGCTCCACAAGCGTGCGCTGGTACACATCGCGCTGCCGCTCGTAGCTCATGGGCTCGGTGCCGTGAAAGGCGCGCTTGACGTACCCGAAACGGTTGGCCTTCACCACGTTGCCGCGCTCCACGTCCATCACGAGGCCGCGGATGGCGAGGTCGGGATCGAACCGCAGGGTGTCCACTGGCCAGCCCTTGGCCTGCAGTCCCTCCCGGATGAAGCTGTAGGCGCGCTTTTCCCACTCGCGCATTCGGTAGTGGATGAGGGTGTAGTCCATGTCGTACCCGATGGCCTGAATGCCCCGCAGGTTGAGCGTGCGGTTGCAGAAGAGGCCACGGGAAGGGTCGGTGGCGTCCATAGAACGAAGCAACTGGAAACGGAATCGCGCGTGGCGCCAAGTGAGAAAGCACTCAGGAAATGTCCCTAACGCGGGCCGTACCGAATTGCTTCGTCACGAAACGATCGGGCACGAGGGAGCTGCGCGTCGACGATCACCTTCAACTGATTGCCCTTGGCGGTGAAGGAAGGGCCGCTCACGCCGAACGGATCGTCCGGGCCGTGCACCTGTGGGACCTCGCGGGGGGGGCTCCGATTCATCCGATTGCTCCCCGACCTCCCGCAGTGACCTCCGACACGCGTCCCCGTACGCCGATTCGTATGCACGTGCCCTCCATCTACGCGATCGCGCTTCTCTTCGCCGCCGCGGGGACGGCGCACTTCGTGTGGCCGGGGACCTTCGCCCGCATCGTCCCCCCGTACCTCCCTGCGCCATACGTACTGGTCTACGTGAGCGGCGTCGCGGAGCTGCTCGGGGCCGCCGGGGTGCTGGTGCCGGGGCTGCGGCCGTACGCCGGGTGGGGACTCCTCCTGCTCCTGCTGGCCGTCTTTCCCGCCAACGTGCACATGGCCCTCCACCCGGCCGACTTCGAGCGCATCCCGGCGTGGGCGCTCTATCTGCGCCTGCCCCTCCAGTTCGTCCTGATGGGGGGGATCTACTGGGCGCTCGGGCTGCAAATCGGCGGGGGATGAGCGGAGCGACCGGCCACGGGCGTTCCGCCGGCTACCCCTGCTGGTCGGTCGGCATCACCAGCAGTTCCTCCACGTCCACGTGCTCGGGGGCCGTGAGGGCGTAGTGGATGGTGTCGGCGATGTCTTCGGAGTTCATCATGGTCATCTCGTCGTGCCCGTCCTCCAGCCCCGCGAGGATGTCCTCGTCGGTGATGGTGTGGGTCAGCTCCGTGTCCACGGCGCCGGGCTCGATGGAGGTGACGCGGATGTTGTGCGAGGGCGCGAGTTCGTTGCGCATGCGCTCCGACAGGGCGCGCACGAAGAACTTAGTGCCCGAGTATACCGCGCTTCCCGGAAACGTGCGGCGCCCCGCTACGGAGGAGATGTTGACGATGTGGCCGCGTTCCTGCTCCATCATGGCGGGCAGCACGGCCCCCACGGCGTGGAGCACGCCCTTCACGTTGACGTCCACCATCTGCTCCCACTCGTCCTCGTGGAGGTTTTCCATGAGGGAAAGGGGCATGATGCCGGCGTTGTTCACGAGCACGTCGATGCGGCCGAAGGCGTCGAGGGTGGCGTCGGCGAGGGCCTGCACCTGGTCCCGGTCGGTGACGTCGGTGGGGCAGACGAGGGCGGTGCCGCCGTCGGCCTCAATGTCGTCACGGAGTGCCGTGAGGCGTTCCTCGCGGCGGGCGGCGAGGGCGACGGACGCCCCAGACTGGGCAAGGCGGTGTGCAGTGGCTTCGCCGATGCCACTGGAGGCGCCCGTGACGATGGCGGCGGTGTTGGTGAGGTCGGTCATGGAAACAGAAGAGTGGGTGATCGGGACTAGTGAGCATCGCCCGTTCTGGACAAATGCCGCCACGTGAAAGGGGGGCACATGCGGGAAGGATCCTGGTGACCGTCGTCCGCCTGTTACAGATCTGGTCAAAAGTTTCCACCCGTGGTCTCGTCGGACTGTCCCTCCGAGATGGCGCCAGAGGAATAGCGTCCCCGAACGGGCTAGCGCCCTATGCCGCTATGGGCTTCTCCCGGTCCTCTTTCTCCTCCTGCTTAAAGCGCTGATTCAGTTCGTACATCTCGCGGCGGCCCGAGTAGTACGCCCCGTCGTAGCGCGCCAGCACCCGCTCGCTCGGGGGCGTGCCGAAGGCGATGCCCACGAAGATGCCGATGATCGACAGGGCGAGGGCGATCACACCGTAGGCCAGCCCCGAGTTTGTGAGCCAAGCCGGCAGCCAGCCGAGCAGTCCAAACTTGCCGAGGAAGAAGAACAGGAACGTGCCCACCGTGCCGAAGATGATGGCGAGGTAGGCCGAGAGGGTCGTCGGCTTCTTGGAGAAGACGCTGAACGTGGCCACCGCCGTCGTCGCCGAGATGAGAGCGCTCGACAGGAAGTACATGTCGAACAGGCCCGGAAACTCGAACGCCCACAGCAGCGAGAGGCCGATAAACCCGGCCGTCACGACACGCCCGGCGTTGAGGCGAGCATGTCCGCTTACATCGTACCGTTCGAAGACGAGCGGCTCCAGCACGTCCTTCGTCAGGTTCATGGCGCAGACGTTCACGTACGTGTCGACCGACGAGAGCGCCATGCCCATGAGCGCCACGATGAGTGCCCCGGCGATGATGGGATTGCTAAACAGTTCCGTAATCATCGACGAGAAGATGAAGTAGCCGTAGCTCCCGACCTCGGACGGAATTTCGCCGCCGACCGGCGGAAAGACGACCAGCGCCGCCACCGCGATGAGGGTGGGCATGAGGATGACGATCAGGACGTTGAACGTCACGTTCCACCACATTCCCTTGTGGGCCTCATTTTCGTCGGAGGTGGCCATCACGCGCTGCCACGCGCCCTGTAGCGTAATGAAGCCGGGCGTGTAGATGAGCACCGCCGCGAACATGTACGAGTAGCCCGGCGAATCCCAGTCCCAGAAGTGGTCGGCGTAGATGGGGGGCGTCTCATTGATCTTCGAGACAATCTGATCGAATCCGCCGGAGATGGACGCCGCCTCCATCATACCAAACACCGAGAGCGCCACCAGCATGATGGCCGCGCACACGAACTGAATCAGGTCGGTTCGCAGCACCGACCGGAAGCCGCCCAGCGTCACGTAGATGCCGAACGTGATGCTCACGATGACGGCCATCGTCACGATGCCGATTTCCAGTGGCTTCGAGAGGACCGCACTCAGCACGTAGATCTCGGCCGCCAGCCACGTGAGGTACGCGAAGCTCTGGACGGGCCCCAAGAGCGTTTGCGTCATGCGGTTGAACCGAAAGCGCAGGATCTCGGGGATCGACACCCCGGGAAACCGCCGGAACAGCTTGGGCACAAACAGGAGCCCGATGGTACAGAGGATCCAGGGGATGGTGAAGATCCAGATGGCGCCTAGGCCGTAGGCGTACCAAAGATACATCTGCCACGTCATCCAGCCCAGTAGCAGCCATCCCGCCGCCAGGGAGGCGGCGGTCCACCAGCCGGGGATCGTGCCCTCGCCGATCCAAAAGTCGAAGGCGCGTTCCCCTCGATCCTCGACACTCCGTAGTCCAATAAACTGGTATACGCCGATGGTGACCATGCCCACCAGGAAGGCGAGGGCAAACGTCCAGTAGATGGCCAATTCACTCATTCGGGGGGAAGGGACGCTATGAGGGAAAGCAAGAACCATCCGGCCACAAGGGCCGGACTGGGGCAGGGGCAGGGCGTGTGTAGGTCAGTGGGGGTGGGCCTGCCGCCGCACATACGCGCAAGAACGTATTGGTCACGGTGCGTAGTGGCCACTGCTGGGCGTCTCCTGTAGCGAATAACTCTTCGATTCAGCGGATTGTCGCGTGACCTTCACAAAAAGCTGTGCTGTGTGGGTTGAGGGCTCTCATTGCTGGGCCAGTGCAAGAGGGCATCGCTTCGGATGTGCCGGGAGGATCAGGGGGCAGTCGATGAAGGGGGTAGGATCCGCGCGCATCCTGTTGCGGACAAGGCTTTTACATCGCCTCCAAACGTCGTTGATCAGGATGCCCCTGGTCGGTACGTTGAGAACGCCCTGTACGTCCTCTGCCCCAATTCAGTCCTTCCGCCCGTTCCATGCCCACCGTAGCCCTTACCGGCGCCGCTGGCGCCATCGGATCCGTCACCGCCGAGGTTTTTGCCGATGCCGGCTGGGACCTCGCCCTCATCGACTACGGCGACGAGAACCGCGCTACCCTCGAATCGTCGTTTCCCGACGCGCAGGTCTTCGACACGGACCTGACCGACGAGGCCGCCACCATGGACACCTTCGCGGCCCTACGGGAGGAGACGGCAGCCCTCGACGCCGTTCTCGCCATTGCGGGGGGCTTTGCGATGCAGCAAGCCACAGAGTCGACGACCGAGGACTACCAGCGCATGATGGACCTCAACTTCCGCACCCTCTTCAACACGGCCCGGGCCGCGGTGCCCCTTCTCACGCGGGCCGAGCATAGCTTTTTGCTCGGCGTGTCCGCCCCGGCGGCACTGGAGGGGCAGGCCAACGCCGGGCTCTACGGGGCGTCGAAGGCGGCGGTGGCGTCCTACTTGAAGTCACTGGGCCTCGAAGAACAGCAGGCCGGGCTGCGCACGACGGTGCTGTATCCGATGGGGGTAGTCGACACGCCGGACAACCGTGAGGCCATGCCCGACGCCGACCCCTCGGGCTGGGTGGCCCCCCGTCAACTGGCCGACCACATGCTCCACGCCGCCACCCGCAGCCCACGGGGCCATGTGCCGGAGCTGAAAGTGTTCGCCACGTCCTGACCGGGACGGCCGGAACTGTATATTCGTTCGGGCCGTGCGCGCCGTCGGCACTGTCGCCGATCTCTGCTCAGGCTTTCCCTGCCGAATGGACTGGATCGTACTGCTCCCGCCCGTCGTGGCGATCGGGCTCGCGCTATGGACCCGTCAGATCTACCTGTCGCTCTTCGCCGGCCTCTGGCTCGGCACCACCATCCTCGCGGGCGGCAACCCGGTCCTGGGCCTGCGCGAACTGGCGGATCAGATCGTGGCGGTGTTCGGCTCGGAGAGCAACGCCCGCATCCTCGTGTTCTGCCTGCTGGTGGGCGGGCTCGTGGCGTTGGTGCAGGTCTCCGGCGGCGTACAGGGCTTCATCAACTGGGCACGGGCCCGCGGCTGGGGCGAAAGTCGGCGCGGCGCGGAGCTCCTGGCGTGGGGGATCGGCGTCGTGCTCTTCGTCGAGTCGAACATCTCCTCTCTCACCGTGGGGGCGGTGAGCCGCCCGCTGTTCGACAAACTCAACCTGCCCCGCGAGAAGCTGGCCTACTACTGCGACGCCACCTGCGCGCCGGTCTGCATGTCGATCCCCCTCAACGGGTGGGGCGCGTTCGTGCTGGGCCTGCTCGCGGCGCAGGAACTGTCGACGAACGCGGTGGCCGTGCTGGCGGAGGCGGTGCTCTTCAACTTTTTCGCCCTGTTCGCGATCGGCTTCTCGCTGCTGCTGGCCCTGACGGGATGGCGCTTCGGGGCCATGCGGCGGGCCGAAGAACGGGCGGAGACGACCGGGCAGGTTCTGCGGCCCGACGCGCAGCCGATGATTGAGGAGGACGTGGCCCGCATCGATCCGCCCGACCACGTGACGCCGCGAGCGCGTAATTTGCTTCTCCCCGTCGCCGTCATGGTCGCCATGATCTTCGTGGGGCTCTACGTCACCGGCGGCGGCGATCTGATGCAGGGCAGCGGCTCCACGGCGGTGCTGTGGGCGGTGGGCACGGCCCTGGGCACGGCCCTGCTGCTCTACGCGATCCCGATTCCGCTCCGTGGCGGTCGTCCTACGCTCACTCCGGGAACGGCGATGGACTGGGTTGTCAAGGGCGCCTCGGGACTCGTCCCCGTCACGCTCCTCCTCGTACTCGCGTTTGCGCTGGGACAGGTGTCGCAGGCCCTGGAGATGGGGGAGTACGTGGTAGGACTCGTGGGGGGGCAGGGGGCGGCCTGGTGGATGCCGGTGCTCGTGTTCGCGGTCACGAGCTTCGTGTCGTTCACCCTGGGCTCGTCGTGGACCGCCTTTGCCATTCTCATTCCCGTGGTGATGCCGCTGGCCGTGGAGGTCGCGCTTCCGTCGTCGCTGATGCTTGGGGCGGTATTGTCCGGCGGCATCTTCGGGGACCACACCTCGCCCCTCTCCGACACGTCCATCATCTCGTCGATGGCGGCGGCGTCCGACCACGTCGACCACGTCAACACGCAGATGCCCTACGCGCTGGTGCAGGCCGGGCTGGCGGCCGTGGCGTTCGTCGTCGCGGGGCTGCTCGCGGCTTGAGGGAGCCGTATCAGTCCGGCTCCGAGGCGATGTAGCCGGCCCATCCATCGTGACGCGTGGCTTGGGTCCGTAGCACCTCCAGGAGGTTCGGCGGTAGTCCCAGCCGGTCCCGATCCACGTCGAGATGCTCGGGGGCTCGATAGCCGCCGACGTAGCCGTTGGCGAGTGCCGCGGCGGGGGAGTCGGCTAGCGGTGCATCCGCGGGAAGCATGGCCTCGAATGCCTCCACGAGGGCAGGGTAGCGGCGGAGCTTGTACTTTTGATGGTACGCCTCCGCGCGGTGAAACGTCGACGCCTCTATGACCTTGGTGCTGATGGCCCCGTCGTGCTGAGCGGCGGCCTCGTCGTGGCTCGCTCGCGCCTGCTCGGCCTGCGCGTCCGTGGCGGGGAGGAGGGCAGGCTGATACTGGCGCTTGAGGGGCGCCCGCACGGGGTCGTGGGCCGCCCAGAAGAGGTCCAGCAGGTCGGCGTAGGACCGCTGGGCCGGGTCGTACGTCACGCGGACGGTCTCGATGTGGTCGCCGATATCCTCGTAGGTTGGGGTGGGCGTGCCACCCCCGGCGTACCCTACCGTGGTGCGCACCACGCCGTCCTGGGCGCCGAAGAGGGCATCCGGTCCCCAGAAGCAGCCCAGGGCAAAAGCGGCTTGAGCCGTCTTGGCGGGCAGGGTGCGGTCCATTGGGGGAACGTTACTGGCGGAGGGCGAAGCGGACATGGGACGAAAAGGGGGGTCTACAGAAACCCGTTGGGGCTCTCAGAGAGAAATTCCGGAATTAGGGCGCAGGGAACAGGTTCTCTTGACGAGAAGAAGGCCCAACACGAAAAAGGCACCGGCCCCACGGCAGTGTGAGACCGGTGCCCTTGCTTGAGGTGTGTACAGCGCGGAAGTCGGCGCTGAGTTACTGCTGGAACGGCTCGTCTACCTCCGTCCCGGCGATGTGGTTGACATAATTGCTAATTGTCTTGATGCCGGCGAGGGCGATGATCTCGTAGAGCTCCGGTCGCTCCAGTCCGAGATCGGAGAACTCCACCTCATCGGCGTCCGACAGCCAGCCCCGCTTGCCGAGAATGCGACGGGTAGCGCGCACGAGACTTCGCAGGCGGGCGTCCTCGGGCAGGCCGCCCTCATTGATCGTCGCGGTCGTCTCGGCGTCGAGCCCTGCCTGCTGTCCGGCTGCGGCGTGAGCCTTAGTGCAGTAGTGGCAGTCGTTGTAGCTGGAGACGGCGAGGATGACGGCCTGCTGCTCGGCCGGGGAGAGCACGCCGCCCTCCTCCACGATGCCCTGTGACGTCAGGTAGGCCTCGGCGACGGCGGGGTTCTCCTTCGTGATTTCGGTGATGAGGTTGGGCACGAAACCGAGGGCCTGCTCGGCCTTCTCGTGTACCTGCTGGGCGTGGTCGTTTTGGGTGGCGGTGGTCGTAGCCATAGGAAGTAAAGTGGATTCGCGTGAGAGAAACCGATGCAAATCGTTGGCAGCGGCCGTAAGGGGACGGCCCGCCATCGCTTCTGACTTATCAGTAGGTAAGTATCCCCCGGCGTTACACGGGGTGCGTGGAGAGTGCCGTGGGGCTACGCCGCAATCGTATCGATGAGGCACCGGAGCGACGCCCGGTACGCATTGAGCTGATTGCGTGGCGTCCGGTGTGTGAGCATGGCCCCTTCAATGGCCGCGAGGAACAGCTCCGCGGCCTGTCGGGGCGACTCACAGCCTTCCAGCTGGGCCGTCACGTCTGTTCCTTCCGCCAGGATAGACGTCAGCCAGTCCGTCTGGTCGTCGAAGAAGCCCTGAACCTCCCGACGCACTGCTTTGGGCAGGGTAGCATTGTCTGCGGCGAGCACGCCGCAGAGACAGAGCCCCCCCTCCGCGAGCACGTCGGCGTAGAGGTCCACGTACTGCGTAAGCCGTTCCCGAACCGTGTTGGTGCGAGAGCGGATGGCGGCCCGCTCGTCGGCATTCGTGCGCCGGTAGCGCGCCACCATTGCCTCTCCCAGGTCCGCTTTCGACGGAAAATGGTAGTGGATGGCAGCGGTCGTCAGGTCGAGCTCCGCGGCAAGATCTCCGTAGCTGACCGCGTTATATCCGCGCCGCTGCACCAGGTCCTGGGCCGCGTCGAGAATGCGGGTGGCAGTGTGAGAGCGCTCTCCCTCGGCGGCGGATCCCTCCATATGGCTAGCATATTTACTTACTGATTAGTAAGCAATCGATGTAATTCCTCGCCTGTAGGAGGGTTCCGGTGGAGAACGCCGGGGAAAGCAGCGCGGGCGTCTACGGGCGATACAGGGCGTAGAGGATGCCCAGCGGAACGGCGTAGATGAAGTGTCCAATCAGGCCGAGGAGCGTGGCGGGGAAGCCCACGTTTGGGAACGGCGGTGCGCCTGGGAATCCGGCGGCCTGCAGCCACAGGGGCATGACGAGAATCGGGAATACGATCGTCGTGAGGACGCCCCACGTCAGACCGTGTACGACACCGCCCTTCAGGCTCTGGGGCTCTACCCAGTCGGCGACCGCCGGGTACTCAGCGTACGCGACGTATGCGAGGCCCATCATGACGCCATGGAACTGGTGGAAGGCCCAGCCGGCCAAGGGGGCTGGATTGTCGGGCGTCGCCTCGATGCCGTACAGGTTGGGGATGACGACGTCGAGCATCGGCGGGGGCATGATAAACGCCATGAACAGGCCAAAGGCCACGCTTCCAACGAAGCCGCCGAAGGCCCCGCGGACCCAGTCCCAGGGGCCAACCTGGCGCCGAAGGGCCCGTCCTGCAGGTGGTCGTGCCGTTGTTGATTGCATTGTGTTAGGTATGTGCTGTTGTGCGCGTCAATGCGAACGTCCATGATTGTAGTGCACGAATTTGGGGCGCGACCGGCCGAGAACGTTACATTTCCGTGCGGACGGGGGGCCAGGTAGGCTGCGACAAGCGAGGGGGAGGAGGGAGCGCTACCGATGCTCCGGGTTCGGGTGGTCGAACCGGCAGCCGGCCTCCCATTCCGAACGCTGGTTGCCGTGGGCGGGCACGCCGCCGGCCTCGTGGAGCTGCAGCGCGGTGTGCATCAGGTTCCACGTCATGAACGTGGTGTTGCGCTGCGTAAAGTCGTTGTCGAAGCCCACGCGCGAGCC
>CAJXKO010000049.1 GCA_913055845.1 uncultured Bacteroidota bacterium | reverse complement strand
CCACAATTTCTCCGTACCGGTCGACGTGGATCGGGTGTTGATTCAGTTCAATCTGTGACGTCTGGTGATCGCGAGGGCGGCGGCGAAGGGCTGCCCAGTCCAAGTAGGCCTCACGTTCTGGTTCGCCCCGGTATACCACCTCCAGCCGGTCGTGCGTATTTAGCAGATGAGTAGAATCCGGCCCCGGCTCCAGGATCCGATCCCGCTCCACCGGCATCCGGTCCGCGTGGTTCGTGTGGCGGAGGGACGAGGCACGAGGCAGTCGGTATAGATCGAATCGTTCCTCGTCTAGCTGATCGGCAAGGAGAGCCCTAAGAAAATGGCGTAAGGATCCTCGGTAGGCCGCCCGGCGATTGCGGCGCCACCGGGCCGCCTCTGATGAGTCCTGCGGCGTGAGGCGCTCGAAGAGCGGTTCGCCGTCCCAGCGCACCACGGACCCACTCTTCTCGAACTCCTTCAGGAAATACGTGAGTCGGTAGCCCAATGCACGGTTTTCGATGACAATCGGCTTCTCGGCTTGGGCCTCAAACCTACCCCACCACCGCTCCTCAAATTGTAACACCTCCGGATTTACGAGGACACATTGTCTCGCAGGCCCCGCCTTTCCAACGAAGAGCCGCTTGAAGCGGGCAAGGCGGTCGGACCACTCTTCGTCCCGCTCGGCCGACACTGTAACCGGCGGAGACTGGAGCACCTCTGGCGTCAGGCGGAGAGTAACGACCTGGGTACGACCAGGAGTGGCCCGAAAGCGAAAGGCTTTGTTGGTGTGGCCTACCCGGGACGCGTACAGACGTTTGACCCCGGGACGCACCTCGTTGAGATGAAACCCTCCCGTAGAGTCGGTGACCGTCCCGTTCATCGTCTGGGTGATGAATACGTGGGTCTCGGGCAGGGGGGCGTTTGTCTCGGCGTCAAGCACGCGCCCCTGCACTGTCACAGTCTGCGTCGCGGCCTCCTGAGCAAGCGAAGGGGAGACCCCTGTGCCCAGAAGGACGGCGAGCAAGCCGACCCATCTCGACATGACGGCCCGTGTCTCTATTCATCTCTCCTTAACCTGCGATACAGAGTACGTCGGGCCCAGAAGAGATGTTTGCGAAGGCAAGAGACCAACCTCCGGGGGAGAAGACTATCGCGCTGCCCGGATGGCGTCGATCGTGCTCGGATCCTCCAGGCTCGACGTGTCCCCGAGTTCCTCCCCAAGATAGGCCGATTGAATGACGCGCCGCATTACCTTCGCGTTGCGCGTTTTAGGCAACGCGTCGGCGAACAAAATCTCACGGGGCTTCAGCGGCTTGCCCATTTCGTCGACCACCACCTGCATCAGTTCGTCGCGGAGGGCGTCGGTCTCGTTGTAGTTGGGCTCTAGCACGGCAAACGCCACGATTTCGGAGCCTTTTACGTCGTGGGGAACCCCAATGGCCGCGCTCTCAGCAACCGCTTCGTGCGCGTTAAGGAGTGCCTCGATTTCGGCGGGGCCAAGGCGTTTACCCGCCACGTTAATGGTGTCGTCCGACCGGCCCAGGATGTACCAGAGGCCATCCTCGTCGACGGCGGCGAAGTCGCCGTGGACCCACACATCCTCGAAGCGGTCCCAGTAAGCGTCGTGGTAGCGGTCGTCGTCACCCCAGAATCCTCGCGTCATGCCGATCCAGGGCTCGCGGAGCACGAGCTCCCCGACTTCGCCCCGGACCGATTCGCCGTCGCTGTTCACCACGTCGGCGTCCATTCCGGGTACCGGGCCGGAGAAGGCGGCGGGTTTGAGGGGTTGCAGAAAGTTTCCGCAGAGGATGCCGCCAGAGATTTCCGTGCCCCCGGAATAGTTAAGGATCGGTTTCTCGCCGTTGAGTACCGTGTTGAAGCACCACCGCCAGGATTCGGGATCCCAGGGGCTCCCGGTAGAGCCGATGGCGCGGAGTGTCGACCGATCGGCGGCCTTCACGGGGGCGTCGCCGTGTGTTTTGAGGGCACGGATGAGGGTGGGGGAGACCCCGAGATGCGTCACGTCGTGGTCGTCTACCATGCGCCAGAGGCGTCCAGGGTCGGGGTGATCGGGGGCGCCGTCGTAAAGCATCATGGTGGCCCCGATGGTTAGGGTCCCAAACACGAGCCACGGACCCATCATCCAGCCCATGTCGCTCATCCAGTACATGGTTTCTCCGGGCTTCAGGTCCATCGGATGGAACATGTCCTGGGCGCCCTTGATGGGGAAGCCACAGTGCGTGTGCACTGTGCCCTTGGGCGGTCCCGTGGTGCCACTCGTGTAAATGATCATCACCACGTCCTCGGCGTCCGTTCGGGTTGTTCGGGCCTCTGGGGAATGCCCCGCCATGAACTCGTCCCAGAAGTGATCGCGGCCGCTTGTCATGGGGGTGTCGTCGCGACCGAGACGCTGATGCACAATGACGTGCTCTATGGAAGGACACTGCTCTACAGCCTCGTCCGCAGTCTCCTTCATCTGAATGGGACGCTCCCGGCGCGCAAACCCGTCCGCCGTGAAGAGCGCTTTTGCATTGGCCCCCTGTAAGCGGGTTACGAGCGCCCCCACACCGTACCCGCTGAAGAGCGGGAGAAGAACCCCTCCAATTTTCACGATTGCCAGGAAAGCAATCACGATTTCCGGGGTCATCGGCATGTAGAGCCCAACCCGATCTCCCTTTCCGAGCCCCAAGTCACGGAGCGCATTGGCGCACCGACACACCCGACGGTGCAGCTCCCCGTAAGTCATCGTGTGCGTGCCTCCGGCTTCTCCTTCCCAGCGCAGCGCCACACGATCTTCGACCGGGGTTCCCTGCCATTTATCGAGCAGGTTATGCACAATATTCATCTTGCCTCCCACACACCAGGCTGGGCGCTCAATGCCCCCAGAACGGTCGATGATCTGATCGTAATCGCGATAGAATTCGATGCCCAGATCCTCAATGACAGCCTCCCAGAACCAGCTAACGTCCGAAGTGGCCCGGGCCTGCAAGGTCTGCAAATCGGGCACATCATGTCGATCCATGAATTGTCGGAGGTTGGAGGCGGAAACGACCTCTGGGTCCGGTTCCCACACAATTTCTTGACCAAAGGGAAACGAATCGGAGGGCGGCTGTGCAGAATGCGTCATGGGCGCGTAACCGAGACGAACGTAGTTCGAGAGGAATCGGACGTGGGAGCGCTTCCAGCGAAGCGCTTACAGAATAATCCATTGTTCGCAACAGAAGCAACCGGGGCGTCGGGATCTATCCCCGAAACGTCCGTGTAACGAACCTTCTCCGTGAGAATGATTGTCGTCTAGAAAGACGTGCTGGGACACAATCCGTCCCTATGCATGTATGACGTACTGCCTGATCCCCACTGGCCGGTGTCCGGAACTTCCAGATGGCGTGTCCAGTCGGGCGCTCCTCGATGTTCGTTACCAACTAGTTGAGTCAACGTGGCTGACAAGAATCCTCAGAAGAATAGTCAGAATGGATCCGGGATGACTGGCGGGTCTCCCCCGGGCGCCGGTCGAGGGCGCCTGATCATCTGGGTCATTGCCGGCACGCTCCTCGCCCTGTGGGCCTACAGTTACTGGGGCATGGGGCCGTCAGGTGGTGAGCGCATCAGTTATAGCGAATTCCGCACCCAGCTCGAGCAGGAAAACGTCGAGCGTGTGGTGGTGGAGGGGAATACCATCAACGGCGAGCTAAAGTCGCAGGCGAGCCAGACCAAGCAGGGGAATACGGTGGAGTACCAGAAATTCGTCACCTATCTCCCGTCGTTTGGGGACGATAAGCTGATGGACCGGCTTGAGGCTCAGAATGTGGAGGTCGTGACGGAACCAGAGAGCAGTTTTCCCTGGGGACTGGTGATCATGGGGCTCCTGCCGGTGCTGCTTTTGTTTGGCGTCGGCTATATTTTTCTCCGCCGCATGCAGTCGCAAGGGCAGGGGCTTTTCTCCGTGCGGCAAAGCAAGGCGGAGCTTTACGACAAGGGGGAGGAGGACACTACCTTCGACGACGTGGCTGGGGCCGACAGTGCCAAAGAGGAGCTCCGTGAAATCATTAAGTTCCTGAAGGACCCGCAGCGCTTTGAAGGGCTGGGAGGCAAGGTGCCGAAGGGGGTGCTGCTCGTTGGACCGCCGGGCACCGGGAAGACCCTCCTCGCCCGGGCAGTGGCCGGAGAGGCGGACGTGCCCTTTTTCAGCGTCTCGGGATCGGACTTCATGGAAATGTTCGTCGGCGTTGGGGCCTCCCGAGTGCGCGACATGTTTAGCGAGGCGAAGGAGACCTCTCCCGCCATCATCTTTATCGATGAGCTTGACTCTATCGGGCGGAAGCGGGGGGCTGGACTCGGGGGGGGCAACGACGAGCGGGAGCAGACACTGAATCAGCTGCTCTCCGAGCTCGATGGGTTCGAGGAAAATGAAGGGGTGATCGTGATGGCGGCGACCAACCGCCCCGATATCCTTGACTCGGCCCTCACCCGTCCTGGGCGCTTTGATCGTCAGATCACGGTGGACCTCCCCACCCAGAAGGCCCGCCACGAAATTCTGAAGATTCATGCCCGCAACAAGCCACTCAGCGACGAGATTGACCTCGAGGAGATTGCGCGAAGCACCCCCGGCTTCAGTGGGGCCGACCTGGAAAACCTGCTCAACGAGGCCGCCCTGTTGGCAGGGCGGCACGAGCACGACGCCATCCAGCATAGCGACATTGAAGAGGCGCGCGACAAGGTCATGATGGGCCTCAAGCGCGAGGGGATGGTGCTAGACGACGAGGAGAAGAAGCTGTTGGCCTACCATGAGGCAGGCCACGCCATCGTGGCGGCCGTGCTTCCGCACGCCGATCCCATCCACAAGGTGACGATTGTGCCGCGGGGGCAAGCAATGGGCGTAACCCAGCAGCTGCCGGAGAAGGACAAGTATCTCTATCGCTTGGACTACCTGCTTGACCGCCTAGCTGTGATCATGGGGGGGCGTGCCGCTGAAGAGATTATCTTCGACACCGCTACCAGCGGAGCTGAGAACGACCTCAAGCAGGTCCGCAAAATGGCACGCAAGATGGTACTTGACTGGGGGATGGGCGAGAAGTTCAAGCACATTTCCTTGGGAGAAGACCAGGGCAACGTGTTTCTGGGGGAGGAGCTCGCGAAGGGCCGCGAGTATAGTGATCAGACCGCCCGGGAAGTCGATGAGGAAATCCGCCGCATTACCGAAAATGCCTTCAAGCGAGCCGTGGATACTTTGAACGAGAACCGGGATGCGTTCGATCAGCTGGCCGCAATGCTGATCCAGCGAGAAGAGGTGCCGGGGAAGGATGTTCTGAAACTCGTGGAGGAAGACCTTGAGGACCTAGAGCAGCTCCCTGCGACGAATGGAGAGGTCGCCGCGGAAGGCGACGGGGCTTCCGGAGATGTCGATCCAGAGAGTACAGAAGTCCTGAAGGATGAGAACGATCGGACGGACGAGTAGAGTCCCGTTCGTGAATCCCGGCGTCTCATGTACCCCTCCCGACCCTCTCAGTAATCCCCCACCGCTTCTCATGGCCAAGATTGATCAGGATCGTCCCTCGGAGGAAACACTTCGGCAGGAGCTGACCGACCAGCAGTATCACGTGACCCAAGAGTCGGGGACTGAGCGGGCCTTTACGGGGGACTACTGGGACCACAAGGCTGATGGCACCTATCACTGCGTCGTCTGTGATGCTCCACTGTTCGACTCCGACACGAAGTTTGAGTCTGGCAGCGGATGGCCGAGCTTCTACGACGTAATTGAGGAGGGCAACGTAGAACTTAAGGCCGATCACAGTCTGGGCATGCGTCGCACCGAAGTAGAATGTGCGGAGTGTGGGGCCCACCTGGGGCACGTCTTCGACGATGGACCGGAACCGACAGGGGAGCGCTACTGCATCAACTCCGCGGCGCTGGATTTTGCGGACCGTGAAGAGGCGACCAACGATTGAGTGACTGGTCCTTGTCCTGCGAGCCTCCCCTGGAACTCACATTGCCGGACGTATCCCGGTCGCGATTAGGGAGCGGCGACGGTGGCCGGCGGGAGATTTGGGAGCAGGTCGATTGTGCCGAAGGTCTCTCCCCCCATCCACAACACAAACGCCACGTAGAGGGCGATTAGGCCCCACGCTTCTCCGGCTGTCAGCACCATCTTGGAGCGCAGAAGGAGCAGGACCACCAAGGTCGCTATGGCGAGCACACCCATCATGGGGGCGCCGACTGAGTAGTTGATGGCGACTGAGCCCGCGATAAGAGCACTAGCGGGGATGCACACGAGCAGATCAAAGATGTTGCTCCCGAGTACATTGGCCACGCTGGTTGTGGCATTGCCCGATCGGGACGCGCGGATGCTCACAAACGCATCCGGCACTGAGGTGCCTGCTGCGACAACGGTAATCCCCCACAAAAAGCTCGGGGTCCCGAAGATTTCGCCGAACGCAATGGCGGACTGTACCAGGCCTTCAACTCCGACCAGAATAATCAGCAGCGATCCCAACAGAATTCCACCCTGCTTGCCTCGGTTCAGGGACTTTGGACCCTCCTGCGGTTCGTAATCTACCGTGTCCTGGTACTGGATGTACACGTAGACCGCGTAAAGAGCCAATGGTAGAAGGGCCATGGGACGAGTTACCATGCCTTCCTTCGCACCCGCAATGCCATCAACGGGATTGTAAATCACGGCAAAGGAGAACACCAGCAGTAGAACCACGATGGAGATTAAATAGAACTGGGTCTCCTTGTAAATGAGGTCGCGAGTGGAGACGAGTCGGTTCTCGGCACACAATTCCGACAGGGCTGGAATCATCAAGATGTTAAAGAGGGCGGATCCCACCACGGCGGCTACCCCTAACTCAAACTCGCCGTGTAGAGAGGTCGAGATGATGGCGGTTGATAGCTCCGGAAAGCTCGACCCGACTGCCAGTACCACGGAGCCCTGCACGAGCGGGGGCAACTGGTAGTAGGCCGACAGCTTTGCGCTGGACGATTCGAGCAACTGGCTTCCCCTCCAAACCACGGCGGTCGACACGACCGCGAGGGCGGAGTAGGCCAGAATCAATATAGTGGGGCTCATGCGGGCGTGCTGAGAAAGACACAACTTTATACCAGTGATATTGCGTCCAACCACTCGCTGAGGTCGGAGTTCATTGATCCCAATGCATTCGAGCGGTTTTTGGAAGTCAAAGACCGAACCCTCTTCCGAGCGATCCTCTTCATTTGAAATTCGACCCCTATCCGGGCAACTTTTTTTGCCTCAGCACCTTAGAGGAGTGCCTGGAAAGAGACGTCCTGGGGTTGAGTTGTCGACCGCGGAGCCTTGCACTTTCGAAGATGTTTGTGAGGGTCGGTAGCGAAGTGGCCAAACGCAGCAGACTGTAAATCTGCCGGCTTATGCCTTCGGAGGTTCGAATCCTCCCCGGCCCACGATTCACCCGAGTAGAGATTAAGGTTCGACAGAGGACTCCGGCTGTCTTCTCTTCCTCGGATGACCGAGTTCGCGGGAGTAGCTCAGGGGTAGAGCATCACCCTTCCAAGGTGAACGTCGCGGGTTCGAATCCCGTCTCCCGCTCACACCAATGTTCTTGCAGGCGGGCGCCGGGCTGAGTGGCGGATGCTCAAAGCCCGTCGTCCGGAAGCGACTGTTGCCGCCTTAGCTCAGTGGTAGAGCACATCCATGGTAAGGATGAAGTCCCCGGTTCGAGTCCGGGAGGCGGCTCTGCTTGGCTTCCAGTCCCGACTGGATTGGGGCTGGCTCGGTCTCGGAAATGGACTGTTAGATCGCAGTGAAACTGGCAACCGACGAAACTTCGGGTTGGCTTCCTGAATATCAAGGAATGCATATATCGCGGGGTGGAGCAGTGGTAGCTCATCAGGCTCATATCCTGAAGGTCGCGGGTTCGAATCCCGCCCCCGCTACTGTGACTGTGTAAGTTCAACTCTGGTACTGCCCCACCGTTTGAATGGCTCCGCCTCTCGGCGGGGCCGTTTCTGTTTCGGACCCGTGTCTTCGACGGCTCCTCTCTCCCCAAGGTCTGATTCCAACGAGGAAGTGTGCCTTCGAGAGGAATCAGATCGGTTCGTGAGCCTCAATTCTGCCCTACATGGCCCCTCGACAGTCCCTCGAACGCCAGTTATGGCTTCTCTTCCCAATGGTCGACGTGCCGGAACTTCGGTGAATGCTCCACAGGCCCTTCTTCTCTTTGATGGTGTCTGCAATCTTTGCAATGGGTTTGTCAACTTTGTCCTTGACGCTGATTCAGATGGATATTTTCTGCTGGGAGCCTTACAGTCGAATGCCGCCCGTCCGTACCTCGAGGCCTACGGGGCAGACCCTGATGCACTAGATTCGGTAGTGCTTATCGAAAACGGGCAGCTCTACACGCGGTCCACGGCTGCCCTCCGAGTTGTCCGTCGTCTCGATGCTCCGTGGCCGCTGCTTTACGCGTTCGTCGTCGTTCCCCGCTCCCTCCGAGATCGGGTTTACGGCATAATTGCCGAGAATCGTTACCAGTGGTTTGGGAAGCGAAAAGAGTGTCGCGTGCCCACCCCGGAGCTTGGGTCGCGATTTTTAGAGGACCCGATATAGTAAAGGCCGAGAATGGGGGAGGGGAAAGTAGAAGAAAGGCACCTTACGGAGTCGAGTCCTTATTCTGTTCGAGGAGCTCAAAGTACCGCTTAATGAGTTCCTCGTAATCTGAGTTGTATCCCATTTCCAGCGCGCGAATGAGATCGCGACGGAGCGCGTCCTCTTCACTTTGGGAGGGGCGTTTCCCGGGGGGCTGTCGGTCGACAGTGTCCTGCACCTGTTGGCCTCGGCGCTGTTGCTTTTTGCCCTGCGTCCGGAGCGACTGCTGAGCGTTGAGGAGACGCGTAAGAATTTGCTGCTGCCGATTCAAGAGGTCGCGGCTGTGACGCCCGCCCTGCAAGTCCTTGGCAGACTGGCCCATCTGGTCGGCAATCTTCTGGAGGTCGCCAAGTAGTTTCTGTTTGGTTTCTTCGTCCACGTTCATCTCCTCCAGTTGCTTCTGGATCCGGCGCTGCTGGCGCGCCAGTTGCTCCCGGCGGGCCTTCATGTTTTGAGAGAGGCGCTTGCCTTGCGCCTTGTTTAGGAACTGCTGGATCTGCTGATTGAGTTTTTGCTGCTGTCCAGAGGCTTTTTGGAGCTGTTGTCGGGCCTGCTGCATCGACATCTGGCCCTGTCCTCCACTCTGTTGGTTCTGCATCTGATCCAGCAGCCGCGATAGCATCAGGGCCAACTCGTTCAGGTGCATCATCGACGTTTTCTGGAAGCCAGTGGCCTTCCCAGCTTCACGCTCGTCTAGGAAACGGGTGGACTTTTTCATTGCCCGGAGGGCGTCTCCGGTTTTCTTCTGAACAGCCTGTGACATTCGTGGCAGGCGTCCGGCAATGGACTGGAGGGAATCAGCCAGGGTATTGAGTCCGTCGGTGAGGCCTTTTTGGTTGGTCGCATAGCGCCGCACCGCGGGTCCGTCGTCGTCGAGCTGCTCCACGGTGGTGCGCAGCGTCTCCTGGTCTTTAGAAAGCCGAAGGGTGTTTTCAAGGGCGCTGCGAAGGCCTGTGAGGTTCATCTGGCGCTGCTGCCCCTGCATCTGCTTCTTCATTTGCGAGAGCCGGGACTGCATGTTCTGCATCTGTTGCTGGATCCGCTGTTGCTGCTGGCGGGCCTTCTGAAGCTGATTCTTGCGCAGCTTCTGGCTGTTCTGACGCATCTGCCGGGGCATGTTTTGCCGCTGCATTTGCTTGCGCAACTGGCGCATCTTCTTCTTAGGGGCCGAGGACACGTCCTTCATATCCGACTGGGCCTTCTTCATCGACTCCATGAGCTTCTTCATCTCTTTGGACAACTGTTCTTGCTCCCGGGCCAAGTTGGGGTTGGCCGTGGAGTCACGGGGGGGGGATTGTCGCTGAGCAGTGGCGGAGTCGGGGCGGGCCGTGGCGGAGGAATCGGATGAAGGGGAACGTCCAGTAGCGGTTGAATCCGCGGTGGGGCGATCGTCGGCGGACGCAGAGGCGTCGGACTGGTTGGTTGAATCGGTTTGGGCGGTTGAGTCCAGTCGCGCAGAGGTCTCCTTGGCAATCTCCTCCTCGCGCTCCTGGAGATTCTGTCCACGCCGCGAGAGTTCTTCCATTTTTAGCCGTGCCTGAAGCTGCTTGTACAGGTTGAGCGTCCGCTCCAGTTGTTGTTGCTGCTGCTTGAGTTGGGATTGGGTGTTCTGCATCGACGACTGCATCTGGCGGAAGCTCTGAGACTGCATCGACTTTCGCAGCTTCTGGAGCTCCTTCTTCAGGTTCTCCGACTGCATTTCATCGACGGTCTTCCGCAGCTGCTGAAATTTCTCACTTGTTTCGGGGCTCGACAGGTCGTTGCGCTGCATCTCCTGGTTCAAAGAGTCGACCGATCGGGAAAGTTGCTGTTTGCCCTGCGATAGGGATTTTTGTTGCTGCTGCATGCGCTCGAGTTGGCGTCGGTCTTCCCAGTCGGCCTCGCGGGTACGACGCAGTTCATCGCGGAGGTTGCGAAACTGGTCCTGAACCGATTCGGACTGACGGTCGAGCTCTCGCATCTGATCCCCCGTGCGCTGCTGGAGGGTGTCGAGCTCCCGGTACTGTTCGGTTAGGGACGGAAAGCGCAGGCGCTGGGTAACCGTGCGCCCGCTCTTGGGACCGTTTACAGTGTCGTTGTCCCAGGCCTTCACGTAGTAGGTTACGGCATCGCCCCGCTCGAGCTCAAGTCCGCTTTCTTGCACGAGCAGCCAGGTGTGGCGGAGCACCTGGTCCGTCTGTTGAGGATTGGGAAGGGGGAGAGCCGTGGACGCGAAGGACGAGTCGCTCCCGGCGCGCCGATAGAATAATCGAACGCGACGGAAGCCGTAATCGTCGCTCAGTTGGAGACGAAGCGGTTGAGTAAGGTCCGGCGTGAGTTCGGCGGTGCCGTCGGGCTGCAGAAAGGAGACGGAGGGGCGAGCGTCGGCCTGAAGCGATACATCGTACCGGATGGGGGCGCGGTTCGGAATGCCATCGTTACTTTGCAGTCGGAGGGTGTACGACCCTTCGCGGCGGAGCAGAAAGCGCCCGGTGGCCGAATCGGAATTGACCGATAACGATTGCGCGCGGCCGTCGTCGAAGGCCAGTGTGGCGTTCGAGACCGATGCGCCTCCGAGCGCCGCCGAGACACGCACCTCTGTACCGGGTAGGGCGGTCACGTCCCCCACATTCGGGGCAAGTTGGCGTGAAGGACGTCCGGTGTACGCCGGCGGAACCACGCGGAGCTGCAGTTGACGGAGGAAGGGCCGCTGCGCCACGCTCACCTCGTACCATTCGGTGCGTACCGGTGAGGCCGCAATCCGGTAGCGCACCGGGCGCCGTACGGTCGGGATTACGTGACGAAACAGACCGGCTGAGTCGGCCTGAAGGGTCACCTGTCGCGGCGACTCCTCGTTGGGGGTGCGGAGAAGAAGGGTCGCAGCTTCGGGAACCGAGCCGGTGGTCCGCACTGTGATGCGCAGGGAATCGCCCTTCACGAGGCGCGTGTCGCCGGGGGTGACGGCGAATTCAAACGGGGCGGGCCGGTCGAAAGACGTCTGTGGTGCGAGCAGGCGCCCGGAAGCCCCTAAGAATGTGGAGGGGGCGGCAAGGAGAAAGGTTGCAATGGCGAGCAGGGGGAGGGCGGCCCACTGAGCTGCGCTGCGGGCTGGGGAAAAATCAGCGACCTCCTCGAACTCCACATCGTCAACTTGTTGAGCAAGGTGCTGCACGGCCCGGTCGATGTAGGGCGCGGGGGCATGAGAGCGCTGCCCATCGGCCAGCTGTAACAGGTTCACGAGCCGGTCCGCGACAACCGGGTGGTGTTGCCCCACGGTTCGGGCCACTTCTTTCTCAGTAGGGCCGTCGAGCAGTCCCAAGAGACGTCCGAGTGGACGGGCGACGAAGGCCGCCACCATTCCCAGAAGGGCGATCCCGACGAGGGAAAGCAGTCCCGTGCGGAAGTTTGGGGGGAGCCAGAGCGTGGCTTCCAAGGCAGCGGCCAACAGCCAGATCGCGGTCACGCTACCGAGCGACACGGCGCTCCCGAACGCCAGCTCGGCCCACGAAATGCGACGCATCGCTCGATGCAGGCGAGTGCGCAGTCGCTCGACGAGGCGGGCCGTTTCGTCACTCATGGTGCGAGAGCGTCAGGGCGAGAAAGGAAAAACTGATGCGATCACGACTTAAGACGGTGGCCAGCAGACCGCAGATGCCTGTCAGTGCTAAGGCTTCGTGAGCCCAGAGGAAAAATGGCCACCCCGATCTGAGAAGGTCGGAACGAGACCACGCCCGCGGCGTGCCTTCAGCAAATCTCTTCGACTCGTCCCATTTGCAACTCGGCGTTGAGTACCGCCGGGTACATTTGATGTTTCTCTCACACGAAAAGGCTTTGCGGGATCGTTGGGACGTGAAGTGGTCCCGACCGAACGGTTTCGGCAAGCTTGATGCGGCAGTGTGGAGATGCATTAAGCCCTTCCGCCGTTCGTTTCTGCACCCCTAGGATCAACTTCTTGCTTGAGCACATGCTGCAGCTTCGCTACGCGCCACTACTGGTTGCACTCTTGGGAATTGTTCTGAGTGGCTGCCGGACGTACGGGGGATACGACACCAAGCCGAAGACGTATCAGGCCCTTCAGACGGCCGTCCAGTCGTTTGAGGAGGAGATGGGCCGGGCGGAGGCCGATTTGCAGATGTTGCGGGCAGCCGCTGAAGAGGCTGACACCCTCCACGCCCTGGCAGAACAGTACGAAACCCTGCTCAGCGAACATCAGGCGCTGTTGGAGGACCAGCGCCAGCGCCTCAATCAGCTGTCTGCGAGCGCGAGCTACCGAGCCCTCCACACGGCTTACGGCGCGACCGTAACGGAGCAGCGAATGCAACAGCAGAAATACCGGCGTGCCACCAAGCGTGTCCGAGCAACTGTGCAAGGGCCGGCGGTTGCGCAGGCACCTGCTCCCGACAAGCTACGCAAGTATATGATTCGACCGGTTAATTTTCCCCGGTTGCAAGACAGGCCGTCGCTTACGATGGCCCAGGCCCTACAGGGACGCTAGGCCAATCGGTACAGCCCCAGAGGGCCGTCATCTCGGTGCGACATTGGCTCTACGGCGGTAGGCAAAAGCATGGCGCTGCTGCGTCCGCATCAAGAATCAGGAGTTGGGGAGGGGCGGGCCGCCTCGTCTATGGACTTTGCCGGACGGATGACGGTGTAGCTATGGGCCACGGGCTGATCGCGGAAGAGAGGCTTCACGCGATCCCACGTGTTGCGGAAGAGCTCGCTGTTTCGATACGCGTCCAGGGCAGCCGCATTTTCCCAGTGGCTGTAGGTCGTACACACGGATGGAGCATCCGCGTCGCGCCACAACTCTAGGTGATGGCACCCCGAAAAAGACCGGATCTCTGGGGCCGAGGCGTCGAAATAGTCCAGAAACGTGTCGACGGTTGCGGGGGCAAACGTCATGCGCACGATGCGGACAAGCATGGTGTGGGCACCGTGGAGTGGAAGAGGCGTGGTGAACCGTCAAGGTAAAGGGGGCGAGACGGCTCCTGCAAACCGACCCGAATGAGACCATTCCGCGTTGGGGGGGTCTTCACATCTGCATGTGCGGTATCGACATCTAGAGGCTGCGGGTCGGTTATCCCCGGTCCAGAAGATATTGGCCAATTTGACAGTCCAGGCATCCTCCTTCGGTGCAGTATGCCCGGTACAACTCGTGTAACCCTTGGGCCTCCAGGGCGGAGTCTACCTCAGTGCCTAAGTCGCGGAAGCGCCGAACCACGTGGTCCCGAGGGGCGGGGAGGCCCCGGAGAAGATCGAATGTTGCGTCCACCTGGGCCTCTTCATTCCGACGGTGGGCGTCGCGTAGGAGTACTGGGGCGACGGCATTTACCAGAAGTGTATCGATCCGGGAAGTCCCGAGGCCCGCGGCGTGCTCCTTGGCAGATTTTGTAAGGTGGTAATGCGTGCGCCAAAAAACAGGAGGGGATACTTCGAGTAGGGTGCGGAGCGTGGAGGCCGGGTCAACGTCACGTAACGCCTGCCGCAGTGTGGAAAGGGGCGTCCCCGACATGAAGGCGTCGCCGCCGTACCAGGCTGCCGCTTGTGCGATCCGGATTGGGGGAAAGTTAGCGGGACGAAGCCGGAAGAAGGTCCACGCGGTTTCGGGCATGGGGGATAAGTCGTGGCGCACCTGTAGGCGTCGGAACCGATCGCGGAGATCCATTGCGTAGTCGGCCGTTGTGCGGTCGGCTTCGAGGAGGTCGCCGGGTTCAGGCAAGAGGCCCGCCGTCCCGAGAAGGAGGGCTTCCCGCTCGCGAGGCCCGTTGAGTGGGCGCAAGACCCCGGGAGGGACCCGATCCGCAAGGGTCGACATGGGGACGTCATTTTTGGCGTAGCCCAATCCGGCGAAGAGGCGCTTATGGAGGGCGACCTCCAGGCCTTCTTCTTCCGTGAACGAGAGTCGGTCGCGCTTTTCGGCCATCCGCTTCTGTGCGAGGTGACCAATCCAATCTTGCCGCTCTTCAATGGGAACTTCGTCCCAGCGCGGGCCACAGGGCAGTGCGTCGTCGGTGGCTCGTGTGTGGAAGGCGTGGAGGAGTTCCCGAAGCGGGGTTTCCAGTCGAGGGAAGAGCACGAGCTCTGGGAGTGTCGACTCGTCGGCCCGAAGGAGTCCCCCGGTCCACATGTCGGCGTGGAGGGTTACGTGGAGGATTACGCTATCATAGCGGGGATCGGTGTGGTGGTCGTGCTCGAACCACCCGCCGGAGGTGTTGTGTACCTCCACATGTCCCCGCCAGTCCACACCCCCGATTCGCACGTGAGCGTTTTGGAAATCGGGGCCCGCGTCGGGGTTCAGGGTGCCTGGAGTCAGCACCTGTACGGGGGCGTCGTCGGTTGTCTCCAGTGCGCTTGTGTCAAATCGTTGTTGAGCCCACAGGTCCTGCACCAACGCCTCCGGAACGTCCGGTGTATCGCTCGGGGGCTCGTGGAGTGCGATTGGTTCGGCCTCCGGGCCGCGTGAGTAGATCTGGAAAGGCGGAGAGGGGGCGGATGCATACATCACGCAATCGATCGGGCGAGAGGAGGAGTTTACCGGGCAGACACGAGAAACGGGGAGATTCTAACGTCATTGCTCCGGGAAAGAACCGGGACCCTTTTCCAGAGGCGGCTGCTAGGACGGCTCCAGGACAAGTGCGCAATACGAAATGACGACGCGATTCACCAACGGGACGCCCGACTTTTCCGCTTCTGGGCCCAAGGGGACTTGAAGGGGGGAGCTTGTTGAGCGATACGCTGTTTGACGCTCCTAGTCAGTCCGTTGCTAATGCCTCCTGTACCGTGTCCGACTCGCCTCCGTCCAGATCCCCATCCTTAGCTACAGGCCCTGTGCTGGGACTCGTGCTTGCGCTTCTGACCGCCGCTTTGGTGCTTGACATGGCCCTCGCCGAGCCCTGGACCGCGCCATTCGGGGACCCGGGCACGTGGGTGTTGCTCGGTGTGCTGGTAGGGGCGGGGCTGCGGGGGCTTGGCATGTGGTGGGCCCGTCAGGATGGGGGGAGCGACGTGCTGCTGCGTCGGCTGAGTCTCGTCGTCTGGGGGATGGCCGCACTCGGAGGGCTCGTGAGCGTTTTTCTCTGAGAATCCAGTGCCGAAATGAGATCTGCGTTTTCTCGGATCTGGTCGTCTAGCGTCCTCGTCCTCCTTCTGATGGTCCCTGCAGGGTGGGCCCTGGGCCAGTCCTTTTCGGGCCGATTGCAGTCGGCACAGGACGGGGACACCATCCGGTTGCTTCGAGAGACGGGTCAGATCGTCCAGATCGACCTCTACGGCATCGACGCGCCGGAATTGGGGCAGCCCCACGGCCCGACAGCGGCGCGTGCAGTCCGTCGGGTGATCGGACAGCGTCGTGTGCGTGCAGTGGCGGAAGGCCGAGACGAGGACGGGCGCCCTCTGTTTGTGGTGCGAGTGGGAGACCGGAGTGTGAATGAACACCTTGTACGCCGCGGTCATGCCTGGTGGGATCATCGTCGGGCCGCCTCGAATGATCGGTTGCGGCATCTCCAATCCCGTGCCCAGGCCAATGAGCGTGGGCTTTGGGCCCGTCGGGCTCCGGTGCCGCCGTGGAAGTGGCGGGCGCAGCGGGAGAGTACGGGACGACCCTGAGGGATTGTATTGCGGTGGGGGTTTTCTTTGTGCCGTACGACCGGCATCTTATGGCCAGCGCGGTTGCCTCGACGCGGGTTGCCCCCACTGGTCTTCCGTGCATTTCCCTACGTGTTTGTTCACCGCTGTTCTATGCACAACACTGCGTGTCCGTCGCCTCCCGCACAGCTCCAGGCCCTAGCCCGCGCGCACCCTACGATCCCCAAGGTGGTGCTCATGCCTCGAGCGCAGATTGGCCGAGCCCTTGAGGACGCCCTTGCACAAGAGGAGGGAGGTTGGGCCGGACTGAACGCGCACATCCTACGTCACTACGCCGAGCAGGTGGCACGGCCCCGTATCTTGGCGTCGGGACGTGCTGAGTTGCCGGTTGGGGGGCGGTCGTTCCTGGCGGCACGCCTCTTGGAGACCCTCGAGCGCCGCGGGAAGCTTGAGGGGCTGCCGGGCCCAGGCCAACTCGCCCCCACCGTGGCGGACGCCATCGAGACGCTCCGGCGTGCGGGGGCCTCCCTGGAGAACGTGAAGGCCCGTGCCGAGGCAGCGGACGCCTCCGCCACGTTCCGCGTCGTGGCGGCGTGCTACGAAGACTATTTGGACGCGCTGTCGGAAAAGGATCTCTACGACGATGCCCAGCTCTTCCGATGGGCGACGGAGCGGGCCCGGGCGGGGGCTTCGTCCGTAGCGCACGCTGTGGTGGCGATCGGCGACGCCGTGGACCTGCCGGAACGGGCCTACGACTTCGTGCGGGCCGTGCAGTCCGCCTGCGCACACTTCTACCGTGTGGGGCGGCCGTCCCCGAGCAATGCCCCGCCACAGACGGCTGCGGCTCGCTTTTCCACCGTAGCACCGCCCCCGGTGAACGACGATCCCGATCCGAAAGACCGGGAGGTACATCTGAGCCGGGCGGTTGGGGCACGGAACGAGGTCGACACCGTCTTCCGGGATCTTCTCACGGCCGAAGAGCCGCTTGACGCGGTGGAGATTGCCGTGGCGGGGGAAGACCCCTACGTGTCCCTCATTGCCACCCGTGCCGCCCAGGCGGACGTGCCAGTCTCAATTGGTACAGGCATGCCCGCCGCTCAGACCCGGACCGGCGCAGCCCTGCTGGCATTTTTCGAATGGATCACAGAGGACTTTGCCCCAGAGATTTTGGTTCGCATGCTGCGGAGCGGGCAGCTTCGGATTGATCGCGTACGGGCCGACATTGAAGACGACGTGGGGCCGGTGAATCTAGAAGCCCACGACGTGGCGTCGCACCTGGCGGCCCGGCGCTATGAGTCGGGACGGGCGGGATACGACAAGGCCTTCGGGGCGGCTCTTCGGGAGACAGAGAAGCAGATTGATGATCTTGAGGATCGAGGCCTTCCGCCCACTCGAGACCGCACACGGCGGCGCGAACTGGCGTTCGTGCAGCGCCTGGTGCAGCGCCTCCTTGGCCTCACACCCCGAACGCACTCCCTCCAAGGGATGGCCGTCAATGCCCGGACCTTCGTCGAAGATTTTGGTCCGGTTGATCCCCCCCCCGACGATGTCCCGGAAGTGGAGCGCACCCTCGACGAGGCGGCCCGTAGCGTACTGTGGCAGCGCCTGAGTCGGCTCGCGGAGGCGCCAGTTGACTACGAGGCTTCGGGACTGCGGCTAGCGACCCTCCTGCGACGGTGGCTGGAGGGACAGTACGTGCGCGCTCAGCATGCCCGGCCCGGCACTGTCCACGTGGTGCCCCTTGAGAGTGCGGGCTACGGCAATCGGTCGCACCTCTACGTGGTGGGAATGGACAGCGACACGCTCTCCACTGCCGCGGTGGAGGATGCCCTGCTCCGCGACCACGACCGTCGTGCCCTCGAAGGCGTGCTCCCGGAGCAGCGTGCGGCCCCGGACGATGCGCAGTGGCGCCATGAGCGTGCCTTGACGCGACACGCCGGTCCGCTCTCGCTCTACACACGTGTATTCGATGTAGAAAGTGGCGAGGAGCGATTCCCGTCGCCTCTCTTCCTGCGCCTCGAAGACGCGAAGACAAGCGAGGCCGCCCCGGACGAGGTCGCACGAGCCTCCACGGAAGGCTTTCTCCCCGCCGCCCACAGGCTTCACCTCAGCGATATTGAATCATGGTTGGCGGCCTATCGGCAGCGGGGCCGTAGCCTCCCCGATGGAGCGTCTGCACGAGAGGCGTTGGTGGCGCGCTACCCGTGGATCGAGCACGGGGAGGCTGCCCGCGCCGCACAGCAGTCCGAAACGTACACGGTGCACGACGGCCTGCTGGCCGAAGGATCGTATCCGGGCCTAAACTTCTTGCGCGATGACTACGACGGCCCGCCGATGTCTGCTGGGCGCCTGGAGACCTTTGCTGCAACTCCCTACCTCTATTTTCTGAAGTACGTTCTCGGTGTGGAGCCACTCGATGAGCCAGCCCTTGACGATGACCCCTGGCTCAATGCCCTTCGCCGAGGCAGCATTCTTCACGCTACCTTTGAGGCGTTCATGCAGGCACTCGGCGACCGGGAGGAGCGAGCTCAACCAGAACATGAGACGCTCCTCAAGAATATTTTGAAGGCCAAGATTGAAGAGGAGGCCTCACAGGTCGCCCCTCCGAACGAGGTGGTCCGGGAGGCAGCCCATCGTCAACTGTGGGCTGACGTATTGGTCTTCCTCCGGTCCGAGATCGAGTATGGCGACGTCCATAGTCCAATTCAGCACGAGGTTGGGTTCGGGTACGGCCCGTACCGACGACGAGAGGGTGATCTTGGCGACGTGACCCTCCCGGTTGATGGACACACGATGGCGCTGCGTGGACGTATTGATCGAGTGGACCGTCGGCCAGATGGGACGTTGGCTGTGTGGGATTATAAAACCGGAAGTCTCTCGTCATTCGACGAGGAGGATCCGCTCCACGAGGGCGCACAGTTACAGTGGGCGCTCTACGCCTATGCCCTCGAGGCCCTTCAAGGGGACACCGTTCGGGAGTCCGGATACTATTTCCCTACGACGAAGGAAATGGGAGCACGGCTTGCGTTTGATCCGGCCCAGTACCGGAGGACCGTCAGCCGACATCTCCAGCGGCTTGCCCGTCTTGCCGCCACCGGGAGTTTCCCGATGCACCCGAAGGCCCGGTACCGCAACGCCTGGAAATACCGCGGGTACGATCGCCTCTTCCGCGACCTCGCGGCTCGGAGCCGTCAACTCAAGGCCAAGTCGATGCCGGAGGACCGGCCAGTGCCCGCCTCATTCTAAGGCCACCGCCGGTTCGGCGCCCATTTTACCCTGTCTCCGATCTCCTCTCCACCGCCCCGATGTCTCCTTTTGATTCAACTGTCCCCACGTCCGAGTACGATGATGGCACCGTCCGCGCCCGCATCGGACCGTGGACCGAGACAGGTGTGCCCGATCTTTCGGACTTTGCTCCCAACACCAACTTCTTTGTGCGGGCCGCTGCCGGCTCGGGCAAAACCACGGCGCTCGTGGCCCGCATGGTGGCGCTCGTGCGTGAAGGCGTACCGCCCGAGGACCTGACAGCGATTACCTTCACGCGGAAAGCCGCTGGGGAAATGAGCACGCGGTTTTACAAAGAACTTCGGGAGGCGCAAGAGGCCTTGCCTACGAATGGTACACAGTGGCGCCGTGTCACGCAGGCACTCGAAGATGCGCAGCAGGCCTTCATTGGGACAGTCCATGCCTTTTGTGCCCGGCTGCTCCGTGAGCGTCCCATCGCGGCGAACCTGCCGCCTAACTTTGTCGCCGGACTCGAGGACCGGGAAGAACGCGAGTTGCGAGAACGGGCTTGGCAGGAATATCTGCAACGAGTGCGGGAGCGGCATCCCGACCGCATTGGCTCTCTTGTTGCCCTTGACGTGGAGCCCGATGACCTAGACCACTACTTCGATCGCCTCTGCGCTCATCCAGAATTGGAACCGTACGTGAACGCACCCGAGGAAGCCCCGGATCTGGACGCGGCGGTGGCCACGGCCCGGGGCCGGCTGGATGCATGGCAGGCTCGTCGTCCGGACGCGTTGCCCGATGGACGGGATAATGTGATGGTGGCCCTCGACAAAGCAGAAAAAATGGTGCGCCACACCGGTCTGGAGACCCCTGCTCAGAAGGCGGCCTTCCTGGACATTTTTGCGGACATTTCGGACGACGAATCAGCCCAGGTAACCCTCAAATGCTGGCGTGGGCCGGACACCGATTCGTACGACTGGGCACGCTCGCTGCGGGACGAACACCTCCCAGCGCTGATCCGAAACGTCATCCAGCCGACCCTCCGGCAGTGGCAGGCGTACGTGCACCGCAAGGTTGTTGTCTTCGTGCGGCCGGCGGTGGACCACTTTGCCGCGCTCCGTCGCGAAGAGGGACGTCTCACCTTTCACGACCTTCTGATGTGCACCCGCGATTTGCTTCGCGATCACCCAAGCATTCGGGGGGCGATTCAGGAGCGCCACCCGCGCGTGCTGGTCGATGAGTTTCAAGACACCGATCCCCTCCAGGCCGAGATCCTGTTTTATCTCACCAGCCAGGACGTCACCGAAACGACATGGACTGAATGCGAGCCCGTACCTGGCAGTCTCTTCATCGTTGGGGATGACAAGCAGTCCATTTACCGCTTCCGACGGGCAGACATGGAGGTATTCACGTCCGTAGGGCGCCTTCTCGAAGAGTCCGGCGGTGAGGCGGTCACGCTCACTAAGAATTTCCGGTCGCTGGACGTGATCTGCGACTGGTGCGACGTGGCGTTTGGGGACATCTTTGACGATCCAGCCCTGGACGACCTTCAGGCCCCGTATACTCCGTTCGATCCGCAACGGACCACGGATGGGAGTGAACTGGGCCTTCGGCGGGTCGACGTAGAAAAGGTGAAAGGCAATTGGGGGCGCGACATTGCTGCGGCGGACGCAGCACGGATCGCCCAGTACATCCGGGGGGCGCGGGCCAGGGCCTTACCCGATCGGCACTACCGTGACGCGGAGGCAGCGGTGTTTGCCGAGGGGGCCGACTATTCAGATTTTCTCATCCTAACCCGTACCAAAACACGACTGTCGGTCTACGCCGAGGCACTGGCTGAGCGTGGCATCCCGTACACCGTGACGGGGAGTGAGGACTTGGGAGAGGCCGCTGAACTGAAGGCGCTCGTGGATCTACTCACCTGTGCGCTCCGCCCCGACGATGGGGTCGCGTGCGTGGCCTATCTCAAAGGGCCGCTCGTCGGCGCCAGCGACGATGCCCTGTATCGGTTTTCCGAGGCGGGCGGCACGTTCGAACAGATGCACACGCCGCTTACTCCAGACGTGCGACAAGCGCTGTCAGGAGATCTGGAGTCTCTGTTTGCCAGTGCCTTCGAGCGGCTCCGCACCGCACGTAAGCTCCTGCGCGAGCGGCGCCCCACCGTTGCCATTGAGCAGATCATTGATACGTTTGGTGTACTGGCCGGGGCCGCCCATCCGCCTACACCCGCCGAAGGGTCGCTCCGGGCTG
>CAJXKO010000048.1 GCA_913055845.1 uncultured Bacteroidota bacterium | reverse complement strand
GGAGCACGTCGCGGATCGCGTCCTCGCTCGTCGCCGACCGGTCGTATTCCACGCGGATCTGCTCCGCGGCGCTCGCCCCCGCCTCCACGACCCCATGGGTCTGCCGCAACCGGCGGGCGATGGTGCGGGCGCGGCGGGGGTGCGAAATGCCGCGGACGGTCCACGAAAGGTGCCCGTACTGGTCGGTCAGGTCGGTGCCGAGGCTCCGCGCCCGCTGCCGGATGCGGGGCAGCGAGATGGTCTCTGGATCGTAGTGGATGCAGAGGCGATCCGGCACGCCGTTCGTGGCGGCCACCACGTGCGCTTTGCTGACGCCCGTCTGCTCGCGAAGGCTATCCGTGAGGCGGTCGACACACGCGTCCTTCGCGTCGGGAACGGTGGGAAGGACAATCGGAAGGTCTAGCCGGACGTGATCGGGCACGGGAGCGGCGGTGCGGGACGGGATTGGCGCGGGAAGCGCCTCGGCATAGCGATTTATGACCAGATGAGCACTTATTCATAGTTTTGTGTGAGAATAGGGTTTCCCCGCCACCTAATCTTGGAATTGACGCCTCAAGGGCGGCGCACGGGGCGACCGGTTGAATGCCGGGGCGGAGCCTCGTTCACGAGGAATCCATCACACGCGCCACGGCCTGCCGCACGTCTTCGGGCGCCCAGTCGTTGCCGCGCCAGAGGCGTCGCACACGCCCCTCCGGCCCAATCAGGGCCGTCGTCAGGTTGTGCGTAATCTCGTCGCTGTCCTCCTGCTGCGTGTAGACGCCGAACAGATCCGTGGCGCGCTGGACCTGCGTCGAGTCGCCAGTCGCAAAGGTCCAGGTGTCGAGGCGGTCGGTGTACTTCGCGGCGTAGTCGCGCAGCACCGTCGGCGTGTCGTAGCCCGGATCGAAGCTAATCGAGAGCAGCTGCGCGTCCGGGCCGTACTGCTCGCGGAGTTGCGGCTGCAGGGTCGCAAACCGCTTTGACATCAGCGGGCAGTAGGTCGGCAGCGGGCAACGGGTGTAGATGAACGTCAGGACGAGGGCCTGCCCGCGGTAGTCGCCGAGCTGGACGGCCTCCCCGGCCTGATTGGTGAGCGTGAGGTCCGTAGGGACTCGGTCGCCCCGTTGAAGCATCTGTGTCTCGCTTTCCCCGGTCGGCTGCATCGGGGTCGTCGTGCGGGCTGGATTCCGGGCCACCGCCGTGTCCGGAAGCTCGCGGAGCGCAATGATGCTGGCACTGTCGTCGGCGACGGCAAGGCGAAACTGGATCGCGTCGCCCGCCTCTAGCGACGCCGTCATGTTGGAATCCGCGACCGAAAACGGCATAATCATTGGCGGCATATAGCCGGAAATCTCCTCGTGCTCCACCACGAGGGTGCGCCCTCCATCCTCAATGCCGGCCACCCGGCCGTCGACGGTATACGTCTGCGTGCCGAACAGGTACAGGAGAAGGGCCCCCGCGGCGAGGAGAAACGCGAGGAATCCCCCGCCAAGCACAGCCAAGCGATTGGTGTTCATGGTTCGTTATGCACGACCAGTCATTTCTTCGAGACGGGCGATGCGCTCTTCCGTGGGCGGGTGGGTAGAGAAGAGCCGCGTGATGCCGCTCATCCCGCCGCTGAACGGGTTCACGATGAACATGTGCGAGGTCGCCTGATTGGCGGGCATGGACCGGTGCTGAGCCGCCTGCTCCATGCGGCGCAGGGCGTTGGCGAGGCCCATGGGGTTGCCCGCAATCTCGGCCCCGTCGCGGTCCGCGGCGTACTCGCGACTCCGCGAAATGGCCATCTGGATGAGCATGGCCGCCATCGGCGCAAGAATCATCATGAGCAACGACGTGACAAATCCCTGCTCCCGATCGAAGAAGATGCCGAACCGGGCCAGCAGCGTAATCGCCGCTGCGAGGGTGGCCGCCACGGTGGACGTCAGCATGTCGCGGTTTTTGACGTGGGCGAGCTCGTGGGCGATCACGCCCGCCAGTTCATCCTTGTCGAGCGTATTCATGATGCCCTTCGTCACGGCCACCACGGCATTGTCCGGGTTGCGACCGGTGGCGAAAGCATTGGGCTGGTCCTGCGGAATGATGCAGACCTTGGGCATTGGGAGGTCGGCCCGCTGGCGCAGGCGATCGACCATATCGTAGAGCTCCGGCGCCTCGGCACGGCTCACCTCTTCGGCCCCGTACATGCGGAGCACGATGGCGCTGCTGTACCAGTAGCTGACGCCGTTCATGCCCACGGCAATGAGGAAGGCGAGCATCATACCGCCCGTGCCCCCAAGCGCCTGCCCGATGAGGGCAAAGAGCACGAGCATAACCGCCATGAGCGCGGTGGTGCGGAAGGTGTTCATACTGAATCGCTGTGGGACAGTGTGAGACTGACCGAAATTCGTGGTGTCATACGAACAAGGGCCGTGCCGCGGTCCCTCCGCCTGACGGGATGTCAGACTTTTTCCAAAGTGATGCGTGATTCATGAGACGTAAGAATCCCCGCCCAAGAGAGTCGCCTTACGTATCACGATTCACGTTTGAGCGGACTGGCTACACGTTGGATACTTCCCCTCTTCCTGGAACGTCCCGCTACCCAAACATTCCCGTCACCACCATCACGTCATAGAGGGCGTGCGTCCAGGCGGCGACGCCGAAGCCGCGCCACAGAAAGAGCGCGTTGAGGGCGAGGCCGAAGAGGAAGCGGAATGTGAACGACGGGAACGCAAACGGATCGCCGAGCGGCCCCACGTAGTGCGCTCCACTGAACAACACAGCCCCGACCAACGCCGCGACGAGGTACGCCTGCGTGGGGGACTCCATCATCGCCCGAAAGAAAAGGGCCAACCCGCCCACGAGCAGCACGCGGAACACCAGCTCTTCGTAGAGCCCGGCCCCGATCGACAGAGCGATTTGCGTCCACAGCGCCCCCTCGGGCGGTGGCACCACCGCAAAGAGCGCCCCCACGGCCGAGGACACCAAGATGGCCACCCCGACCGCGTACACGGCACTCTCGCCCACGAGGCCCACAAAGTAGCGGCTCCGCAGCGGGATATTGCGGTGCCGGTCCAGCAGATACGCGGCGAGGCCTCCCCCCACCACGAGGAGCGCGAGGACGAGCCCGCCGGATGCCCCCGTCATCGTGAGCAGGTCCTTAACCCACACCCCCGCTCCCACCCGCACCGGACGCGTGGCGTCGAGGTTGACGAGCACAATCATCGTCTCGTACAGCACAAAGAGCGGCAGCGCACTCAAGAAGCCGTACGTGGCCGAGCGGGTGGCCTGGTGGTAGGCGCGCCAGCCGGTGGGGGAGCGAGGCATGGACGACAGGAAGAAGAACGACGGGCCGAGGTCGTCAAGCTAAACGCATGATGCGTGAGGAGTGATACATGAGGAGTGATCTCACGTGTCATGAGTCACTCATCATCCCTCCATACCACCCGCACCGCCACGTCCGGCGTTGTGTCGGGATCGATGCCGAGCTGCGTAGCCACCGCCGCCGACACGTCCAGCAGCACCCCTTCGTCGAGCGGCCCCCGGTCGATCACGCGGGCAAAGGTGTGGCGGTCCGCGTCCGGGCGAGAGAGGAGCAGGACAGTCCCGTAGGGCAGTGACGGGTGACTCACGACGAAATCCTCGGGGTCGTACGGCAGGCCGCTCGCGGTGAGGCGCCCGCCGAACGCATCGGGGTACACGGCCACGGCCCCCGTCGAGTCCGGCACGGCCCACTTCCCAGGGGGCGGAGTTTCCGGAGCAGTGCGGCCTGGAAGCCGGAGGCGTTGTCCCGGTTGAATCGAGGCTGTATCGATCGCGTTGGCGGTCCGCAGCGCGCGAACGCTCACCCCGTACTGCCCCGCAATGCTGTAGAGCGTCTCTTCGGGCTTCACGGTATGGCCCGGCGGCGCAAAGCGTCTGGGAAGCCGGAGGGTTTGCCCCGTTGAGAGCGGGGTTGCTACGCTGTCGTTCAGGGCGTAGAGCGAGTCGGCCGTGGTGCCGAGGCGAAGGGCAAGAGTTACGAACGAATCGCCTGTCGCCACCGTGTGGTGGCCATAGAGCGGCGGAGGTCCTGTGGACGTGGCGGTTGAGGCCGCAGTGGTGTCCCCCCCGGTAGTGTCTACCCTCCCGGGGTCCATAGCCAGCGTGTCTGCCGCCGTAGTATCTGTCGCCGCAGCGGACGTGTCGGGGGCGGGTTCGTCCGCGTCCTCCACGCTCGGTTCTGGCGTCCCCACGGCTTCTGGCCGACGCACGCGGAGCGTCTGCCCCACTCGCAGCGCCGTATTCTCCAGGCCGTTCCACCGCTGCAGCGCTTCCACCGATACGCCAAACCGCTGGGCGATGCTGTACAGCGTGTCGCCGGACTGCACCGTGTAGGTTGAGTCGGAGGGCGCCTGTGCACAGCTGTCCGTGGAGAGGCCTAGTCCCGCCACGAGAAGACTCAGCGCAAGAACAAAAGTACGCATCACAACAGATCGGGACCGTTACTCGAAGCCGACGCCCTCGGCCTTCAACTTCGCATCCTGCAACTCCGACAGGGATTTTTGCTCGCCCTGCTCACGCGCGACCTCGATGCCTTGCGCGTACGTGTCGATTGCGTCGTCGGAACGCTCAAGCCGCTCGTAGAGCTTGCCGAGGTGGTAGTAGGTGCCCACGTAGTCGGGATCCGTGTCCACGAGTTCCTCGAACAACGCGAGCGCCCGGTCCATGTGGTCGTGCTTCAGATGCTCCTGTGCGAGGGCGTACCGCGTGAACGGGTCCTCCGGGTCTTCCTCGTAGAAGGCCTTGAGTTGCTCTAGGCGATCGGTGCTCATGGTGAAGCTGGAAGTGTACGGTGGAATTTGACGATCAAGCCCCCTGACGGAGCTGCTGGGGTCAGGAATACGCGATACGCGAGGACGTGATGCGGGCGAGGCTTCTCGCCTCGAATTGAGCCTCAGTCCCTCCGCGTCACAAATCACCCCGCACGCGTCACCACGATCCCCCGGCGCCGCCACCGCCAAAACTGCCGCCCCCGAAGCCGCCAAAGCCGCCTCCGCCCCCACCAAATCCACCGCCGCCCCGGGAGCCCCCCCCACCGCCCCAGATGATGATTGGGAGATCCCCATGGCGGTGCCTGGACTTCTTGGCACCCTTCTTTTCACCGCGTCCCTGCCGCCAGAGCGAGCTTCCGATGAAGTAGGCCAGAATGAGGAAGATGTAGATCAGCGTGGTGGAGACGCCGTCATCGGTAGAGGTGGCTACCTCCTGCTCCGCCGTGTACTCGCCCGCAGTGGCCTGGATGATGGCGTCGGTGCCCCGGTCGAGGCCCGCGTAAAACTGCCCTTCTCGAAAGGCCGGCGTCATAATCCGCTCCACGATGCGGTTGGCAATGGCGTCGGGAAGCGCCCCCTCCACCCCGTACCCGGTGGCAATGAACATCTTGCGGTCGTTCTTCGAGACAAGAACCACTACGCCGTTGTCCTTGCCCTCCTGCCCTACGCCCCAGTCGCGTCCTAATGAGATGGCGTAGTCGTCAATGGGGGCCCCGTTAAGGGACGCCAGTGTGACGACCACGACGGCCGTGGACGAGGTGTCCTCGTAGGCCATCAGTTTGCGGGCCAGCGCACGCTCCTCGCCGCCCGAGAGCAGATCGCCCTGGTCGAGGATGGGGCCGTCGGGCCGCGGCGGAAAGTCGTAGCGCTGCGCCACGACGGGGGATGCCAACGCCATCGTCAGAAGCCCGACGGTGGCGAGGAGGAGCAGAATGTTGCGGAAGCGATGCAGCACGAAAGCAGTGTCGTTTTGCTTGTTGGGCCCGGATTGCGACCTATGGTCTCTTGTCGAAAGGGCGGCAGTTCGCCGTCGGCCGTCGTTCCGGTTCAACGACGTCCTTTCAGGGCATCCTGTTACTGCCCGCTCCCCCCGGTTCCAAAGTCTACGTCCGGTGCATCCTCGGCACCGGCCTCCGCCTCGAACGATGCCTTCTGCTGAAAGCCCATGATGCTGGCAAAAATCACTGTCGGGAAGGACCGGACCTGCGTGTTGTACTGACGCACGGCGTTGTTGTAGTCGCGGCGCGCCACCGTAATGCGGTTCTCCGTCCCCTCCAGTTGGGCCTGCAGGTCGCTAAAGTTCTGTGTGGCCCGCAGCTCCGGGTAGTTCTCGGAGACGGCCAGCAGCCGTCCCAGCGACTTTCCCAGAGCCGACTGCGCCTGCTGGAATTGCTGAAGCTGCTGGGGATTTTCGAGGTCTTCGGGGTTAATCTGGATCGAGGTCGCCTTCGCCCGTGCCTCCGTGACGGCAGTGAGCGTCTCCTGTTCAAAGTCTGCCGCGCCCTTCACCGTTTCCACGAGATTCGGAATGAGATCCGCCCGGCGCTGATACGCAGCCTGCAGATTGCCCCAGGACTGCTGCACCTGCTCGTCGCTCTGGACGAGGCTGTTGTACGTGCTCGTGGCCCCACAGCCCACCACGCCGAGAACGAGGAAGAGGACAACGAGGGTAATGGCGCCTTTGCTTCGCATAACCGCGCACTCCGTTTGGAGGGGAGACAACCTGGAGGGAGAATGGGACACTTCGTCCCGACCTACGGCTGAGGCCGTCGGGAGTTGCGGAGCCCCTCTTGTCCACCAGTCCCCCACGGAGCTCCCGTCCCCACCGCGCCAGCTCCCGGGGGCCGAGCGTCGTTCGAACGCTTTACTCTTCAAAGCGCACGACGAGGTGGACGTATTCGTCGGCCCAGTCGACGTGACTCGTTTTCTGGAGGGCCAGCACCACGATCCCGTCGTACGCCACTACCCGGTCAAAAAAATACTCAGCCGTGGTGGGGAGCGCCCTCTCTTCGGAATCGTCGGGCGTGTCGACGTGGGAATGAGTAAAGAGGGCGTCCGCGGCGTCGAAGTAGAGCAGGGCCGACTCTTCCGCGGCGTGGTCGAACGCTTTACGCAGTCCATTCTGCGTCTGCATGCGCCGGTCGGCCAGGAGCGAGGGCACCCGAAACTGGTGCACGTTGGCGGTCGTGTGGCGGGTGAGCCTGGCGAGGGCCTGCTGGCGGTCCTCCCGCGTGCCTCCATGAAAAAGAATGCGCGTTCGGGGGGACTCGTCCTCGCCGCCAAGCAGGCGTCGGAGCGCGCGGTCGCAGGTCTCCGTGTCGTATTGAACGGGGGAGGATGTGCCTGCACCGGGAGACGAATCGGGAGTAGTCATGGCGCGGCGGAAAGACGACAGAGGGCGTTGGGCGGTATTAGCTTCGGCGAAATGCGCTTGTTCCCCGCTCAAAGCGGACGCGGGTCGGGAGTGAAGAAAAGGGACGAGCCCGACTGCGCGGCCCTGATCCACACCGTGCGCCCATCCCTCCTCTCCTCCACCCGCAAACTACCCCGTACTCTGCATGGCCGCGGCGACACCGTTGATGCTGAGGAAGATGGCCTCGCGGAGGGTCTCCTGCTGGTTGGGGTCAGTGCTGGTCCGGTACCGCTTCAGGAGCTCAATCTGAAGGAGATTGAGCACGTCGGTGTACGGGTTGCGGAGCTCGATCGACTTCTTCAGGACCGGATTGCTGTCGAAGAGGGCGTCCTGGTCGGTAATTTCGAGGATGGCGTCTTCGGCCCGCTCGTAGTCCTCCACGATGCGGGGGTGGAAAGAGGCTTCCGTCTCGGCGAGGTCGTCGTAGCGCTCGGCGATGGTGAGGCGCGTGCGGGACATCTCGCGCTGGGCGCTGTCGAGGACCGTCCGGAAGAAGGACCAGTTTTCGTACAAGTCCCGGAGCGTCCCGCGGGCACCCGGGTTCTCTTCCATGAGCGTCGAGAACGCTTTGCCGGTGCCGTACCAGCCGGGCACGATGTAGCGCGGCTGCGTCCACGCAAAGACCCACGGGATGGCGCGCAGGTTCTCAAACTCGACCTCCTCCCCCTCCGAGGCGCGCGAGACGGGCCGCGAGGCGATGGGCAGGCGGCTGATGTGCTCGATGGGCGTGGCGGCGGTGTACCACTGCCACCCGTCGGGGTCGTCGATGAACTCGCGGTAGGCCGACATCCCCTCCTCGGCGAGGTGGTCCATGAGGGCCACCACGTCGGATTCCATCGAGACCTTGTCGGCGAGCAGGGGATTTTCATCGGGGGACCGGTCTTGCGCGTTGGCGGTGGCCGTGAGGGTCGCGTCCACGAGTTGCTCCACGTGGCGCCGGGCAATCTCGGGCAGCGCGTAACGGAACGAGATGATTTCCCCCTGCTCGGTCATGCGGATGCGGCCGTTGTGGACGACCGGCGGGAGTGCCTGAATCGCCTCGGAGGTGTGGCCGCCGCCGCGGCCCACCGTGCCGCCGCGCCCGTGGAAGAGGCGCAGGTCCACGTCGTACTCGTCGCACACCACCCCGAGCGCGTGGATGGCCTTGTGGAGGGCCCAGTTGGCCATCCAGTAGCCGCCGTCCTTGTTGCTGTCGGAGTAGCCGAGCATGATCTCCTGGAAGCCGTCGCGCCCCTCCAGGTGGGTGGCGTAGACCGGATGCGTGAAGAGCGTCTCCATCCGGTCGTCGGCGGCGGCGAGGTCCTCAATCGTCTCGAAGAGGGGCACTACGTCGAGCGGGCACTGGTAACTGCCGTCCTCCACCGCGCCCAGGCCCGCCTCCTTCGCCAACAGCATCGGCTCCAGCAGGTCGCTCACGCTGTGGGTCATGCTCACCACGTAGCTGCCCACTACGTTCGGGTCGACCTCGTGCATGGCCCGAATCACGCCGAAGACCTCCATCAACTCGGCCGCGTCTTCCGGTAGATCCGCGTAGCGGTTCACCAGCGGACGCGGGTTCTGGAGCTCCTCGGACAGTACCTCCAGCTTCTCCTCTTCGGCGAGGGCGCCGTAGTCGTCCACCACGTCCCCCGCCTCCAGTAGCGCGGCCACCGTGTCCTCGTGGACGCCGCTGTGCTGGCGCACGTCGAGCGCGGCAAGGTGGAAGCCGAAGGTTTTCACCAGCGAGCGCAGGCGGTGCAGCTGGCCGCTCCGCGCCGCCTCTTCGAAGCCGTGATCGTGGAGGCTCTCGGCAATCAGGTCGAGGTCGGCGAGCAGGTCGTCGGCGGTGTAGCCGCCCGCCATCTTCTCCACGTCGGTGTCGTCCACCTCGTCGATCAGGGTGCGGAGCCGCTCCTCCACGTAGGACAGCTTGAGGCGGTACGGCTCGCGCTGGTACTGGCGCTCCACGTCGTCGGGCAGGTCGATCTCGGCGGCGTCTTCCTCCAGCGAGTCCCACAGCGCGTCCGAGACGGTGAGCTGGCGGGTGGAGATGCTGAGGTCGTCGCGCAGCTCGTCGATCTCGTCGAGGTAGTGCTCCAGTGTGGTGCGGCGCTGGCGCGCAAAGGTCCAGCGCGTCACGTCGGCGGTCACATTGGGGTTGCCGTCGCGGTCGCTCCCGATCCAGGAGCGGTACTTCAGGAAGGCGGGCAGCTCGGCGGTGGCGTCGTAGTGGCGGCGCAGGGCCTGCTGCACGTCGCGGTGGATGGTGGGAATGGTGTCCCAGATGGAGCCGTGCAGAAAGTAGTGGCCCTGCTCTACCTCCTCCCGTACCGTGGGCCGCTCGGCCCGCACCTCGTCGGTCCCCAGCAGGAAGGCCACCTGATTGTAAAGGCGGTCCAGCGTCTCGGCCCGCTCGTCGGGCGTGGCGTCGGGGCGGCGGAGGGTGGAGAGCAGGTCGGCGATGTGCTGCTCCTTGCGCAACACCGAGCGGCGGCGCGCCTCCGTGGGGTGGGCCGTGAGGGTAGGCTGGATGTCGAGCTGTTCGAGCAGGCCCACCACCTCGTCGAACGAGTAGCCCTCGCTCTTCAGGTACGCTACCGCCGCGTCGATGGATTGCGGGCGCGGCTCGGCGTCGGCGGAGCCGTTGTCCTCCCCCGGCCCCAGCGGCCACTCGGAGGGGCCGGACTGCCGGGCGCGCTCGCGGTTGATGCGGATGATCTCCTGCTGCTCCGCCTGGTTGACGAGGTGGAAGAAGGTGGTGTACACGTGCAGCAGCCGCTCCAGCGTGTCCTGGTCGAGCTCGGCAATCCGACGCGCCGCTTCCTCGCGCTTCTCCGGGTCGTCCTCCTGCTCCGCCGCCTTGCAGAGCGCGCGCAGCCCCTCCACGTGCTCGAAGAGGGCCGTCCCGCCCTGCTCCTCGGCAATGTGCCCGAGCATGCTGCCCACCAGATTGACCTGGCGGCTTAGGGGCTTGGAGATGCCGGTGCCTTCCGTCTCGAAATCGAGGTCGTCCCAGCGGCGCATCGTGAATCTGCGGAGAATGTGAACGGCTTGTGAGCACACCGTTAATGTACGAGCCGACCGCGACGGCTCCAAGTTTTCCACCGCGTGCAGGGAGCTCTTCAGTCAATCGTAACACCCTTCGGATGCGCGATCAGGAGGGAAGCGCTCCCGCCCTCTGGCAGCCGGGCACCAGGCGTTCACCGGGGTCCGCCGTGAACCGTCCACCGTCGCTACTTCCAGAGCGGGTCGTCCCACGAGAAGAAATAGCCGAGCGTAAAGACGGGGCCGGCGGGAAACTTGCGGCCGTGGATGGGAACCCGAAGCCCCGCTTCAATGGCGCCTGGGCCAAGCTCCCAGCCGACGGTGGGAAGGATTTGCACGAGTTCGCGCTCGTCGTTCTGGAGCACGAGGTCGAAGTCGGTGCGAACGGGCGGGCGCCCGAAGAGCCCGTCCACCGCCAGTTTCCACTGGAAGCGCCCCGCGGAGCCGCCCGCGGCGAGGTAGAAGAGGCGCTCGTCGCCCGGTTTCCGACGAATGTCGTGGTTCACTTCTCGCCACCGGTACCCCACCCAACCCATCACGTACATCGGCCAGGGGTGCAGACTCTTCCCCACCTCCAGGAGCACCTCCCAGTCGCGCTGGCCCTGTGAGAGGGAAATCGTGTTCGCGTCGACGGTAAAATCGCCGACGGGAAACTTCACGCCGCCCCGTAGCGCCGCGGCAAACGGAAGGTTGTCGATGCCCGCCACGGCGGGTCCCACCCGCAGGAAGAGGCGCGGGTCGGCAAGCCCCGTCCGGAGGCGGTCCCCCTGCACGTCGTTGAATTCGAGCCGATGCACCGGCACGTCCGCCCACACGTCGACCCCGCGCCACACCCCCAGCGCCCCCGTCAGCCGCACGGTAGTGACAACAGACCGGGCGTCCTCGCTGTCGAACGGCACGATCTCGCCGTCCCGGTCAAACTTCTCGCGGGTGTCCTGGTGGGCCACGCCCACGTCGACCCAGCCTGTGCCCGGCGGTTCGATCCACTGCCCGGCGGCCGGCGACACGAGGAGGCTGGAAAGCAGAAGGGACGCCAGCGCAGCGCAGACGGCGGTTCGCATCGGTGCGTGCCTAATTAGTCCAGAGAGTCGTCTCGGGCTGGAAGGCCGCCCACGCAAACCAGAAGGCCACGTAGGCCTCATTGACCGGCGCTAGCCGCTCCCCCTGCCGGGACCCATCGACCGCAATGCCCGTCACGGTCCACGTGCTGCCCGTTGCGTCGTCCACAATGCGGCCGTCCTGCACGGAGAAGTTATCCGTCGTTTCGAACGCCGCGGCGGCCTCCGCCTCTCGATCCCAGAACACTGTTTTCTGCGTGCCGCCCGCCGCCACGGATACCACTCGCACCGCTCCCTCTGCGTCGAGGGCCCGGAACGGCACCGCCACGCCCCCGTCATCCCCGGCCGGGATGCCGAGCACGCGCTCCTTCGGCGGACGCCGCTCGTCAAACGACATGCCGTTGAACGGCGGATCGTTCAGGGCCTCATAGTCCCCGTATGGATAGCGCCGGCTAAACCCGCGCCCGTCAGTGAGCACCTTGGTATCGGGGTGCAGAGCCGCCCACTCGGGCCACCGCATCTCCACGACCGGGACCATGTCGAGCGTCGTGCCCACCGACGCCCCACAGTTGGCCTGCCGGTTCATCTGCGGCCAGAGCGACTCCTCGTCGCGGCGGTCGTACATCACGAGGTTGTTGTCGAAGAGCAACCCCGAAACGCCCAGCTCCGCCCCGTCGATGGCGCCGCGGTCGAACCCGAGACTGGAACCGGTGAGCGGACAGTACGTGACCGCAACGGAGCGCCCGTCCCACCCGTCGAAGTTGACGACCTCGTGGGTCCACAGAATGCTGTGGGGCACCGCCACCGTCTGGTCACCGAGGCGTACCCCAATCACTCGCGACGTGTCGGTGAGGCCTTCCACTTCCCCCGCCGCCACGAGCCGGCGGTCATCCGGCGTCACGTTGTCGATGGACGGGATGCAGTCCGCCCCCGGACAGCCCTGCTGCAAGCGGTCCGTCGGGATGGTGCAGTTGTTGGTCGTGAAGTCCGAGCCGCCGCCCCCTCGCGGCGAGCCTGCATCGCAGCCCACCAGGAGCAGGGGTAGGGCCAGCACGCTGAGCAGTTCTAGCACGAACGATCGCGGGGCGGAAAGCACACGCATGGGATTGGGGGGCATGTGGAGTCACTGTGCGGGCAAGGGCGCTACGATCCCGTCCCTGCGTCGTAGAGCGCGGCGTTGGGGCGGAAGGCGAACCAGGCAAATGCAAAGTAGTCGCCCGACTGGATGCGGTCGAGCTGCGTGCCCTCCAGCGGCCCGGTCACGGCCCGGCCCGTCACCGACCAGGTGCTGCCGGTCTCCTCGTCCCGGAACTGCCCATCGCCTGCGTAGCGGAAGGTCAGCGTCCGCCCGTTCACTCGACGGTCGAACACACCCGTCGACCCTGTTTCTTTTGAGTTCTCGATCTGAGCCGCGTCGAGCGCAGAGACCGCACCCGGGGCGTGAAAGACCACCAGGGGCCGGTCGGCCACCGTGTCGTGGATCACCCGCTTCTCCTCCGTCGTCGTGTGGGGGTAGGCCTTGTGGACGTCATCCGTGCTCACGGCCACCACCTTCGCCATCGGCGGCAGCCGGTCGTCCACCGGGCCGCGGAAGGCGAACGGCTTCTTGTCGATATCGTCGTAGCCGGCGTACGGGTTGCGGCCGTATGCACGGCTGTGGCCCGTGTCGCGCGAGAGCACCGCACCCTCTGGGTGCGCCGCTGCAAACTGACGGAACGAGACGATCTGGGACGGGAGCTGCTTCAGGGTTTGCCCGGCCCGGTCCCCCACAATTGCTTTGCCGGTCAGCTGTTGCCATAGCGTTTCGGTTGCGCGGTCGTACATCACGAGGTCCGAGTTACGCAGCAGGCCGGACACCCCAAATTCAACCGGCTCACCGTCGAGCGTGCGCTCAAACACGAGGGCGCTGTAGCAAAGCGGGCAGAAGGTGACGGCCACCGGCGTGTCGCCAATCCGGTCGTTCACGATTTCGTGGTGCGTGAGGATCTGGAGCGGGTACGCCTTGGCGACACCGTTGTATTCAAGGACAATCACGGGCTCCTTCTCCCCCACCCAGTCCTGCGCCGCCTCTACCGACACGAACGATGGGGCGTCCACCGAGGGAATGCCGTCCTTCGGTGGCCCGCCCGACATCAGCGTCGAAAGGTCGATATTATAGTTCGAAAGGTCCGTGTCAAACTGCTGGAGGGCCGGCGGGGCGTCGGGAGGCAGCGACGATTGGGCCGTCGCCACGTGGCCAACTGCCCAGAGGCTGGCCAGCCCCAGCGCGAGGAGGATGTATCGTTTCATGGGACTATGGAGCGCTGTGGAGGAGGGGACGCTGTGAAAAAACCGCGACGGGACCCGCAACGGCCTTAGGCCGCCCGGCATGCTCCCAGTCTCTTGGGGCCCTGCGGCCAGAAAGCGTTACGCCGCCGTTGGACTATCCGGCCCCGTAACGGTTCGTGGAGGACTGAAACGTATGCCTCGATAACTGTGGCACCGACTCTACTACGGCGTCGTCTTCTCCAATCGCTCCTCTACAGCCATGATCAACCAACTCCGCTCCGCGGCCCCCCACGCCCACTGGCTCCTCCGATTCGCTCTCGCCAGCGTGTTTCTGTTTCACGGCATCGATAAGTTCCTCAATCTCGCCGGCACGGCCGAGATGATGGACAGCATGTTTATGGCTGTGATGGCCGCCGTGCTGGAGACCGGTGGGGGCGCACTCGTACTGATTGGAGGTGCGGGCAACGACCTGCTCACGCGTCTCGGTGGCCTCCTCATCGTTCCCGTCATGCTGGGCGCCATCTTCATGGTGCACTGGGGCCAGTGGCGCTTCGCCGCCACCGAGACCCACCCGATGGGCGGAATGGAGTTTCAGGTGACACTCCTGATGATTGCCCTCTACTTCGTGTTCGTCGGCAACGCCTCACCCCAATCTAGCGCCACATAGCTCCTTACCGCCCCCATGTCGCGGCCGTCTCCGCCCGCAGAGTGGAGAGCCCTCCTTCACCGAAAACGCCCGCCCTGAACGGTCAGGGCGGGCGCCGGGCGGCTAAAATCCGCTGCCGGAAAACGAGTCGGCCTTACCCGGTCGTGCCACGCCGAATGCGACGCAGCTCCTCGGGGGTCCAGTCCATGGCCGCAATCTCTTCTTCGCGACGTTCCAGACGCGCCTTCTCCATCAGCTCCGGGGTGTCCCACACATACTCCCGCATGAGACGTCCCCCGGTCCGATTCACCTTCGTGTGCTTTGGAGGGATCTTTATCATGACGGCCACCTCTCCCACAGACGTGGGACGCTAGGGTGAAGAAAACACCGAACGAGATCATCACGACAACCCCGTCGGCCCGTCGAGATTGGACGCCCCAGCCCCGGAAAGTTCCGGGCAACACGTCGTTCGTCTTCGGGGGCACCCGTCTGGAGCCGCGGACTGCTCTTTCGGGAGACGGCGCCCCCGGTGCAAAAAGCATCGCGTCCCCGTTCGGTCGGGACCCGCAGGTCAGGACCCGTCGTTGATTTGGTTTCGCTACCGCCCTCTTTCTCCACGTGTCTCGTCTCGTGCCTTCCCCCGTACTGCGCCGAGTGATCGGCGCACTGCTTGTTGCCCTCCTGGTGGCCAGCACCTCCGCCTGCCGGTACATCGGGTCGGGCGGCCTCGCCACGCCGCCGCCCGACTCGGTGAGCGTGCTGTGGGCCGGGGCGGTCACCGACTCGTCGGCCCGCGTGGTGGCGCGGTACGAGGAGGCGGGCGCGCAGGTGCGTCTCGCCGTGGATACGTCCGACACCTGGTCGTCCCCCACGTTTCTGGCGGCCACGCCCCCTTCCACCAATGGGGCGGTCCGTCACTTTCGGCTCTCGGACCTGAGCCCCCAGACGACCTACCACTACGCGCTGGCGATCAATGGGCGCATCGACTCCACCCAAAGCGGCCAATTTCGCACGTTTGCCGAGGGGCCGTTCTCGTTCCGCGTGGCCCTCAGCGGCTGTGCCCTCACCGGCTCCAACCACCCGGTCTTCACGTCCATCCGCAAGGCCCAGCCCGACCTGTTTCTGCACCTGGGCGACATGCACTACGAGGACATTACCGCAACGACTCCAGGCCCCTTCCGCGACGCCTACCGCACGGTGCACGGGGCCCCTCGGCAGGCGGACCTGTACCGCTCTACGGCCCTGGCCTACGTCTGGGACGACCACGATTACGGGCCCAACAACAGCTCGCGCCGCGCCCCGGGGCAAAACGTGGCCCAGCAGGTGTACCGCGAGTACGTGCCCCATTACCCGCTGGCTCGGCCCGACCTCGAACGGCCCATTTACCAGGCGTTTACGGTGGGGCGCGTGCGGGTTCTACTCACAGACCTGCGCTCGGCCCGCACCTCAAACGAGGCGCCCGACTCGCTCAAAACCATGATGGGGGCCGCCCAGAAGGCATGGTTCAAAGAGCAACTCGCGGCGGCCAAAGACCAGTACCCCGTCGTGGCCTGGGTAAGCAGTGTGCCCTGGATTGGCGACGGCGACAGCGAGGACCGGTGGGCCGGATTTGCCCGCGAACGCCGCGAATTGGCCACCTATATCGACTCGATTGGCGTGGCGGACCAGATGGTCATTCTTTCGGGCGACGCCCACATGGTGGCCCTCGATGACGGCACGCACAACCATTACGGGCGGCCCGGCGGAGGGGGCTTCCCGGTCGTCCATGCCGCGGCGCTCGACCAGGTAGGCTCCGTGAAGGGGGGGCCGTACACTCACGGCCCGTTCCCAAATCCCTTCTCCCTGTTCGGCCGGACCGATGGGCAATTCATGCTCATGGACGTTGAGGACGACGGGGGCGACGAGGTCTGCATCACCTGGACCGGCAAGCGCCACGAGGTGACCGAGGGACGCGTCGTCGACCTCCTGAAGTGGCGCAAGTGCTTCCCGGCTCTCTAATGCGGGGCCCTCACCTCGTCCCCGCCGCTCCCCTGCGAAATGGGCGGTGCGCCTGCCCGCGGTGGCGCCTGCCCCACGAGGGCCACAAGGCGCGGGTCGGGGGCGGTGCGCAGGTACTCGATCGCTCCCTCCCACCGCCGGATGCGGCGATTGAAGAGCCGCGCCCCGGCCGTAGCGGCCTGTTCGCCCTGCGGATCATCGAGCAGGGGTAGCAGGTAGCGCCGCGTGCCATAGTCAATGAGGTTGTCTACGAACTCGACCGCGTGGTCGCGCAGGATTGGCTCGTCGCTTGTGAGGCCGCGGTAGGCGTCGTAGATGTCGCGCTGGTTGTACCGGAGGCCCAGCAGGCGAAAGATGCGTTCGAGTGCCTCTTCGCGGTAGTCGCGGAGCAACTCGGCGGACTCGTGCCCGAGCGGGCCGTCGCCCGACCGCCGATGCAGGTGCAGAATCTGACCGAGGGCCGCGTAGTGTTCGACCTCGCGTTCGATCGCAGCGTCCAGTCGTTTCCCATCGTGCCGGAGGTTCCCCTTCTTCTGGAGGCGACTCAGGGCCCGGATCCCCGCATGACGAACCGGGATGGGCGTCCGGGCAAGACTCCGCACCAGAAGGCGTGCCCCAAGCTGGCTGGGTTGGGCCTCAAAGACCGACGGAATGTGCCGCCGCACGGCCTGATCCACCTGAGAATCGACGAGGACCCCATAGAGCGTGCGAAAAAGCCCCGTCCCGAAGGCCACCAGTCCCCTTCGGGCCTCTCGGCGGAACGCATCCTCGCCCAGCGCCTGCACCAGCCGAGGAACGAACGTGCGGTCGCGGGTGTGCCCCGCCGCCCGGAGGGCCGCCCGCACGACGGCGGCAACCTCATCCTGCAGGAGACGCTCCAGCAACTCGTTGCGGTAGGGCCGATCGAGCACCCCGAGGATACAGGCCCCGTGGATCCGCGCCTCCACGCCCTCCGCCCCATCGAGCGCCAGGAGCCGGCGCAGGAGCGTCTCATCCACGAGCGCGTATTCTTCCGGCGTGCCCTCCTCGGCAATGAGCCCCACGGTCGCGGCCTGAATTTGAGGATCGTCGTGGCACAGTCCACGCCGGAGCCGTTCGGTATGATTGCCCTCTCCGCGGCCGTAGAGGTAACGCGCCGCTTCGAGTTGCACACTGGGATCGAGGTCGCGCAGGGCCTCGGCCACCCTCTCCGCTCCCCCGTCCACGTGTCGGGCCCGCAACACCCGAATGGCCTGTGCACGGATCGCCGCCGTGGGATGATCGAGCAGGCCCAGCACCGCATCGCGCGGAACGGGCAGCGTGCCGTCCTCCAATGTGTCCAGGGCCCATCGGACATCAGCCACGGCACGGCTGCACAGAGCATCGAGGAGGGCCTCCATGTCGGTATCGGAAGTGCTCTGGTCGGGGCCCGTCGCAGCGCCCGTCCCTTCCTGCCGCCGCAGCTTGGTCCGGAAGAGGTCGACGTACGACGCACGGGCCCGGTAGGCGAGGGCTCCCCATACCGCAATGAGCCCCAGGGTCACCCCGCTCAGCACCTGTACACTCGCCCCAGCCCCCACGACGAGCCCCAGGAGGAGCAGTCCGCCGAGCCCTTCGGCTCCCTGGTCGATGAAGAGATCGACAAACACCTTTATCCGCCGCTTTTTTTCTGACGACACCGGCACAAAGAGCAACTCTCGTCCCGTCCGGTCCACCGAGTGCTTGAGGCTCTGCCCGGCCCCGCGCAGCAGCACCCCCGCCGCCAATCCCGGCATTAGAAGCATGCCGAGGCTGCCCAGTGCCAGGGCCCCCGGCAGCACCGACAGCGCCCCACCAATCCCGGCGACCCGAATTAGCCACGGTGCCAGGACGAACTGCACGAGAAGTGCCACGATGCTTACCCGGCCGTAGAACTGTCCCATGAACGCCGTCAGGGCCTCCTCGCCCGGAAAGGCGCGCACAGCGACGGTTTTGAACTGGTAGTCCACGAGCGTGGTCACGATGACCACGAGTGCAATGATGCCCACGATTAGCCGCAGGTGGTGCGACTGCCGTAGGGTGGCAAAGGGACCGTCCGGGGTCCGCGCCCCCGTGTACGATGTCGGCCAGCCATCGGCCTCCGGCGTGCGGCCCCGCCGGATCCAGCGCTCCAGCACCGTCGCCCCGAGCAGCACACCCCCGGCAATCCACAGCAGGCTCTCACTCGACAGCCCGATCTCTTCGACGAGCAGTCTCGTAACCTCCCCCCCGACAACGGCCCCGGCGATGGCTCCGGCGCTCAACGCCGTGAACACCCGCTTCGACTGCGACGACGTAAAGACTCCATTTGCGAGCAGCCAGAACTGCGATGTAACCAGCAGGCCATATACGCTGACCCACGCGTAAAACACGTATACTGTCCACGCGCCGCCCACATGTAACAGCCCGCGGAGGCCCCCAAGACTCAGGAGGAGAAGCAGAGAGACCGCATCGACCAGGGTCCCGAGGGACAAGCGTTTGCCGAACCGCGTGTGCAGAAGCGCCACCGGCCCCACCACCGCCGTAGTGAGAATGAAGACGAAGGGTAACTCTCCAGGACCGCGGTTCACGAGAAAGAGACTGTCACGAACCGGCTTCAGCAGATAGAGCGTGACCAGCAAAAGAAAGTGATAGGCCGCCATCTGGAACGCCACATCGCTCTCGTCCCGCCGAAGACCAAAGACCGAACCGAAGAGGTGCCCCATGTTCGCAGCGGAGATGCTGGACGCAAATGAGGGACTATAACGCCTCCCTGCTGGATTTGGTTAGTGGGGGACGGGCCCGACAATGCCCTACGCGTACGTGCCAAACGCCACACCCGCTAATTCTTACGCCGCTGCCCCGGCGTCCGCCGGGGCCGTCGCCGCCAGTGTCCCGTCGCCCGCTTTTGGCGTCGGAACGCGGCGAAGCGCTGTGAGTCTCAAGAGGCGAGTGTTTAATGAAGTTTCAGAGGAGCACCCGCTTCACGCCACGTCCGAAGACGCACTCCCCCCGAACGGGCCTTTCACGAACGCTGCTGATCTATGCGCCTTCCGCTTCCGTCAGAGTGCTCGTGCCGCAAAAATCTACTCCGGATGGTCGCCTGCCTCGTGACACTGTGCCTGTGTCCCACCGTTGCGTGTGCACAGTCTGCCGGGACCGAGCCAGTGGGGCTGGTCGAACCGTCGAAGCGCGGTCCCTGGGTGCCGTCTCTGTCCTCCATGGGCCAGAATGCCCTCGACATCGTCCGCGCCCCCGCCACGCTGTCCCCCTCCGAGCAACTGCTGACGATTGGCGTCTCCGGCGTGGCGTTTAGCGCCGTAGCGGCCCTCGACCGTCCGGTGTACCGCGGCCTCCACAAGCAGTCGGGCTGGGCCTCCAACGCCACGCGCCCGCTGGCGGGCCCCGGCCGCTGGTTCGACCGCGTGGGGCCCGATCGGATGACCTACGCGACGGCCGGCCTTCTGGCCACGAGTGGACTGGTGCTCGGGCGCCGCGACCTGACACGCACGTCGGTCCGGGTCATGGAGGCCCTTGTGCTCACCAAGGCCGTCACGGGGTTCGCGAAAGGATTGCTCAACCGCTCGCGGCCGTTTGCGGATGAGGGGCCTCTGAAGGCCGATCCTGGCGGGTTTGACAGCGCCCACGAGGAGCTCTCGATGCCTTCGGGGCACACGGCCCGGGCGTTTGCCCTCGCCTCGGTCCTCTCCCACCAAGCCGACCGTTGGTACGTATCGGCGCTGGCCTATGGCGGGGCCGCGTCCGTGGGCATGGAACGCATCCGGAGCGGGGACCACTGGCTAACGGACGTGGCGGTGGGCGGGGCACTCGGCTACCTCATTGGCCGCTCCGTGGTACCGTCCACCACCGATCCCAACAACGACGTGGCGTACACCCCTATCCTCTCAACCGACCGCATCGGCCTCTCCATCCAATTCTAACGAGGCGCACCGCGACCACCGGCCGCGAGCGCCCATTAGTTCGCAGCGTCGCCGGACTCCGCACAGCCCCGCAGGGCCGTCACGCCCTCCGTGTCGAGAATCAAGAGTTGCTCCGAGGTGCCGCCCGCCTGCAGCAATACAGACTGCCCGGCATGCTTCTGCAAGCACGGCAGTACCTGGGAGGCGGGCAGGTCGAGGCGCCGGGAGAACTGATCGATGGTTCCGATCGCCTCTCCGTCCTCGGCGAGCGCGAATGTGGATTGGGGGCGGGTGGATTGCATGGTGGAATCCGGGGATTGGACGTGAGAAACGAGGTGCTGGTAGCGCTAGGAGCCCCACGCGGAGGATGCAGGACCGCCTTACGCCGCCACGTGGTAGGAATCGTCGAAGCGGGACTCCAGGATTTCTTGCAGCGCCCCGCGAGCCCGGTGTAGCCGAACGCGAACGTTCACGCGTGTGAGATCGAGCTCCTCCGCCACCTCCTTGGTCGACTTCTCCTCCAGGTCCCGGAGCCGAATGACCTCGCGGTACGACTCAGACAGCTCGCCCATCGCTTCGTACAGGAAGCTCTTCTCCTGCGCCTGCTCGGCCCCCTGCGCGGGATCGGGGTAGGCTGTGGGCGCAGTCCCCGCGGTCGACGTGGCGTGGACGTGCTCCAGGGTCTCTTCGTCGAGGCAGCTCTGCCGTTTGTCCTTGCGGTAGCGGGCGAGGGCCACGTTTTTCGCAATGCTGTGGAGCCACGTGGTGATCTTCGAGTCGCCACGAAAGTTTGGCAGGCTGCGCAGCGCCTGGAAGAGGGTTTCCTGCAACAGGTCGCGGGCCACGTCGGCGTCGGCGGAGTAGCGGCGAAGAACCCCCTCGATGTAGTCGCGGTGCTCGTAGATGAGGCGCTTCACGGCCTCCGGGTCCCGATTGCGGAGGGCCTGGAGGTCGTCGTCACTGAGTGGGGCCGGGGGGGCGGCAGAATCGTCGAGGTCGGCGGCGGGAGGCGTGTGCGGCATCGGTCCAGAAACGTATCGATTCACAGAGGCGAGCGGGAGCGTCCGCCGGCACCACCTCGTCCGGCATGTTGGAGAAAGACCCAAGACTGTGCCAGGCATTTGCCTATCCTACCAAAAACCTCGCAACCCAATGTGAGGCAATGGGATAGAGAAAACCTGTGTGATCACCCCGCTCGTCCGATACTGTCGACATGTCGACACCGCGTCGATATATCGACACTGCGCAGGGACAAAGCCAGCGCGGTTTCGACGCGTGCCGTGCCCCTGCCTTCTCCGCGACGGCACCACGCAGGGGCGGCGTGTGTATGTGTGCGTGTAACACTGGCGGACGAATGGTCACCTCCAGTGTAGGCCGTTCCTATTCCGCGATGGGCCGGGGTTCCGGCCCGTTCCTCCGCACGACCCCTGCGCTCCATGCTCAATGCACTTGCCCGCTACGCCGACTGGCTCCACCTGCAGTGGCCCGCCGGCAAACCCGAAAAGCTCCCTCGCGTCGACGACCACTTCCGCACCAACGTCGACGGCGTCTACGTCGTGGGCGACCTGGCGGGCGTGCCCCTGCTCAAGTTTTC
>CAJXKO010000047.1 GCA_913055845.1 uncultured Bacteroidota bacterium | reverse complement strand
AGATGGTGAACTGGAGGAACTCGTGGAAGAGTTCGTTCGCTACTTAGAGGTGTGATCCGATCCCGCCACCGGAAAGGAATCCCGGGCTGGAGCGGTCTCCCCGAGCCATTGCTCTTTGGCATTCCTGTAGCGCGTATTGCGTATCGGGGCGAAGCGTAGCATGAAATACGCAATACAGTATACGGACTTCTACCGCCTTGTATCATGAGTAACTCCTCCGAGACGCCCGACTCCGCCGCCGTACTGGAGTCGATGACCCTGCTGGCCACTCTCTCCACCGCCGCCACGGTGCGCGAGTCGGTTGCGGAACGGCGCGCCGGCTACGACCCCTCGGCACAGGAGCCCCCGAGCCGTGCGGCTGCACGCCTGCGAACCGCCGGCCGCACGCTCATGGACGTGCTCATGCAGATTGCGCTGAGCCGTGTCCCGCTCACCCACCAGGACGACGATCAGCTCGCAAGCGCCGTCCGTCATTTCGACCTGCTCCTGAAGCTGCGGCGTGCCGAGGAGCTCACGCAGGACATGCATCAGCACCTCCTGAGTCTCTATCCCGACGTGTCGGAGGCCCTGATCGAAGAGGCACGCCGGACGCGCGATGAGATTGACCACTTCCTGGACGCGGCGCCCACGGACACCAAGACGCTTGTCCTCGCGGACGTGCTGGAACGGGGCATTGGGTTCGTCGTGTGGGCGCGCCATGAGGTTTCGGTCGGGGGATCCCAACGGAACGGCGACGGATGAACGCTGGAGCCCCAGGGGGGCAGATGCCCTGGCAGGATGGGCGAAAGATCTGTCAACGCCTGAACCATTGCTGGGAGACGCTGTTGTAACAAAAGTATCAGGCGGTGTCAAAATACCGCCGTCCAGCAGGCGTATCGCGTCTTTCTCTGCCGGTCACTCCCACCCCCATGAGCGAATCGACGGACCTCCCTGATCGTGCAATTAGTGCCTACGCGGCGTCGAACATCCAGGTGCTTGAGGGCCTGGAGGCCGTGCGCAAACGCCCCTCCATGTACATTGGTGACGTGGGGCTTCGCGGTCTGCACCATCTCGTGTACGAGGTGCTCGACAACTCCATCGACGAAGCGATGGCCGGGCACTGCGACGAGATCGAGGTGGAGCTCTACGAGGACGGCTCGGTCTCGATTCAGGACAACGGCCGGGGCATCCCGGTGGACCGGCATCCGGTGGAAGACCGATCGGCCCTGGAGGTCGTGATGACGGTGCTCCACGCCGGGGGCAAGTTCGACAAGGACAGCTACCAGGTGTCCGGCGGGCTGCACGGAGTGGGGGTATCGGTCGTCAACGCGTTGGCCTCTCGCTTCGAGGTGACGGTGTGGCGCGACGGGTCGGTGTGGACGCAGCGCTACGTGTGCGGCGTTCCCGAGGATTCGGTCCGCGAAGAACGGCCGATGCGGGCGGACGAAGAAACGGGGACCCGCATCCGGTTCTGGCCCGACGAGGACATCTTTAAGACCACCGAGTTCCGCTTTGAGACACTCTCGGATCGCCTGCGCGAACTGGCATTTCTGAACGCCGGGGTGCGGATTTCCATCGAGGACCACCGCGAGGAAGACGAAGGCCTGGCCCGCGAAGAATACTACTCGGAGGAAGGCATCGCGGGATTCGTGGATTATCTCGACGAAGCGCGCGATCCCATTATCGACGACACCATCTACATCGCCAGTGAGAACGGCGAGGTGCCGGTGGAGCTCGCGATGCGCTACAACGACGGGTTCAACAAGAACATCCTTTCCTTCGTCAACAACATCAATACGCACGAGGGGGGCACTCACGTCACGGGATTCCGCCGCGCCCTCACCCGCACCCTGAAGCGGTACGCGCAGAAGAATGACATGCTCAGTGGGCTCAAATTTGACCTCTCGGGCGATGACTTCCGGGAAGGGCTCACGGCGGTCCTGTCGGTGAAGGTGTCCGAGCCGCAGTTCGAGGGCCAGACGAAGACCAAGCTGGGCAATTCGGAGGTGCAGGGCATCGTGGAATCGCTGATCAACACGGAGCTGGGGCGCTGGCTGGAGGATCACCCTGATCAGGCCGAGCGGATTATCGAGAAGGTCATTCAGGCCGCCGAGGCCCGCGCCGCGGCCCGCAAGGCGCGCGAGCTGGTGCAGCGGAAGGACGCCTTTTCGCGAGGCGGCCTGCCGGGCAAACTGGCCGACTGTACCTCGCGCACCCCATCGGAGAGCGAGCTCTACCTCGTCGAGGGGGACTCGGCGGGCGGGTCGGCCAAGCAGGCGCGCGATCGGCACTTTCAGGCCATCCTGCCGCTGCGTGGAAAAATCCTAAACGTAGAGAAGGCTCGCCTCGACCGGATCCTGGAACACGACCAGATCCAAAACATCGTCACGGCGCTCGGCACGGGGCTCACGTCGACGGAGGAGGAGTTCGACATGAGCGAGATGCGGTACCACAAAATTGTGATGATGACGGACGCAGACGTGGATGGGGCCCACATTCGGTCGCTCCTTCTCACCTTCTTCTATCGCCAGTTGCGTCCGCTCATTGAGAAGGGCAACATCTACATCGCCCTGCCGCCGCTGTACCGCATTCAGCACGGAAAACAAGAGATCTACTGCTGGACTGACGAGGAGATGCAGGCGCGCATGCAGGAACTGCGGGCCGAGGGAAAGAGCCCAAGCATGCAGCGCTACAAGGGGCTCGGCGAGATGAACCCCGAGCAGTTGTGGACCACCACCATGAACCCGGAGACACGAAAGATTCAGCAGGTAACGATCGACGATGCGGCGGCGGCCGACCGGCTCTTCTCCACGCTCATGGGCGACTCGGTAGAGCCACGGCGCGAGTTTATTGAGCGCAATGCCAAGTACGCGACGATTGATGCGTAGGGCATGATTCGCGTTGCGGAGTGGATCGCAAAGAGGGGCACAATGCGTGCCGTGCGGCATCGAGGCGCCGATGGCTGTTCTTAGGGGGACCGATCATCGGAAGGGCCTGACGAGGGACGCACATGTTAGACACGTGGGGATGGGAGACGCCCCCGCCATAAGGACGATCTTCACCCGTGGAGCAAACCAGGATCCCACATTCTCCCGCCGATCCGGAGGGGCCGGACGTGTCGATCATCGTGCCTGCGTACGAGGAGGCTGAATCGCTTCCCGAATTGGCCGAGCGCATTCGGACGGCCTGTGTAGAGGGGGGCTTTTCGTTTCGGGTCTGGGTTATCGATGATGGCTCCCGGGACGACACCTGGGCGGCCGTACGGGCGTTGCACGACGAGGACCCGCGCTTTGTGGGGCTTCGGTTCCAGCGCAATTATGGCAAGTCCGCGGCCTTGTCCGTAGGATTCGAGCGGGCGCAGGGCCGGTACGTGGTTACTATGGACGCGGACCTGCAGGACGACCCGGCCGAGATCCCCGCCCTGATCGACAAGTTGGAGGAGGGACACGACCTCGTGAGCGGGTGGAAAAAGGAGCGCAAAGACCCTCTGACCAAGACTATTCCCAGCCGATTCTTTAACTGGGTGACGCGTCAAATCTCGGGCCTCCCCCTCCACGACTTTAACTGTGGCCTGAAGGTGTACCGGCGCGAGGTGGTCAAGAGCGTGGACGTGTACGGCGAACTTCATCGCTACATTCCGCTCTTGGCCAAGTGGGCCGGCTATGACCGCGTGGCGGAGAAGCCCGTGCGGCATCATCCACGCAAATACGGCGAAACCAAGTTTGGGGTCGAGCGCTTCATTCAGGGCTTTCTCGACCTCATTACGGTCGTCTTCCTTACCCGGTTCGCTGTGCGGCCCATGCACTTTTTTGGGGGCCTGGGTACGCTTACCTTCGGGGCGGGCTTTCTAATCAACCTGTGGCTTACGATCGACAAGGTCGTCTTTGGCAACTACATTGGGGACCGGCCCCTGCTGCTCCTCGGGCTCCTGCTCATCCTCTTTGGGGCGCAGATGTTCACGACGGGTCTGCTGGGCGAAATGGTGATTAAGCCGCGCATGGAAGACACTGGCTCGTACGTCGTGGGCGAGGCGCTCCTGCCGGAGACAATGGAAGGGCAGGTCGTTGAGGAGTGAGTGGGGGGCGTTTTCAGGACGAATGGAGGCACGCTACGGGTGCTGAACAGCCGCGGGAAGGGCCTCGTGGAGGGTATCTATAAGCGCTTCGACCAGGCGCTGTTTGTGCTGGCGCCGCGTCACAAGACGCACGTCGCGGGTGGGCGACGGATCGGCAAAGGGGATAACAAACCGCGAGCGTTCTGTCTCGGACATGTGATGGGTGGCAAGGTGAGGGAGGAGGGTCATGCCGCCGCTGTTGCGCACGAGTCGGACGAGAGTTTCCAGGGAGCCGCTCTCGAACTGAGCAGTCGTCTGGGACACAGAGGGCGCCCGTCCGCATACCTGTAGCACTTGGTCACGGAAGCAGTGCCCTTCGCTCAGTAGCCACAGGTCGTCGAGGGCAAGATCGGAGGGGCCCAGGGTCTCCTGTCCGGCAAGGCGATGGGAGGGGGCCACGTAGCCCACGAATGGCTCGGTGAAGAGCACCCGGTCGTGAAGATTGGGGCCGGCCTCGTCCGTAGCAATGAGGGCAGCATCGAGTGTGTCGGTGTGCAGGGCGTTCAGGATTTCGTCCGTGGGCCACTCGCGCAGAATGAGGGTTAGGTCGGGGTAGGACGCCTCTAGGTCGGGGAGAAGCAGGGGCAGAAGGTACGGAGAGAGGGTAGGAAGCAGGCCGAGGCGGAGGGTGCCGGTCACGCGGTTCTGCATTTCCGATGCGATAGTCGTGAGCCGGTCGCGGGCAGCGAGTACGTCGCGGGCCTGTTCCACAACGCGCTCCCCGGCGGCTGTGGGCACCACCGGCTGGCGACTGCGATCGATCAGCTGTACGTCCAGTTCGTCCTCCAACTGCCGCAACTGTCCGCTGAGCGTGGGTTGCGTCACGTCGCACGCCGCGGCCGCGTCGCCAAAGTGGCGGTGCGTGTCAAGGGCCACGAGGTATCGAAGCTGTGCGAACGTCATCGGAGGATCCCGGCAGTTTGATAGGGGGAAACTATCAAGAATATAGAGATGATCGATTTGAATGATCAACTCGGGATGCCTACCTTTGAATACGACGCGCGATCCCCCAGCAATGTCCTCACTTCTACCCATGTCACAGGAGTACTCGACCGGAGATACGAACGGAACGAACGGCTGCCCGGTGATGCATAACGGCAACGGTTCGGTAGAGGAGCCGGCCCACATGCCCGCCGCGAAGCGCGAGTGGTGGCCGAGCAGCCTCGACATTGAGATTCTCGACCAGAACGTCCAGAACGTCGGTCCCTGGAACGGGGAGTTCGACTACTCGGACGCCTTCAAGCAACTCGACTTCGGGGCCCTCAAGGAGGACCTTCATGAGGTCATGACGACCTCGAAGGACTGGTGGCCGGCCGACTACGGCCACTACGGGCCGCTCTTTATTCGGATGGCGTGGCACAGCGCCGGCACGTACCGCACCACCGACGGGCGGGGTGGCGGCGCGGGTGGCCGGCAGCGGCTGGCGCCCCTTAACAGCTGGCCCGACAACGCGAACCTCGACAAGGCCCGCCGCCTGCTCTGGCCGGTGAAGCAGAAGTACGGCCGCAAGATTTCGTGGGCGGACCTGATGCTCCTGGCCGGCAACGTGGCCATGGAATCGATGGGCTTCGAGACCTTCGGGTTCGGCGGCGGCCGGCCGGACGACTACAAGCCGGACGGCTCCATCGACTGGGGCCCGGAAGACGAGATGGAGACCTGGGATCGGTTCGACGAGAACGACGAGCTGGAGGGCAACCTCGGCGCCACCGTGATGGGGCTCATCTACGTGAACCCCGAAGGGCCGGAAGGCAAGCCAGACCCGGAGTGGTCGGCCCAGCGGATCCGCAAATCCTTTGGTCGGATGGCGATGAACGACCGGGAGACGGCCGCACTCATCGCCGGCGGACACACGTTCGGCAAGGTGCACGGGGCCGCCGACAGCGAGGAGTACGTGGCGGCGGAGCCCGAAGCGGCCCCCATCGAGCAGCAGGGTCTCGGCTGGAAGAGCGAATACGGCTCCGGCAAGGGCGCCGACACCATCACCAGTGGCATTGAAGGTCCCTGGACCGATGAACCGACCCAGTGGGACCAGGGCTACCTGGATCTCCTGCTCGACAACGAGTGGGAGGTGCACGAAGGGCCCGGCGGCGCGTGGCAGTGGCGCCCGACGAGCGACGAGCTGAAGGGGATCGCGCCGGACGCCCACGACTCGTCGGCGACGGTGGATCCGATGATGCTCACGACGGACATTGCCCTGAAACGGGACCCGGACTACCGGGAGATCATCGAGGACTTCCAGGAGAACCCGGACGGATTCCAGGACGCGTTCGCGCGGGCCTGGTTCAAGCTGCTGCACCGGGACATGGGGCCGAAGGAGCGGTATCTGGGGCCGGAAGTGCCGGAGGAGGACCTGATCTGGCAGGACCCCGTGCCCGACGTCGACCACGAGCTCATCGGCGACGAGGAGATTGCCGAGCTCAAGGAGGCGATCCTTGACACCGACCTCTCCGTGTCCCGCCTCGTCAAGACCGCCTGGGCGTCGGCCTCGACGTACCGCGACAGCGACAAGCGCGGCGGGGCCAACGGGGCGCGCATTCGCCTCAAGCCGCACCGCACCTGGGAGGCCAACGAGCCGTACGAACTGTCCCGCACGCTGAACGTCTTCGAGGACATCCAGGAGGACTTCAACGACGGGCGGGACGACGACGTGCGGGTGTCGCTGGCCGACCTGATCGTGCTGGGCGGGGCCGCCGCCATTGAACAGGCCGCGGCGGACGCCGGCCACGACGTGACGGTGCCGTTCCATCCCGGCCGCACCGACGCCACGCAGAAGCAGACCGACGTGGAGGCGTTTGAGTGGCTGGAGCCGAAGGCCGACGGCTTCCGCAACTACCTCGCGGACGATCCGGGTCGCGACGGCACGCCGGAGGAGTTTCTGGTCGACAAGGCCGACCTGTTGAACCTGTCGCCCGCCGAGATGACGGTCCTCGTCGGCGGGATGCGCGTGCTCGATGCCACCCACGAGCAGGCCGACGGACACGGTGTCTTCACCGACCGCCCGGAGACGCTGACCAACGACTACTTCAAGAACCTGCTCTCCATGGACTACGAGTGGGAGCCGGTGTCGAAGGCGAAGCAGGTCTTTGAGGTTCAGGACCGCGACACGGGGGAGATCGAATGGACGGCAACCCGCGTGGATCTCATCTTCGGGTCCAACTCCCGCCTTCGCACCCTGGCGGAGGTCTACGGCGCCGACGACGGCGAGGAGAAGTTCGTTCAAGACTTCGTGGACGCTTGGAGCAAGGTGATGACCCTCGACCGGTTCGACCTCGAGGCGAAATAGCACCTGTCGAGTACGGGACACAGGCCCCGGGTGACTGTACGGTCGCCTGGGGCCTTTTCATTTGGATACGGTGCACACGCTTCCGTCCAGTGCGACGAGTGGGGCAAGGTCCCCGCCGGGGTCGAACGGTAATCGTCCCCGAACCTGTGGGGGACGGCGGTGTGTTACCGTAAGTCCATCAGCAGTCTCATTCTCACACACACCCACACTTCCCTCCCCGACGATGCAACAGCGGACCCTCGGCGATCAGGGCCTCACCGTCTCCGCCCTCGGCCTCGGCTGCATGGGTATGTCCGAGTTCTACGGCACGCCCGATGAGAATCGGGCCATCAAGACCCTCCAGCGCGCCATCGACCGCGGCGTGACGTTCTACGACACCGCCGACATGTACGGCCCCTTCACCAACGAAAAGCTCGTAGGCCGCGTCTTGGGCGCACACCGCCACGAGCTCACGATTGCCACCAAGTTCGGCATCGTGCGGGACGAACAGGGCGGCCACCACGGCATCAACGGACGGCCCCGCTACGTAGAGAAAGCCTGCAACGCCTCGCTTCAGCGCCTGGGGGTCGACCACATCGACCTCTATTACCTGCACCGCGTGGACCCGGAGGTGCCCATCGAGCATACGGTCGGCGCGATGGGTAAGCTCGTGGAGGCGGGGAAGGTGCGCTATCTGGGACTCTCCGAGGCCGCATCGGACACGCTCCGTCGGGCGAACGAGGAGCACCCCATCACGGCGCTGCAGACGGAGTATTCGCTCTGGAGCCGTGCCCCGGAGGAGGACATCCTGTCGACGTGCCGCGGTCTCGACATCGGGTTTGTCCCCTACAGCCCGCTGGGCCGTGGCTTTCTCACGGGCCGGTTTCAGTCGCCGGACGACCTGCCTGAGGACGACTGGCGCCGCCACAACCCGCGCTTTCAGGACGAGAACTTTCAGAAGAACCTCGACCTCGTGGACGAGGTGAAACGCCTGGCCGCCGACAAGGACGTGACGCCCGCGCAGCTCGCCCTCGCCTGGGTGCTGCACCAGGGCGATGACATCGTGCCGATCCCTGGCACCACCAATCCGGACCATCTGGACCAGAACCTGGGTGCGCTCGATGTGTCGTTGTCCGACGAGGAGCTTGACCGCATCGACGAGATTGCCCCGATGGGGGCCGCAGCCGGCGATCGGTACCCGGACATGAGTTCGGTGAGCCGATGAAGGTTTAAAATTTGGGGGCTTGAAGGTCAAGAAGCTGGCTGCTGAGAACCGGAGAGCGGAACATGAGACAATGGGACAATGAAACATGGAGGATCGCAGTCGTGGGGCCGATGCACCCGTACCGGGGCGGCATCGCGCACTTCACGGAGATGACGGTGACCGGGTTGGCCAAGCGGGGACACGAGGTCCGGCCCGTTAACTTCTCACGGCAGTACCCTGAACTCCTATTTCCGGGCGAAACGCAGTACGAGCCCGAGAGCGAGGCCCCCGATGTCGTGCAGGACGCGCCCCGCCTGCTCGACTCCATCAACCCCCTCTCGTGGTTCCGTACCGGGTTTCACCTGCGAGACGCAGCGCTCGACGCCGTCCTCTTTCAGTACTGGATGCCCTTCTTTGCGCCCGCCTACGGCGTCGTGGCGCGGGGCCTGCGGCGCCACTACGGGATTCCCTCGTTCACCGTGGTTCACAACGCCCTGCCCCATGAGCGCCACCTCGGCGACGCGCTTCTCAGCCGGTTTTTCCTGCGGGCCTGCGCCGGGCATGTCGTGATGTCCGACGCCGTGGCTACCGACACGCACCGCCTCGCGGGGCCGGACGCCCACATTGAGCAGATTGCGCATCCGGTCTACGAACGATTTGGCGACCCCGTCCGCAAACCCGAGGCCCGTGCGGCACTCGGCCTGCCCAACGACGCACCGGTGATCCTCTTCTTCGGCTTCGTGCGCGAGTACAAAGGCCTTCACGTACTCCTAGAGGCGATGCCGGACGTGCTGGAGGCGGTGCCCGACCTGCGCCTCGTGGTGGCGGGGGAGCCGTACGCCGACGCGGCCCGCTACCGCGAGATCATCGACCACCACGGGCTACACGACCGAGTGCAGTGGCACGACGAGTACATTCCCTCCGACGAGGTGCCGATCTTCTTCAGCGCCGCCGACCTCGTGGTACAGCCGTACGTCTCGGCCACCCAGAGCGGCGTGGCCCAAATTGCGACCCACTTCGAACGCCCCATGGTGGTGACTGATGTGGGTGGGCTCGCCGAGTCCATTCCCCACGAGAAGGCCGGGTTCGTCGTCCCGCCCGAGGATCCATCGGCTCTGGCCGCGGCCGTTGTCCGTTTCGTCCGAGACGACTGGGCTGAGCGGCTCGTGGAGGGCGTTCGGAAGCGCAGGCGTGCTCAGCAGCCCGCCCGACTCTTCGAGGCGATAGAGGGACTTCTCCGGAAAAGTAGAGGCTGAACTACGGAGCCCTGGCTTGGCCTTCGGAAATGCCTCCTCATTTCCAGGCGCCCCGTGCCTTGTGTGGAGTTTCTGCGATTTAGACCCGGCAACCCGTCCCGACCGTGTCATCTCTCGGCGCCCTTCTTTAGAATCAATCTAAACAAGGCAGCCAGTCTCCCAAACGATTCCGGTACCGTCCATGAAGCGACTCTTCAGCCTCAGTCTCGTCCTCACCCTGGTCCTCTCGCTGCTTGGCTGCGGCGGGAGCGAGCAGGACGAGCTCGTCATTTACTCCGGCCGCAGCAAGCCGCTCGTCGACTCGCTGGTGCAAAAGTACCAGGAGCAGGCCGACATGCCGGTGCGCGTAAAGTACGGCACCGACGCTCAGCTGCTCGCTGCCCTGCAGGAAGAAGGCGAGCAGACCCCCGCCGATGTGTTTTGGGCCAACACGACCGGTGCGCTCGGCAACGCCGTGAACAACGACCTCCTGGCCTCTCTGCCGGAGGACCTGACCGGCCGGGCCGATCGGTTTGTGCCGTCGAACCAGCGCTGGATCCCGGTCACCACTCGCTTCCGGGTGCTCGCATACAACAGCGACGCCGTCGCCCCGGAGGATCTCCCGGCCTCGGTGCTCGACCTGTCGCAGCAGTCCCAGTTCGAAGGACGCGTGGGCTGGACCCCGGCGTACTCCAGCTTTCAGGACTTCGTGACGGCGCTCCGCCTCACGACTAGCCCCGACACCGCCCGCACGTGGCTTACGGAGATGCAGGACCTGAATCCCAAGAGCTACACCTCCAATACGCCGATGGTGCGGGCCCTGGAGGCCGGTGAGATTGACGTGGCACTCACGAACCACTATTACGTGCTCCGCCTCAAGCACGGTGGCGCCGAGGGCGAGTACGAGGGCGACGAGGAGGGAGAGGAAGAAGAGGAAGCCGCCCCCCGGGCCTCTGCACCGGTGGAGATGTACCACTTTGAGGACGGCGACCTCGGCAATCTCGCGCTCGTGACGGGTGCCGGTGCCCTGCAGGCAAGCGATCAGTCCGAAGCGGCCCAGCAGTTCTTACAGTTCTTGCTGTCGGAGCAGGCCCAGTCGTTCGCCGCCACGCAGGTGAACGAGTACCCTGTGGTGTCGGGAACGCCGGTGCCGGACTACATGATGCCAGCCGAAGAGGCGCTCAGGCTGAGTCCGACGTTCGACCTGCAGCGGCTTCAGGAGATGGATCCCACCCTTGAGTTGCTCCGGGACGTGGGCGCGCTGTAGGGCTGGAATCGTGGGGCGTGGATGCGCGGGGAAGGGGAAGGCCTGTAGACCCGCGGCTTGTCGTCCGTGCCTCCGGACCCTCGCACTTCTATACCCCGTTTTCCGAACGGCACAGAACGCTGGGGGGATGCCGTCTCCGCTACGAAGAGTGATGGGTACATGACGATCGCCGAAGCACTACACACGATCCGTGACCGGTGGTACGTAGCGATTCCTGTCGCGGTTGTGGTCGGGGGCGTGCTCATCCCGCTGGCATACCTGCTACTGCGGGCCCTTCGGGCCGAGCCGGGGACGCTGTGGGACCTGGTGGTGCGCTGGCGCACGGTGCGGCTGTTGGGCAACACGGTGGGGCTTACCGTGGGGGTGCTCGTGGGCACGAGCCTCTTGGCGGTGCCACTGGCGTGGCTCACGACCCGCACTGCACTTCCGGGGCGGCAGGTGCTCACATTGCTGGGGGTGCTGCCGCTCGCGGTGCCGGGCTACGTGATGGCGTACGCCCTGTTGGCCACGACGGGCGAATACGGCACGCTCGCCCAGACGTTGGGCCTCGTGGTGCCGCGGCTGAGCGGGTATACCGGCGCACTCATCGCGCTGAGCCTCTCTACGTTTCCCTATCTGTTCTTGAACCTGCGCACGGCCTTCCAAGGCCTCGATCCGGCCCTGGAAGAATCGGCGCAGGCGCTGGGGCACACTCGGTGGCAGGTGTTTGTCCAGATCGTGCTCCCACAACTGCGTCCGGCATTTCTGGCTGGGGGGCTCCTGATTGCGCTGCATGTGCTGGGCGATTTTGGGGTCGTGTCGCTCATGCGGTACGACACGTTCAGCTACGCGCTTTACATCCAGTACGCGGCCTCGTACGACCGCATCTATGCGGCCTGCCTCGCGCTTATGTTGTTGATTTTGACCGGGGCGATTTTGGTCCTTGAGGCGCGGCTTCTGCGGGGACTGTTGTACCACCGCACCGAGAGCGGGGCGGCCCGGTCGGCCACCCAGCATCGGTTGGGCTCGTGGCGGTGGGCCGGGTATGCCTTCGCGCTGGGCGTGGCGGGCCTGTCGGTGGTCCTGCCGGCGGGGACGGTGGGCTACTGGATGGCCGACTCGGCGGCGATGGGAATGCCATGGACTGGTCTGGGGACGGCGCTGTGGGACTCGGTGCGGGCCTCCGCCCCGGCCGCCGTACTCGCGGCCCTGCTGGCCCTGCCGGTGGCCTACCTCGGGGTGCGGCACGGGTCCTCCTGGACGCGCGGTGTGGAGCGGATCGCGTATCTGGGCTACGCCACCCCGCCACTGGCCTTTGCGCTTGCACTCATCGTGTTTTCCCTCGGGGCCGTGCCGTTCGCGTACCAGACGCTTGGGCTGCTCGTGATGGCCTACGCGCTGCACTTTATGGCCGAGGCGGTGGGGCCGGTGCGGAGTGCCCTGTACCAGGCGCCACCTCACCTGGAAGAGGCGGCGCGCTCGCTGGGTCGCTCACCGCTGGGGGCGTTCCTGAGTGTGACCTTTCCGCTCGTGCGGCGCGGGCTGCTGGTGAGCATGGCGTTTGTCTTTCTCTCGGCCATGAAGGAGCTGCCCCTCACGTTTCTTCTCGCGCCGGTCGGCTTCGAGACCCTCGCCCTGAATACGTGGAGCTACGCCGAAGAAGCCATGTTTGGCCAGGCCGCCCCCTACGCGCTCACCATCATGTTTGTCTCGGCCCTGTTCGTCGGCGTGCTGCTCCTTCGCGAGCGTACGGGGCGCCGTGCTGCATCCGCGCAGACGTAAACCTGCTCAATTGTGCCTGCAGTGCGCTGCGAATGGGGAACGAGCAGGCCCGAGTTGGGTGCCATTTCCATCATGAGCAACCCAATTCTCTCCGTTCAGGATCTGACTAAGCGGTTTTCCCCCGACGCCCCCCCCGTCGTCCACGACGTGTCGTTCGACGTGGAGGACGGTGAGATCTTTGCCATCTTGGGGCCCAGCGGCTGTGGCAAAACCACGACGCTCCGCTGTATCGCCGGGTTTGAGCGGGTCTCGGGCGGCTCTGTTTCGCTACGGGGAGAGCGACTTTCGGGGCCTGGTGTGCACGTGTCGCCCGAGAGGCGCAAAATCGGGATTGTCTTCCAGAACTACGCTCTTTTCCCACACCTCACGGTACTCGACAACGTCGCGTTTGGACTCAATGAAGGCACCGTCGCCGACCAGCGGGATCGCGCCCGAGAGGCCCTGGAGATGGTAGGCCTCGGTGGGTTCGAGGACCGGCAGCCTCAGCATCTGTCGGGCGGCCAACAGCAACGCGTGGCCCTCGCCCGCACCCTCGCGCCGGCGCCGGACCTGATCCTGCTCGACGAGCCCTTTTCCAACCTCGACGCCCTGCTGCGGCAGGAGACGCGGCAGGAGGTGCGCGAGCTGCTGAAGAGCAAAGGCATGAGTGCCGTTTTCGTGACGCACAATCAAGAGGAGGCACTCTCGTTTGCCGATCGGCTGGCTGTGATGCGGGGCGGGCAAATCGACCAGATTGGTGCGCCGGAGGACGTATACTATCGCCCGCGCACGCTCTTCGTTGCGCAGTTCCTGGGGCGTACCAACCTGTTGCTTTCGCAGGCCGCGGGCTCTGAGGCCGATACACCGCTGGGCACCGTGGGGCTCAATCGAGACGCGAAGGGCACTGTGCTCGTGTCGATGCGGCCGGAGCACCTCGCACTGGAGGCGCCGGACGCGTCGGGTGGCACGAGGGCCACCGTCGTGGGACGTTCGTTTAAGGGGCACGATATCACATACCGGGTGTGCTGCCACGGCAACGAGTACCTTGTCCATACCGACAACCGGCACCTCTACGAGCCGGGCGACACCGTCGTCGTCCGTCCCCTCGAACCGGCCGTTGTCCTAGAAAGCCGGTCGACCCCGGCGGAGGTGCCGAGCGGGGCCACGCCGGAGCCAGAGCCCGAGGAGTAGCCTCGTTGATGCCGATGCGTCGCCTGCTGCATCTTCTCAATCTTGGCCTCGTCCTTTTGCTGATAGGGGGGAGCCTGCGGGCCTTTCCGCATCTTCCCGCCCGTATTCCTCGTCACTTCGGTCTTGGTGGAACGGCAGATGCCTATTGGGACGGGACGCTCGTACACTGGCTGCTGATTCCCGGCATCGCCCTCATCATTGTGGGACTCGTGTACGGGGTGGTCTGTTTGATCGGATCAGCTGCCACATCCTTCACCGTGTCGAGTCCGGAGCAGTACAACGCGCTCGCCCCGTCCCAGCAACGCGCCGTCGCCCGCTCCATACAGTCGTTTCTGTACGGGACGGCCACGGCGATGCTCATTTTGTTTTCGGCTGCGCAGTGGGGCACCTACCGGGTGGCCACGTCGGCCACGACTACGCTTCCCGGATCCGTACGGGTGCTCACAGTTGGCATCCCCGTGGTGCTCGTAGTGGCGATGGGCGTCCTGGCGTGGTGGTTGCCGCGGCGGGTGCGGCGGCTCGTGAACAATTCTTGACCCCGACCGGCGCGACGCCTGGAAACGTATCCGTGGATCAACCGGTCGCGCATCTCAGCCGTCGCTTGCCTGTAACGAACCACCCCGACGAGCGACGCACTGTCCGTCACCTTCTCCTGGACGACCATATCCCTTTTTTCATGACGACCGACTACGACGTCATTGTGATTGGCGGCGGCGCGGGCGGCCTCTCCGCGGCCGGCATCGCCACCAACCTCGGCGCCAAGACCACCATGATCGAGCGCGACGCCCTCGGCGGCGACTGCACGTGGACCGGCTGCGTGCCGAGCAAGACGCTGCTCAAGGCCGCGACGGTGGTCCACCAGGCGCAGACGGCCAGCCAATACGGCCTGACCGACCAGCCGGTGGAGGTCGACTTTGCGGGCGTCATGGATCACGTCCGCCAGGTGCGGCAGGAGGTGTACGAGGAGGCCGACGCGCCGGAGATTTTTGAGGACCTGGACATCGACGTGCGGCAGGGGGACGCGCACTTCATCGACGCGCACACCGTCGCCGTGGAGCGCGACGACGGGACGACCGAACAGGTGACGGGCCGTTACGTGATCGTGGCGGCGGGGGCGAGTCCGCTCGTGCCCCCCATCGACGGCCTCCAGGAGGTCGACGTCCTCACGAACGAGACGCTCTTCGAGCTGGAGACACAGCCGGAGCGGCTCGCGATCGTAGGCGCCGGGCCCATCGGGACCGAGATGGCCCAGGCCTTCGCGCGGCTCGGGACGGACGTCACCGTGCTCGACATGGCCGACCGCATCCTCTCGAACGACGACCCGGAGCTGACCGCCACGCTGCGCGAGACGCTGGTGGACGAGGGCGTCGAGTATGTGTTAGAAGCGCAGGTGGAGGAGCTCGCACAGTCTGGCGACACCATCACGATTTCGGCGACGGCGGACGAGCCCGTCACGGTCGAGGCCGATGCGTTGCTCCTTGCCACCGGCCGCACGGCTAATGTCGACGGCCTCAACCTCGACGCCGCGGGCATCGACTACACCCGCCAGGGCATCACCGTGGACGACCGCTGCCGCACGAGCCAGGGGCACATCTACGCGGTGGGCGACGTGACGGGCCGCTACCAGTTCACGCACATGAGCAACCACATGGCGAAGGTGGCCGTCACGAACGCGCTTCTGAAGGTGCCGTCGAAGATCGACAAGGACCACGTGCCGTGGGTGACCTACACGGAGCCGGAGCTGGCGCACGTGGGAGCCCACGCGTCCGACCTCGACGCAGACGGCGTCTCCTACGAGACCTACCACTTCCCCTACGACCAGCTCGACCGCGCCATCACCGAGAGCGAGACGACCGGCCAGATCAAGGTCCACGCGAAGTCGCTCACCGGCAAAATTCTGGGCGCGAGCGTGCTCGGCGAGCGGGCGGGCGAGCTCATCACGGCGTTCACCATCGCCATGCGCAACGGCGTCACGCTCCGCAACATCGGCGACACAATCCACCCGTACCCGGCCTACGGCGAGGGCGTCCGGCGCGTGGCGGATCAGTGGTACGTGCAGAAGCAATCGCCCACCGTCACGAAGGTGCTCCAGAGCGTCTTTGGCTATCGCGGACCGGTGCTCAAGTACGGGCCGGACGAGATCGTGTGATTCGTTTTGTGTAGGGCGTTTTGTGTTGAGGGTTGGGGATTGAGAACGTGCAGAGCGGTGGGAGTGTGGGCAGCAAAGAAGAAACTTGGTGGGAAAGGAGCGGTGCAAAGGAACTGTAAAATAATGTTTGCTCTCTCCTTTGCTCTTTCCCCCGCTCATGTCCTGTCGTTCCGTTCTTGCGGCGGTGTCCGTTGTCGTTGCCTGTCTCGTGGTCGCCGGGTCCCCCGCCGCGGCCCAGTCCTTGGAAATCGAACCGGCCAGTCCCACCCTCCAGGTCGGGCAGAGCCAGCAGCTCGAGGCCTTTTACGTGAACGCGGACGGGGAGCGCACGCGCGACAACACCGTCGTCTTCTACGCCCGCAGCGACGCGGCGCCCACGTCCCGCAGCGGCGAGGTGACCGCGGAGGCGCCCGGCACCCACGAGATCATTGCCCTGCGGCCCGGCACCGGGTCCCAGGATCGCATCGTGCAGCGCGTGTCGGTGACGGTTGCCCAGGCCCCGGTCGGCGAGGTGGCGTTCGCCGAGGCCCCGGTGCAAATCTATGCGGGCACGCAGGTGCCCCTCGTCGCCGAGGCCCGGACGGCAGACGGGCAGGTGCGCGATGATGTTGCCGTGCAGATGGAGAGCAGCAATCCCGAGGTGGCCACCGTGGATCGGCTGCACCGAATCGACGCCGAGGCGCCCGGACGCGTGACGATTACGGCCCGAGTGGAGGGCCACGAGGCCACCACGACCGTGGACGTGAGGGAGAACCCGGTGGCGTCGCTCGCCCTGAGCGGGGGTGCCGACTCGGCCCGCACCGGCGACGTGCTCAACTTTGCGGCCACGGCCCGGACCGAGGCGGGCACCGCCGTGGGCGACGCGCCCATCCAGTACGCCGTCCGCACCGACCACACGGAGCCGATTGCGCCGGGGGCCACCGCCGAGATTGGGAGCGACGGGCGCTTCGTGGCGGAGGACGCGGGGCAGTACACCGTCGTCGCCACGAGCGGGGCGCACACCGCCACGCACACCGTGACGGTCACGCCGCGCGACCTGAACGGCTCGATCGAGGTCCTAGACCACGCTCGTGTCGCGAACGTGCACACGTCCGACCTCTGGGTGTGGGAGGCGCCCGACGGCCGCGACTACGCCATCACCGGCACCTGGGGCGGCGACGGCGAGGCCTATTTCTGGGACGTAACCGATCCGTCCGACATCACGCCGGTCGACACGATCACCGTCGACGCTCGCACCGTCAACGACGTGAAGGTGAGCGAGGACGGCCGCACCTGCATCATCAGCCGCGAGGGCGCGTCCGACCGGAAAAACGGCATGGTCATCCTCGACTGCTCGGACCCGACCGACGTGTCGATCGTGACCGAGTACACGAACCGCCTCACCGGCGGCGTCCACAACCTGTTCATCAACGAGGACCACGTCTACGCCCTCAGCAACGGCCGCCGCTACGAGATCATCAACATCGAGGACCGCGCCAATCCGACCCGGGTGACCGACTTTGAGCTGGAGACGCCCGGTCATTCGATCCACGACGTGTGGGTGAAGAACGGCATCGCCTACTCCTCGAACTGGGACGACGGGGTCGTGATGGTCGACGTGGGCAACGGCGTGAAAGGCGGCTCGCCCTCGAACCCCGTCGAGATCGGTCGCTACGCCTACCCGAGCGGCTGGAACCACGCCGCCTTTCCGTATCGCGACGACCAGACCGGCAAGCACTGGGTGATCGCCGGCGACGAGGCCTTCCCGAACGGCCTCAACACCGAGAACGAACCGACCATCCCCGCCGGCTGGCTCCACTTCGTCGACTTCACCGACCCGCAGAATCCGTCCGAGGAGGCGCGCTATCGGGTCCCCGAGGCGGGCTCGCACAACTACTGGGTGGAGGGCGACACGCTCTACGTGGCCTACTACAACGCCGGGCTACGCGTGGTCGACCTGTCCGGCGACCTGAAGGGCAACCTCTACGAGCAGGGCCGCGAGATTGCCCACTTCAGGCCCTACGATCCGCAGGGGCGCATTCCCAACGCCGCCATGACGTGGGGCCCGCAGCCGTACAAGGGCCACATCTTCTTCTCCGACTGGAACTCGGGCCTCTGGGCGGTGGAACTGACGAGTGAAGAGTGATACGCGAAGCGTGACGTGGAGCCGAACGTCACCTGCCAGCCTGAAACGTTCAACGTTCCAACCTTCAACGCGACCCCCGCCATGCGCCTGCTCCGAACGCTCCTCCTTGTCATCTGCCTGTTCGGCCTGGCAGCAGCGCCGGCCCTCGCCCAGAATTACTACGCCTACGTCGCGTCCGAGTCGGCCGACGAGGTGGCGCTGGTGCGGTTCAACGCCGACAATGAATCGATGATTGTCGAGGAGACCATCCGCGTGGGCTACATCGCGCCCGAAACGGAAGGTGCGCACGGCATGACGGTAGCGCCGGACGGGGAGCACTGGTTCGTGTCCATCGCCCACGGCAAGCCCTACGGCCGTGTCGCCAAGTACGAGACCGGCACGAACACGAAGATCGACACCGCCCACGTCGGCATGTTTCCGGCCACGATGGAGATCTCCGCGGCCACCGGGCTGCTGCACGTCGCCAACTTCAACCTACACGGCGAGATGGAGCCGAGCACCGTGTCAGTGGTCGACCCCGAGGCGATGACGGAGGTCGACAAGATCGAGACCGGTCTCATGCCGCACGGCTCCCGCTTCGCGCCGGACGGGCGCACGCACTACTCGGTGGGTATGATGGACGGCACGCTCTACGAGATCGACGCCGTCACGCGCCGAGTGACGCGCTCGCTTACGACCGGCGAGGGCACCCCCAAGCCGACGTGGGCTGACCCACACCCCTCCGATCCGTTCGTCTACGTCCCCCACAACGGCGGCGACGAGGTGGTGGAGGTGCACCGCGAACAGTGGGACATCACGCGTCGCTTCGACACGGGCGACGGCACGAAGCCCTACAACCTGGAGGTGTCGCCGGACGGCTCCACGCTCGTCGTCTCCTACAAGGGCACCGGCGAGACGGGCATTTGGGACCTGGAGACCGGAGAGCGAACGGCGCGCCTATCCAACAGCCAGTCCGTCACGCACGGCGTCGTGATCTCGCCCGACAGCCGCTACGCGTTTGTCTCGGCGGAAGGGGTGGGCGGCGAGCCGGGCGCGGTGGACGTGTTTGATCTGCGGTCGAACGAGCGGGTTGCGTCCGTCGAGGTCGGGCCGCAGGCGGGCGGCATCGCGTTCTGGAAAACGGAGGAGACCCCCACCTCGGCCCGATGACCGACGCGCCCGGCACCTATGCGCTCCTGCTCCGGGGCGAGGAGCCCCAAGAGATTGCGGTCGGGGCGCTCGGGGAAATGACGGTGCGGCCCGACGTGTACGTCTACGTGGGGAGCGCCTTCGGCCCCGGCGGTCTTCGGGCTCGGGTAGCGAGGCACGTTCGGGGCGACGGCGCGCTGCACTGGCACGTCGACTACCTGCGTGCCGTCACGACCCTGGAGGCGGTCTGGTACACGCACGACCCCGAACGCCGCGAGTGCACGTGGGCCGAGATCCTTCGATCCCAGTCCGACGCCTCCGTGCCGGTCGATGGGTTTGGGGCGTCGGACTGTACCTGTCCGGCCCACCTCGTCCGTTTCGAGGCCGCGCCATCCGTCTCGACGTTCCGGACGCGCCTTCGTGGAGAGTGTCCGGATCACGAGACGATCTCCCGCTTCGAGCCGTAACAGTCAGGTGGAAGAGGCACTTTCCCAGAGAGTGCAGAGGGGAAAGAGACGATCACTGTAGTGAGGTGAAAACGCCACAACGCAATGCGCACCCTCGGCAACATCCTCTGGTTTCTGATCGGCGGCCTCGAGATGGGACTGGCCTGGTGGCTGGCCGGCCTCGTGATGTACGTCTCCATCGTCGGCATCCCGTTCGGGCGCGCCTGCTTCGAGATCGGCACGTTCACCTTCTTCCCGTTTGGCCGCGAAGCGGTGCGGCGCGACGAGCTGACCGGCGAGAGGGATGTCGGCACGAGCCCGCTGGGGACGCTGGGCAACGTCCTCTGGTTTGTGCTGTGCGGATGGTGGCTCGCGCTGGGCCACCTCGCCACCGCACTGCTGCTGTGTGTGACGATCATCGGCATTCCGTTCGGCCTTCAGCACGTCAAGCTTGCGGGCCTGACGCTCTCGCCCATTGGCAAGACCGTGGTGCGGGAAGAGGTGGCGGAGGCGGCGCGTCGGGGAGAAGAATAACCGCGGAAGAGAGCTAGGCCGAGGACGGGCCGGACGACGCCGGGCGGTCCATGAAGGGAAAAATCTCGGCGTAGCTGGGCGGGAGGTGGTCGCCGATCTCTGAAAGGACCGGCGCATCGGTGGCCTCGCCGAGTACGGTCAGCACCCCCCAGGTTGCGGCTTGAGCATCTTCTCGGTTCAGGTTGGCCCGGGCCTGAATACGGTCGAGGAAGGCCCCCTCGGTGAGCCGTTCGGTCTCCTCGCGTGACGTCTCAGGCCGGGCGGATTGGAGGGGCTGAGCGAGTTCCGTCGGCAAGGGAGCGCTCAGTCTGTCCCGCTCGGTGCGGTACAGGATTTCACTGAACGTCTTGAGTACGACCGTCGCAATGTCGGCGGTGGTCTCGCGGTCGTCCGTGGAGAGGTGCCCGTGGACAGTATCGAGAAACGCGTCGTATGTCATGAGGAGCGGAGGGCTCATTGCAAGACCATCGGACAACATCATACGGTGGGACAACGCGGTCGTTTGCTGCGGGCGCGATGCTACACCAAGAACTTTTCGACGGACGTCAAACGGAGAGAGTCCGCGCGCAGCGAGCTGGCCTATCTGCTCGTCGAGGATCTGGCAGGGCGGTGATGGACCCACCTCTGTGGACTGCTTTTCCGCGAGCCTTGCGCAGTTGGCGAGTGGAGAGGGTGTGGCGGTTGATCCACGCCCATCAGATGGGAGACGACACGAGGCTGACCGGAAATTGATGACCATTGGCCAATCGTTCAGTCGTCAATGCAGGCACTTTTTCGATAGGGAGCCAACGTGTCATTGCCGTAACACCCCTGTCCCAACGGGAAACGCGCGCCCACCCCGACGGTGTAATCTCTTCTGTACGTAGCGGCGTCCCGCACCCTCGCAGAGGCGCCCGAAACAAGCACTCCCACACGACCCCGCCGTCCCCCGCATGCCCGAGCACATTACCCTCCGTGGCGCGCGCGAGAACAACCTCCAGGCCATCGACCTCGACATTCCCCGCAACCGGCTCGTCGTGGTGACCGGCGTGTCGGGGTCCGGCAAGTCGAGTCTCGCGTTCGATACCATCTTTGCCGAGGGCCAGCGGCGCTACATGGAGAGCCTGAGCGCCTACGCCCGTCAGTTCCTGGAGATGATGGAGCGGCCCGAGATCGACTACATCGACGGCCTCTCACCGGTCATCTCCATCGAGCAGAAGACCGTCAGCGGCAACCCGCGCTCCACGGTCGGCACCGTCACGGAGGTGTACGACTTCCTCCGCCTGCTCTACGCCCGGGCCGCCACGGCCTACTCCTACGAGACGGGCAACCGCATGCGGCAGCAGAGCGACGACGAGATCGTGGACGGGATCCTCGACTTCCCCGAGGGCACGCGCCTCCAGATTCTGGCCCCGGTGGTGCGGGGGCGCAAGGGCCACTACCGCGAGCTCTTCGAGCAGACCTCCGCGCAGGGCTTCGAGCGGTTTCG
>CAJXKO010000046.1 GCA_913055845.1 uncultured Bacteroidota bacterium | reverse complement strand
AGGGTGCACCAGAGGTCGAGCAGCATCATCTGCGCGGCGTGGATGGGCACGGCGATCCAGAACGAGCGGCAGCGCCACACCAGCGCGCCCAGCGCGATGCCACCCACGATGGACAGGAGCGCTTCGGGCCACGGCTTGGTGATGTGAAGCGCGGCGAAGGGAAGGGCCTGCACGAAGATGGCGTGGAGGCCAAAGACCGGGGCCGTGCCGAACAGGACAAACCCGCGCCACAGGTACTCCCACCCGATCCAGTAGAAGAGAAAAAGTGCCTCGTAGGCCAAGAACACGTTCCAGTGCAGGGCTGCCGGGTGGTAGTGGGGGTACTGGCGCTGGAAGGCCGTCCCGTCGGAGAGTACCCATGTGCCCGCCGCAACCAGGGGGAGGTACAGGACCGCGATGACTGTCGCGAACTTCCAGTCCCCGAGGCCGAGCCCCATTTCCGTCGCGTTGTCCACGAAGAACGCCCACAGCACCGCCGCCGGCACCACGAAGCCGAGCAGGCCCTGCATCCCAAACCACCACCCCCACCGGGCGAGCCCGCGCCACACCCCCAACTCACCGGGCAGGAGTGGGCCCAGGTGCCGCTGGAAGAGCGTCCGATCCCCGAGAATGAACTGCAGGACGACGAGCAGCGCCGTAAGGGTGAGAACGACGGTCGTCTGCCGGTCGAGCGCCGCGACGCCACGGCGGAGACGACACCACTCGGCGTGAAGGTGGGCGGCCAGCGCGTTGAGCATCAGGGCGATGGGGGTTGTCGACAGGACCAAAATTCATCGCGACGCACGGCGTACCGCGGGGGCGAGTTCCCCCAAGACCAGTGCCGTGCCGTCCGTGCCCAACAGGATGTCACTGGGAAACGGGGGCGGCGCGGAGGGGAAGAAAGCGCGTCAGGAATTCGGAGGTGCGCACCAGTCGGTCGAGCCGCTGCCGGGGCGTGGCCGAGGTCGCCATGTCGTGCCCTGCGGCCGGATAGCGCACGTACTCGACGGGGCGCTCTAAAATTTTGAGCCGCTTGTAGAGTCGCTCGCCCTGGGAGGGGCCCACACGCTGGTCCATTCCCCCTTGGAGCAGGAGCAGGGGGGTATCGATCTGGTCGGCGTACGTGATGGGTGAGTTGCGGTGAAGGGTCGATCGCGGTGTACTCGCAGAGTCCCCCGACGCGGGCCGTCCGGAAAAGGCCGGGCGGCCCGCAGACCCTGTGAGGCTATCGGTCCACGGATATCCTCCGAACTCCCGGGGCACTGTCCGCCACGCCTGCCCCGTGTCTAGCAGCGCGGGGAGGTCGTAGACGCCATTCAGCGCCACGCCCGCCGCAAAGCGATTCGTGTGCCCCAGAAGCCAGGTCGCTACGGTAGCACCGTACCCGGTTCCGCTCAGGGCCACCTGTGACGAGTCGGCCCAGGGCTGAGCCGCCACCGAGTCCGTGAAGGCCAGGACATCCTGGGCCGGGCCCGGCCCCCAGTTTTGGTCATTGGCGCGTTGAAAGGCCGAGCCGAAGCCCGTAGCGCCCCGTGGCCAGACCTCCACGACGCCCAGGCCCCGGCCCGCGAGGTACTGACGCTCAAACCAGGCCCCGGGCGTGTGGGGGGTGCTGAGCGTGGATGGGCCGCCCCGCACCTGCACGAGCAGAGGAGAGGGCGATGGGCCGGAAGGAATGGGGGAGCGCGTAACCCACCCCGCAACGTCGAGACTATCGTGGCGCATTGCTGTGCGTGTTGGGGCGGCGATCTGTCGTTCGGTCAGCCAGTCGGCGTTGGGGGTGGCGAGGGGGCGCTCGTTGCCAAAGCTGACGGTGTTGGCGTAAAGGGCCGAGGGCGTGGTGGGGCCGGTGGCAGCGTAGACGGCCGTGGCGTCGGTTATATCGAAGGCATGCACGGCCCGTGTCTCCGCCGTCATCTGCCGGTGCTCGGCGGGGGCCATCATCGTCGCGTCGAGGCGGAAGGTATCCCTTGAGGTGGCCCGGTCGGGGGACATGGTTGGCGGCCCGTCCTGCGCACTCGTATCGCGGGCAAAGGGAGTGAAGCGGTAGAGTGAGCGACCGCCGCGATCCGAGGCCGTGGCGTAGAGGTACCATCCGCCGGGGGACCAGCGGAACGTGCCGACGTCCCGGTCGAACCCGCCCGTGATCACCCGGGGCTGGGAGCGGCCGTCGAGGGCAAAGAGCCCCAGCTCGGCCTGCGTACCGATCGTGTCGGAGAGCGCGCGGATCCGAAATGCGATCGTCGTGCCGTCGGTCGTGACGCGAGGATCCGTGAGGGCATGATTGTCGATTCGGAGTAGCCGACGTGTCCGGTCGCGGTTGAGATCGACGACGTACAGGTTGCGTTGCTGCACGCGATCGAGCATACGATCGCCGGGAGGCGTCCCGCTAACTACGATCTGCCCGCTGCCAGGCAGCCACGTGGCGCGGCCGTAGGAGCGATATCCCCGGGTGACGGGGCGGGCCGCTGGGCGTGGCGGGCGCCCGGAGCGGAGTCCGGTGGGAACGTTCACGACGAAGTGATGCCGGTAGGTAGGCGTCGGGCGAAGCCGACGCTCACCGTGCAGGTCGAGGCGGGTGGACACGAGAGCGGCATTCTGACGACGGTTCCGGTCCATCCAGCGCCGTACCTGTACGAGATTGCCGCCTGGGGCGGCGGCTGTGTCTGGGGTCACCGGAATGGTGGTCGTGTCGGGGCGCAGTTGGAGCTCGTCGAAGAGCGTCTGGAGGCTGTCTGAGGAGAGCCGGGCGAGGCGATCCACTAGTGGGGCGGCCAGGCTGTCTGAGGAGCCCGAGTCACGAGGGGCGCGCAAGGTACGGGCGGTATCGTCTGGTGGGAGAATCCGGTTTTGCGGCCCCAACGCGAGCGTGTCGAGCGCGTCGAGCGAGCGAGCGTGCCGGAGTACGAGCACGGTATCCGGCGGCACGGTGCGTGAAAGATCCCGGGACGTCCGTCCGGGACGCTCGCTGGGGGCAGGGTGCCCCGTAGAACGGGCCACGACCCGCTCCGGCAGTGCGCTCGCAAAGAGCAGCCGCTCGCCGTTGGGGCTCCACTGCGGACGTTGGGCGCCGTGGGGGGTGTCTGTGAGTTGGTAGGGCACACCCCCACTTAGGGAAACGACAAACACCTGTGGGGTCCCCTTCACAGCACGCACGTAGGCAAGGTGGGTGCCATCAGGATGCCAGGCCGGCTGCCGGATGGGACGGTCCGACCGGGCCAGGAGACGGGACGACCGGCCGCTTGTCATAGGGGCCACGTATAGCTGCGAGCGGTAGGCCGCAGCCGCGTTGCCCGGTTGCTGCGCCCCGGACACAATGTGGCGCACCGTGTAGGCGACGGACCGGCCGTGGGGAGAGATCTGCACGTCCCGCACCGCCTCCATCCGGTACAGGTCCTGAGCCTGCACCGGACGCAGGGAGTCGGCCGGTGCCTGCGCGAAGGTCGCGCCGCCCGTCTGTCCTGCTGCGCAGAGGCCGAGAACGACGACGAGCGCAACGAGCCGACCGGGGAAGCGGGGACGAGGGGCACTAACGAGAGAGGACAACACCGATGTAAAGCAGATTTCCATCAATACCGGGATTGATTCGTCCACGAAAGCCATTCGACAAGTGGTGGTAGCGGTAGCCCGCGGTGAGAAGAACGTGAGGCGTAAGTACAACTTGCGCCCCTGCCCCCACGTCAAACATAAAGTTCAGGTGTTTTCCCCACACGCCGGGTACGGACTGGAAAAAGTAGGCGAGACCTGTGCTTCCCATCAGGAAGGGGCGCACGCGCTTGGCCGCACGGAAGGTGACTCGCAAGCCGGCGGGGCTGATCCCCAGCCCGAACGTGTTTAGGCCCCGTCGACGGACGGTGCTGGTTTCATTTAGTGGCGGGACCGTGATTGCGTCCTGTGGGATTGACAGCAAGAGGACCGGAAAGACATCGGCCGTGTACGTGAGGGTCGGGCCGCTGGGGGTTGGGTTGGACGGGGCAGGCACGAGCAAGCGTTCGTAGCGCAGGCCCAGCATCCCGAAGCGCGCCCGTGGAATATTTCCGATGGGGCCGCCCGTCGCAACGGAGCCCCCGACCCATGCACCGAGTGTGTTCGCGGAGAGGGCCTGGAGGCCGAGGGGACGGTCGGGCTGTGGGACGGGGCCGGACGCCGGGCGAGGGCCCGCCGAGGTAGAATCCTGTGCCGCACAGGGGTCCGCGCCCGCCAGAAGGAGGAGTATCAATGGGAGCAGGGGGCGAACTTGCAAGAAATTGGGTTGTGTTCGTCCGGGAGGATGCGTTTCGTTGGTATCGCTCTGAGACGCTTGGCAACGAATCGGGGCGTCGATGCCTCGGGGCGGGCCGCCACTGCCCGCCGGCTTCGCCTACGCTTGTTTCTAGTTCATCCCTCCCATGGAGCTCTTCTACAACCAGTACGGCGACTCGGGCCCCCCGCTCATCATCCTGCACGGCCTTTTGGGCGGGCATGGAAACTGGCACACCCTGAGCCGGACGGCGTTCCAACAGATCGCGCGGGTGTACGCTGTGGACCAGCGCAACCACGGCCGTTCCCCCCACGCCGACCAAATCGACTATCCCACCCTGGCGGCGGATCTGCGGACCTTTATCGACCGGCACAGCCTTGCCCCGGCCCACCTCCTGGGCCACTCGATGGGCGGCAAAACCGCCATGCAGATCGCCCTCTCGTACCCTGACCGGGTGGATCGGCTCATCGTCGTCGACATGGCCCCGCGGGCTTACCCGCCCGAGCATACGGCGCTGCTGGAGGCCCTCGCCCGCATCGATCCCCGAGAGTACGAGAGCCGCGGCGCGATTGACGACGCGCTGGCCGAGGACGTGCCCTCGTGGCCCATCCGTCAGTTTCTTCTCAAAAACCTCGACTATGACGGCGAGACCTACACCTGGCGGATGAACTTGGACGCCATTCGAGCCCACTACGACGACCTCACGGCGGCCCTTCCCGAAGGAGCCTCCTTCAAGGGTCCCACGCTCTTCGTGCGGGGAGGCGAATCCGACTACATCGCCGCCGACGACATGGACGGCATCCGCGCGCGCTTTCCCGCTGCGAAACTTGTAACCATCGACGGCGCCGGCCACTGGGTTCACGCCGATGCCCCCGACGCCCTCGCCGACGTTGTGACCGACTTTCTCGCCGAATCGGCCGACACCTCGTGACGCCTACCGGCCGGCCGATGTCGCCGGCGCCGACTCATTGTTCATATTCCTGCATCAATCCGCAACCACCCATGGATCTTGGACTCACGAATCGAACGGCATTCGTCGCTGGCGCCAGCAAAGGACTGGGCTGGGCCACCGCCCGCGAACTCGCCCAAGAAGGCTGCCGCGTGGCGATCTGTTCCCGCGACGGCGACCGCATTGCGAGCGCGGCGGAGGAAATCCGTGAAGAGACCGACGCCGAGGTGTTGCCCCTCGTCTGTGACGTCACAAGTACGGACCAGGTAGAAGCGGCCATCGCCCAGACGGTCGACACGTTTGGCGGGCTGCACGTGCTCGTGACGAACGCCGGGGGACCGCCCTCCGGAGGCGCCACCGAGATGGATCTCCAGGACTACCGCGACGCGGTGGAACTCAACTTGATGAGTACCATCGCCCTTTGCGACGCCGCCCTGCCCCATCTGCGCACGGCGGCCGCGGAGGACGATCACGCCCGCATCATCATGGTGACGAGCGTCTCGGCCAAACAGCCCATCCCCACGCTTGCGCTCTCCAACACGGCCCGCGCCGGCGTCCAGGGCTACGCCAAAAGCCTGGCCGAGGACGTGGGAGACACGGGCATGACGGTGAATACGGTGCTGCCGGGCTACACGCGCACCCAGCGGCTCGAAGACCTCGCCGAGGACATCCAGGTGGAGACCGGGCAGTCGTACGATGAGATTGAGGCGGGATGGGCGCACGAAAACGCGCTGCCGCGCATCGGGGACCCGGAAGAGTTTGCCGCCGCCGTCGCCTTTCTGGCCAGCAAGCGGGCGGGCTACGTCACGGGCACGGCCCTGTCCGTGGATGGGGGGCGCAGCAAGCACGTACTCTGACGCTGCGTGGAGGCGGGTGGGCCTTCCCGAATCGACCAGTCACAAAATAAAAAAGCCCCGGACCGCGGGGCGGGGAGGGGAGGGCAACGGCCCGGGGCAAAAAGGAAGAGGGTTGGCAGCCAGTGACTGCCGTCTCTCATCAATTCGCTTGTACATAAGCGCATTGGAAGCCCTTTGCTCCGCTAACATTCAGTGAATCGGAGCGATTAAACGGAATTTTGCAGATTCGCCTCAAGGGCGTCCACGGGGCTTCAGTCCGCGCGGCCCTCGGTTACTGGAGATCAAGAAACGCATCAAGGGCATGGAAAAAGGGGGAGGGGGCGTCCCAGTGGGGCAGGAGGCCACCCGGTAGGGCCTTATGCGACAGGTCACGGTCATTCTGCTCAAGAATTCGGGGGAGCCGGTTGAACGACTGTACCGTGGAGCCCGGCGCTTCGGGGGTGAGGAGGAGGGTTGGGCGGTACAGGCGGGCGTAAATCGAAGAGGCGACCTCGTGGAGCGACAGGGTCCCGTCCACGAAGCGAAGGGGCGCGCGATGGGCCCCACGGACGTGAGCCGTCTGTTCGGCGTAGTCGAGCAACGCGTCGGGAATGGCGTTCGGGTCCAGGAAAATCTGGCGGGCGTAGTAGTCGCGCAGCGAGGCTCGGCGCGTGAGCCGATGGTACAGCAGCTCGAAGGCGCCAGACGTGTCGGCCAGCGAGAGCCCCAGCTTGCCCATTCCCGAAAGGCCGCGTGCCTCGCCGAGGCCGGTGGGCGAGACCAGAACGAGTCGGCGCACCAGGGGAGCGGCCTGGAGCGTTAGCTGCGCAGCGTACTCGCCGCCGAGTGACAGGGCGACCAGGTCGATAGGCGTGTCGGGGACCTCCGTGAGAAAATGGTAGAGCTGGCGGCGGTACACACGGGGGGTGTAGTCGGGGCCTGTACGGTCCGAGCGCCCGAAGCCGAGCCAGTCGAGGGCGTAGACGGGCCGGTCGGTCGTGTTGGCAACGTGTGTCGCAATGGGGTGCATCTCGCGGCTCGACGCGACGGCGTTGAAGCTGTGGAGCAGTACGATCGGTGGCCCGGTGCCGGGTCGGGCGTAGTACTGCACGCGGCCATCTGGCGCCTCGAACGGGTATGCATCGAGGTTCAGGGCCGGAGGCAGCGAGAGGGGACCTGGAAGGGTTTGACGGTAGGCCCAAGTGGTGACGGCGAGCCCGACGTAGGTGCCGGCGAGGGTCGCGCCCGTGGTGAGGGCAGTGCGACGGAGGGACGAAGAGGAATCGGACATTGAAAGAGAGGCATGCGGCAGAGTTGTGGCGTCTCTCGTCGAACGCAGCCCGGCGGACGACGTTCGAAGGGGAACTGTCGGAGCTATCTCGGTTACGCCCCCATAGACCCGAAAGCCAAAATTTCCGGATTCAATGCGCCCCTGTAGCTCAACTGGAGAGAGCGGTGGCCTCCTAAGCCGCAAGTCCTGGTTCGAGTCCAGGCAGGGGTACAGCGGTAGGCATACTCACACGGTTTATCTCCCCGCATGGGCACCTGCACGGCCACGAACCAGGACGGCTCGTCATGTAGCAACGACGCGATGGAGGGCAGTCAGTACTGCCACGTTCATCAGGAGGGGACCGGCGGGACGACGCACGCGGCGGCAGAGCGTGGCTTCTGGACGATGCTGGCCGGGGCCCTCGCCGTTATCTTCATGACGTATGCGCTTCTTCGCGTGGTGCTGGGACTGTAAGTAGGGACGAGCGCGACTAAGGGCTACGACAGGGCGTCGTCGATGTGGGGGCGCAGGTCGTCGATCGTCCGGTACATCCAGTCGAAATAGTCGGCGTGGTGGGTCTGGAGGTCGTGGAGGGTCTTGCCCTCGTGCTTCCCAAAGCACACCACCACCGCGTCACCGTCCTGTTTCAGACGCCGTTGATCGTCGAGGTAGTCGCCCCGAATGCGCTCAGCGAGGTCCGCCGGGGTGCCATCGAGGTCGTGCTCGGCCAGTTGTTGCTGGAGGACCCGTCCGGTGGCCTCCACGTCGCGCAGAGCGTCGTGGGCGCCGTCGAGGGCCCCGCCGGTGTAGCGTTCGTAGAGGGCCGAGAGGGTGCGCGGGCGCAGCACCTGCTCCAGGCGGTACGGGTCGAGAACCACGCGGTCGTCGGGGCCGGGGAGAGACTGACCACACCGCTCGAACTCGGCTTGCAGAAGCGGAAGGTCGTACGCGAGGGCGTTGTACCCGGCCAGGTCGGCGTCCGACAGTAGAGGGATCAGGCGGTCAAGGTGGGCCGCAAACGGCGGGGCGTCCTGGAGGGCGGAGGACGACAGGCCGGTGAGCTTCGTCACCGCTTCCGGAACCGGACACTCGGGATCGACGAGGGTGTCCATTGTGTCGTCGAGCGCCGCGCCGTCGCCGGCCGGCACAAACCGCTGCATCCCAATTTGGATGATGCGCGCCTCCTGCGGGTCGGTGCCGGTGGCTTCGAGATCGAAAAAGACGAGGGGCCGTTCGAGGTGGAGCACAGCGGGAAGGGGTGCAGGGCGGAGGGGGCGAAAGAGGGGAGACGCCATCCCTATATGCGTGACCGCCATAGAAGATCAGGGCCCATGCACCGGATTGGGGAGCTGCTTGCGCCTTGGTAGGGGCGTCCTCAAGACCGCGAAAGGGTCGCGTCGAGCCACTCCACTAGCGGGCTTTCGTCGCCCTGCTCGCGGAGCTGTAGGAGGGTTTGTTGTAGGGCAAATTCAAGGATGAGACTCCTGGGCACATCCTCCGAGTAGCGGGACGTGAGGACCGCGACGGCCTTCTCCAGTTGCTGGTCGAGATCCGTCCGCACGTATCCCGCAGGCGTGGGCTGGAGATCCGGGTCCGGGGTTGGGATGTCCGACGGATCGGCCATGGCGAGGGCGAGTTCCTGACGGAGAGAGGACGAATCGTCGGTGGAGGACATGCCCTCGGACGTGCCATTTGAGGGGGACGCCGCCGGGGCCTCCTCCACCGGCGAGGACTGTTCGGAGGAGGCGGGAGACTCGGCGTTGTAGAGCGTCTCCTTGTCAACCGTTTTCATCCAGGTGGGAATGGGGCCTTGACCGCTGGAGGCACGCATGGGCGTCGAGTTGCTCATGAAGCAAGAGGAGAGATGAGGGAAGATCACGCAGCGGTTGCAATTCGAGAACGCTCCACCACTTCACCGGCCAGATTGCGGTAGCGGGCGGCCGCGTCGGACGCCCCGTCGTATTCCATAATGTTTTTTCCGTGGGTGGCGGCCTCGTTGATCTTCGAGCGCCACGGAATGGAAGTCTCGAAGAGCACATCCGAGTAGACTTCCTCAAACTTCTCCTGCATGTCGCTTACCAGTCCCGACCGTAGATCCAGATCGTTGGGGAGCAGTCCCAGGATGCGGAGGCTGTCGTTGTGCACCTTCCGAATCTGCTTGATGGTGTCCTGGAGCTGGCTCACGCCGCGCATGCTAAACCGGTCCGCGTGAATGGGCACAATGATGCCGTCGGCTCCGGCCAGTGCCGTAGCGATACTGCGCCCGAGCGACGGGGGACAGTCGATCAGGCAGTAATCGTGGTTCTTCGGCGAACTGGAATTTCGCTGGACCTGTGCCGTACGAAATTCCTGCACACGGCAGCGAAACTGTTGGGGGAACACGGGACTCCGCCCAATTACCGAGTCGAAGCTGGCCGCGGCCATGCGCCGGTCGGACGGGATGAAGTCCACTCCCACGGCGTCCGACGAACGGAAGATGTTGGCGAATCCGTACTCATCGGTGTTTTGCCCCTCCCAGGCCGCAAGCGAATCGAAGATGGTAGCGTCTTCCTCGGTGGCCTCCCGCCCCATGAGCCAGTCTGTGGCGTTCATCTGCGGGTCGTAGTCAATCACCAACGGATCGTGGCCGTGGTGCTTCAAGGCCGCAGCGAGGTTGACGGTCGTGACGGTTTTGCCGACGCCGCCCTTCTGGTTGATGATGGCAACGGTGTACATACGAGGCCTTTGTGGGTCGAGGGAAACGAGAACTGCGACGTGCGACGGACAATGCGGGCAAAGAGTGTGCCGGTACGGCCTGCGTCGGCCAGGATGGGGCGTCGGCCCGGAGGGTGGCAAATGTTTCGGTGTCGGTGGGTGCATCTGTTAGGTAAGGCCGGGTCCCCGAAGGAGCGTGGGACGTCTAGGCCGTCCGACGATGCCGTAATCGTGGCGCTTGTGTCGGAGGTTTGAAATTATTACACTGAAACCGCTGTCTACCCTGCCCGGTGTGTAGCCGACCCCTCCACTGATGAAGCACAAACGTCTTTCGACACAGAACGTCCCTACAATCCGAGATGCCCTCCAAACGGTCGTGGGGCCCGAGCCGACGCGCCGAGCGGTTCGTCGAGTGGCCGACCAGTGCCACCAGATGGCGTGTGCATACCTGCGGCAGCAACAACAAACTGGGGCGCTCCGGGAGGACGTGCTGGGGGAGGACGTCGAGGATCTGGCGATAGATGCGGTCGCCCGTCTCTTTGAGCGGGACGATCGCGGCCGGTTTCCGGAATTCCGTCGCTACTTCGGCGACCGGGATGTTGCGTCGAGGGCGGCGGAAGACGTGCAGCGGGACCTGCGCCGTCTCGTGACGGGGGCCGTGACGGACTGGCTCTTCGAGGCGTACCGCTCGGCCGACCGGTCGCTCTCGAACGCCATCCGTTCTCTGAAGCGGGCCGCCACCCAGCATGAACAGGCAGAACTCAGCCGCCGCGGTCGTGCGCTCTGGCTCCGGGTGTCTGCCAGCGCCTGTTCTGGACGTGAGCCCGTCTCCTCCTCGTCCCGCTGCCGAGGCCGCCACATGCCGATGGAAACCTTGGAGGCACACCTGACCGGAGTTTTGGCCGACGGTGCCACCACCAAAGAACTGCTCGATCGGGCTGTAGACGTCCTCCGGACCCATCCCGACTACGAGGCCGCGTATCCGCTCACGCGCCTGGCGCAGGTTCTGCGGGCAGCTCGGGTGCGGGTGCAGGCGGTCACGGAGCACGACGGGGGGGTTTCCCATCCGGACGACCCCTTATTCCGCCCAGAGGAAATTGAAACGGCAATCGATCGTGTGATCACGACCCTGCGCCGCCAAAAAAGAGACACGTACGTCGAGGACGGGCCGCTCGCTGCATCCACCTACGCGGATTACATGCAAGCTCTGCGGGACCGTCTCGAAGCGCGCTTTGTGCCGCCCGCCGACACTGCCCTTACCCACCACGAGGCACTGGCCGCGCACCGGGAGGATCTTTCCCGCGAACAGTACCGGGCGTATCACCGGTCGCGCTTTGAATACCTGGTCCAGTGCGCGCGCGAGGCGCTCGTCGATCGTCTTCGGAAGACGCTGTAGTACCCGTATTTTCTTTCTTGATATTTCGCGAAGCCGGGGGCGAAAGGTTCAGCGGACACGGCAGGTTGAGAGGATATTAAATACAGTAACTGGAAATGAGCAGTACGATTACCGGTTGGATCATGGGGAGCCACACGGATAGTTCACGCTGATACGAATCATGAGCCCCGACGACGAACGAGCCATTGAACGGTTTGTCCGCCATCCTGACACTATGGAGGCGGCTGCGCGGCGTGCGGTGGAGCGTTTGATTGAGCATGATCCAGGGGCGTCCGCCTACGCAACGTTCCTGCGGGGCTTTTACGACCGCTTGGACGAGGAGACTGAGCGCCCACCGGACACGCGGGTCGAGGCGTTCGTGGAGGAGCTTTTTGACAAATCGGACGCCTCGGTCATCCCTGTTCGTCCCCTTTCCTCTTCCCAAGGGGCGCGCCCGACCGTGCTCGCCGCGTCCACCGCAACCAGGTCCGACGAGCGCCGCTACGCGGTGTTGAGCACCCTCGCGGCTGAGAGCGAGCAGATGCTCGTGCGCATCGTGCAGGACCGACACGCGAGCCGGGGGCATCTCTACGTGCTGGCCGACCCGCCGGAGCGGGGCGCTTACGTGGTCGTGTCGTTTCGGGAGTTGGGGATTGATCTCGTTGCGGATGCGCAGGGACGCCGAGCCTTCGATCTGCCCTCCAATGTGTCCCCCGAGCAATGGGCCGATGCCTGGGCCGTGGTGCGCCGTCCCATCGCCACGGCTGAGGCCGCGCCTTCCGCGACGACGGTTGTGCCGCTTCCCGGGAGAGAGCGGGTCCGGTGTCGGCGGCGGGGCGAAGCCTTAGAGGCGTCGGTAGAGGCTGCGGGGGAGCAGAGGGCCGCTCTGCTCGCGGCAACGAGTCCGAACGGCTCGCCCATGCTACTCCGACTCCAATCCGGGGCGCCGGCACGAGGAACGGTTGATCCTGCGTCGTCCCTCACCCTCCGTGTCTACGAGTGAATGTCGGAGGTGAAGGAGGCGATGTGCTCATCTCGTCCATGAGTTCTGTTTCGCTGTTGTGTCTTCATCCCCTCTGCTCGATCTAGAGACGCGGGCCCGTCGACTTCGCGACATGCTAGAGGGGCCCGTGTCGGACCGGTGGGCCGTCGTCCAGGCGGGGCTGTTTCTCGCCTCTCTCGCGCCGGAACGGCCCGAAGCCGAGGCGTATCTCCTTCCCGTCATCGAGCCGCTCGCCCGCCGTGCCGAATCGCTTGACCCGATCGGTCTCCATCCGCATCGGATGAGGCGACTCGTCGACGCGCTCCAGACTGCCCGGATGCACCATCCTGTGCTTCAGGACGATGCGGTCGTGAACCGGGCGGAGGCTGCCCTTCGCCGCCGTGCGGGGCTGCTTTACGGCTACGCCGGGGCCGTGGGGCCCATGATCGAGTGCCTCGCGCCGCAGGAGCGAGACCTGGGGGGGCTCAGTGATTTGGCGGACATTCCGCCCCGCAAACGCCTCTCCAACGTGCAGACCATGGTGGCCGGCACCGCGGTGGGGGGCGAACTCCAGTGGGTGCAGGAGCACTGGGGGCGAGCGGATGAGTCGGACGGCACATTCGTCCCCGTGGTGGAGCGGCTGCCGTCTTGGGCGCAATCCGGAGAGCGGGCCACCGAGCCCGTGGGGGCGCTCCGGCACCTGCACGTCCAGCTCTACGGGCCCGCGGAGGGGGACGATCACTTACAGGTGGACGTGGCAGTGCGTGAGACCGAAAACCAGAACGTGACAGAAGTGCCTCTCGTCGCAGCCCGTCGTCTCCTCCAACGCCGCGTCTCTGGCATGGAGGAGCGGTATCTGCAGGGCCGGCTGTCTTTCAATCAGTCGCACCTGCAGCACGAGGGGCGGTCGGCCGGGCTGGCCATAGCGGCTCTGTTCTACGCGGCCGTGCTTCGCCATACGCATCGTCGACGTCGCCTGCGGGTGCGCCCGGAAGTCGTACTTACCGGGGACGTGACCCCCGACGGCACGGTCCAGCCGGTGGCGGAGCAGGGACTGTCCGTCAAGGTCCGAACGGCTTTTTTCTCGCCCAAGACGTGTCTCGTCGTGCCGGAGGCCCAACGGGACGTGGCCGAGGCGGCGCGGGACGATCTCCTCGGCGACTTCCCCCACGGAGCCCTTGAAATTGTTGGCGTGGACCGGCTGGATGCGCTCTTTTACGACCGTCGGCTCACGCACCTGAAACGAATCGGGTGGCCCCGCCACACGGCCCAGTGGCTGTGGGACCGTCGCGGAACGGTGGCCCTGGGCACGCTCATCGCTGGGCTACTGGTCGTGATCGTTGCGCTGCTGTACGGCCCGATCGACAAGAATCCTGTACAGGTGGCGTTTGAGGGGGCCGAGATGCAACTGCGCAACCAGGCAGGCCAGATTGTGGATCGGGTGTCGGTGGGCGAAAAGGTGGTGAACCAGGCCCAGAAGTCGAGAAAGCCGTACCGCGCATACGACCTCTACGACATTACCGGGGATGGCCGAAACGAAATCTGCTGGTCCCAGAAGACGCGCACAGATCCGACTGGACTCCCCGTCGTGGCGTGTCGGGCCGTTGGGGCCAGCGCCCCCCTCTGGCGGACGTCCTTAAAAGTAGACTTCTCATTGCCAGAAAAGCCGGCCGTCCAGCCCAACGCTTTCGCTCCGGTTCATCTTATCGTAGAGGATCTTGATGCCAATGGGCGTCCAGAAGTATACCTTACCGCCAAGCATCAGCCCTATTTTCCGGGGCTCGTTGTGCAGTATGACGGACACACGGGCGAAAAAAAGCGTCAATACGTCCACGCCGGCCACCTGAACGTTCATCCTAAGGTCCTCGATCTCGATCAGAACGGCAAGGTTCAAGAGCTGCTAATTGGCGGAACCAGCAACGCGTACGACCAGGCCGTTGCTGTTGTCCTCGATCCCCGCACTATGGACGGGCACGGGCCCGTGACGCCCGAATACCGGTTCGATGGGCTCCCCCCGGCCACTGAGCGGGCATACCTGCGGTTTCCGTATACGCCGGTGGGCAAGCGCCAACAGACCGCGCATCCGCGGGTGCGTCGCATTCAGCCCCGGACGGTGCCAGGGCGAATACGGATGGAGGTCTTAGAGGGCGAATACGAATCCCAATCCGCCAACGATCAGTCGTTTGTCCTCGTGCACTTCAACTATGCCCTCCGACCACAGACGATTGGGACCTCCACCCACTACGATCGCCTCGCCGATTTACTCGTCCAGCGTGGACGTCTCGATGACATCCCCGATGCCGATGACTTCGCTGCCTACCGAAACCGGATTCAATACTGGACGGGAGGGGGGTGGACCACTGAGCCCACGACAAATGAACGGTGGCGAAGCACTGTAGAAGCACGGTCGTCACAATCCGCTTCAGGCTCCACCGAGCGGCGCCGCTAGTTCCTCAGTGCATCCCCGACGTGGCACTTTGAGGGCCCCGTCACTGCCCGGGGACGTTCTAGACCTGAGTCGATTAGTCTATTCTTTATATTTTTCGTTCTGCTGAGGGGAGGGGTCGTGAGGAACCACTGTCCTGCACTGGTGGGGTCAGGGTTCTCATTCAATGATGTCGTAATTCAAGCGCGGTCTTGGGTCCACAAATGCGGGCTGTGACGCATGGGTCCTGCCGAGGCGAGGGGGGGGACTCGCCATCGTGGCCTGAGGATGTTTTCGCGTAAGCGCCGTCGTTTGCGGGATCGATGGCTGCGCGTCGTCTTCCATGAGTGCATCTGTGATGACTTGGATTGCTGGTGGGGCCGTGGTTCTGGGAGGGATTCTCGCCTGGGTTTTGTATCGAGTTCCCCTGCATCCGGCCCGGCGGAGGGAGCATCTCGTGACCCGGGTTTGTGAGCGGGCGTTCAAGGACGAAGCGTATCGGCTGATCCAACTGCGAGTAAGCCCGGATGAGCCATCGCTTATAGACCTTCTTCCCTGGCCGCTCGGCCCGTCCGGGATTCCCCGATACTACACCTACAGCATTGAAGGAGTCGAGGGGGGCGAGTCCCCCGAACCGGACGTCACGGGATTGAGCCGTTCAGAAGTCAAACTCATTCACCGATATATGCGCCGAAGTACAGGCGTCGCGCCGCACCATGGGCGACGTGTTATTCGGTCGGGGCAGTCCCCCCGGCCTGTATCCTAGAAGGCTGTTCTGGCGCTCGTTCAACCCAGGGGCTGAGAAGGCGTGGGGAGATTGCCCAAATGCGGTCTACGTCTTGGCAGCGCGATTTTGTGTCCATCAATTCTCCACAGGTCGCACATCTGGACAGTCGGTCCTCCTAGTGGGGTAAGGCCTGTGGGGGACGGTCGCCCGGATGGGCCCGTCAGGCTCGGTGGGGCCGGCGGGCCCTGGGTGGCCATTTTGGGGATCGGTTCGGGGTCACCGGGACGGGCGGAGAAACGACGCGGTGACGGGGAGGTGGTCGCTGGTAGCGGCCATGGAATCGGTCGGGAGTGGACGAGCGACTCGCGCGGAGCCATCAATGAGGCGCTCGCTGAGGAAGGTGTTGGGCAGTAGGTAGTCGAGCTGTCGCTCAGGATCGTCCGACGGATGCGTGGGGGTCAACCGGTCCGCCATCGGATCTGTGAACTCGACCTGCCGATTGTTCGATTCGTCCCGGAGCGAGTCGGGCACGGGGCGCGTGGGATCGTTGAGCAGGAGGCGGAGTTCGGGGCTATCGGCAAGCGCGTTGAGGTCGCCCGCTACCAGGATCGGCGCCGTCGGGCGGTCGTCGAGCAGACGCGCCAGATCGGCGTGGAGGAACCGAATTTGACCGATGCGCCAGCCCCGGTCCTCGGCGCTGCGTCCGGACTTCAGGTGAGCCCCCGCCACGGTCCATAGCCGGTTCGGGGTTACCCGCACATCGGCGGTCCAAAGGCGGTGGTTGGTGAGCGATTGGGCGGCGGGCGCGCCATTCTCTGCCTTTTGGCCCACGATGGGAGTGACCACATCGGCGTAGTTGCGCACAACGCCCAGTGGGTATCGACTCAGAAGCACCACGTTCATGTACCAGGTTGGGCTCTCGACGGAGGTGGCGAAGCGGTAGTCCAGTTCGGGAAGGTGGTCCTGGCTCAACTGCTGCAGAAAAGCCTCGCTCTCCGCCTCCTGCAGCACCACGAGGTCCGCGTCGAGACGTCGGAGGGCCCGAGCCACCCGTCGCACCCGTCCCGTCATTGCGGCCGACTGGTTTTCGCGGTCCACGTCAATGTACGGGTTGTCGTGCGCGTCGACGAAGTGCTCCAGGTTCCAGGTGACGACCTGCACGGTGTCATCAGCGGGGTAGTCGTAGTTCGGCGGCAGGGCCATGCCGGTGGTGGGGGCAGGAGGCGATTCCTCCGGGCCACAAGCCGAGAGCAGACACAGTACGAGGACAAGTGGGAGGAAGGTGCGCATGAGACAAAAAAGATTGGGGGACGAACGGTCATTCTGCGGGAAGGAAACGTAGGGACTAGCACGGACCTTCGTAGGCCGCTGAGTTTAAAATTCAATCCACCCTCTTCTCATGCATCCGTCGTCGTATGTTCATCGCGTACCTCGGACTCGGCTCCAACGAGGGTGATCGCTGGGCCCATCTCCAGGCGGCACTGCAGGGAGTGGATGCACACGACACGCTCTGGGTTGAGGATGCCTCGCCCGTCTACGCGTCGGCGGCCCACACCGTGTTGCCGGACGAAGAGCAGCCGCCGTACCTCAACGCAGTGTTGTGCGTGCGGGGCGACTGTAGTCCTGAGGCCCTGCTCCGCACGGCACACACTGTGGAGCGGTCGGAAGGGCGCACGCGGGCGGCGGAACGCCGCTGGCAGCCCCGCCCCCTCGACATCGACCTGCTCGTGGTGGGCCGTATGACGTGCGAGACCGAGACCCTTACCCTGCCCCATCCCCGCCTCGGAGACCGCCGGTTCGTGCTCCGCCCGTGGGCCGACCTGGCCCCAAACTTCGTCGTGCCGCCGCCGTTCGACCGGTCGGTACAGGCACTGCTCGATCAATGCCCCGATGATGCCCCTCTTCGACGGACTGACCACCGCCTCGATGCACTGATTGCCGAGCACTCCGCCCCTGGCGGCGACTCCTCGTAAGAGGCGTAGTCGGTCATCCATCCGCCAGTACGCAACATCTTTCCGTCCCACCCCACGTCTACATGCCGCCGTCAATGACACCGCCGGACGCCCTCGACTACGTGGCCATTGAGGGCGCCATCGGGGCCGGCACCACCACCCTCACCCAGCTCTTGACCGACCGCTTCGAGGCCGACGCGGTCCTTGAGCGCTTCGAAGAAAATCCGTTCCTGGAGCGCTTCTACGAGGATCGGGACCGGTGGGCCTTCCAGACGCAACTGGCCTTCCTCGCAAGCCGCTTCCGGCAGCAAAAAGAGCTCTCAGAGCGCGATCTCTTCCGCGACTTTGCGGTGAGCGACTACACGTTCGACAAAGATCGAATCTTCGCTCGGCAGACCCTGGGCGGCGACGAGTTGCAGCTCTACGAGTCCCTCTTTCGCCTCATGGAGCCGACGGTTCCCACGCCTGATCTCGTGGTGTACCTGCGCTCTTCGCCCGAGCGACTGCTCCAAAACATCGAAAAGCGGGACCGCCCCTACGAGCGCGACATGGATCCCGACTACATTGCGGGACTTCACGAGGCCTACGATCAGTATTTCCGGCAATACGACCGCACCCCGCTTCTCGTGGCGAACGTAGCAGAGATGGATTTTGTAGAACGGTCGTCCGATTTCCGGGCGCTCGTCCGGCACATCATCGCCCCTTCCGACGAACACACCCGCTACGTGCAGCCCCAGCCATCGTAGCCCCGTGGCCTGCGTTGCTGGCCCTCGAGTGTACGTGCTGATCTGTCCGATGGAGTATCTTGCTCTCGCCGTCATTCTCTACTTCATCCTGCGAACGACGGGGAATCTCGTTCGCCTTCTCGGCGGGAGCGGCGACACCGCGTCCCGAGACCCGGAGACTCCAGACGCGTCGTCCCGCCCCAACGGGTGGAAGGGGCCGTCGCCCCGGCAGCAGACGGGGACGGCGCAGGACGAGCCCACCTTCTGGGGGGATGATGTCGAAGATGCCACGTGGCGCGACCTCGATGAAGAGGCACCCCGCCCGAATGCGTCCCGCTAGCGCTCGTCGGTTCCGAACTCGAACGTGAGGGTGGTCTGGCTCGCGACGGGGCGCCCGTCGTGTTGGGCGGGGCGGAAGCGAGATCGACGGGCGGCCCCGAGGGCGGCTTCTTCCAACCCATAGTCGAGACGGGCCACCGGGCGGACCCCTCCCTCATCCAAAAGTCGCCAGCGCTTGAGCACAATTGCCTCCTCGACCCGACCGGTTTTCGACACCTGCACGGAGACCCGTACCCGGGCACGGATGCTCCGCTCGCGGGCGGACGAGGGATAGTCGGGCTGCACGGCGCGGAACAGGCGGGCATTGGTGTCGGGGCGGCGGGCGGCGGAGACGGCTGGGGAGCGCCCCTCCCGCAGTTGCTCGTCGTTGTCCGGGTCCTCCACGGCGAGCGTGCCTTCGTCGAAGTCGATCGGGTCCTCGATCACGACGTCGTTTGGTACCACCACAGGGGGCGTCGGGGCTGGAGGGGGGGGAGTGCGCTCCCGAGACTGCGTCGTCGGTTGGACCTCGTTCACCTGAATGCGCTCCGGACCGCGTTCTCGGAATGGTCCGTCGGTGGAGGGCGCCGTAGAGGCGGGCCACCACTGCACGAGCGCGACGCCGAGTCCCAGGACGACCGCCAGCGAGGCCAACAGCCGACGCCGGTACGTGTGGTTGGACCGATCGAGAGAGGCGCGGCGCATGGCAGGAACACCTTCGTGGATCCCGTTTCCTGTCTTTTAAAACGGGGGTGAACATCTGTTTCTGGACGACACAGAGCCGAACGCCCTCGGAACCGCGGAGGAAGGGGACAGGGTCGCGGAGTGGCGAGACTGCGTCGTGAGAAGAGGGCTTCAGTTGGGACATCGGGCCCCTGCATGGGTTTCCAAAGTTTTTGGCGTGCACAGCAGAAAACGCTGCGATCTTACGGGGCGCGAAACTTTTCGGTCGGTATTGTATTTTGTGCGTCGGATTCCAACATAATCCAGTATTCCACTGCGGGCAATGTTTCCCAAGATCCCCCCCGAACCTGCTCCTCGTCCGCTCGCGCCGGACGTGTTGTTTTGATGCTTCGTTGGCCTCCCCTTTTCCACAGGGGAGGTTTTTTTATGGCCCTTCCGCTCTTTCCCGACTGAGTTCCGCTCCGCACCATGGCCCACGCCTCCTCCACGACCCGCGATCCTGCGACACTTGCCCTGGCCGACGGCACGGTGGTCGACGGAATTGCCCTTGGCACCCGTGGCCTCACCGGCGGTGAGCTGTGTTTCAACACGAGCATGACGGGCTACCAGGAAATCATGACGGACCCGTCCTACTACGGCCAGCTCATGATGATGACCCAGCCGCACATCGGCAACTACGGGGCCTCGGCCGACGACATGGAGGCGGAGTCCCCGATGGTGGCCGGGTTTATCGTGCGGGACTATCCGCGGCGGCACTCCAATCCCCAGGCCGACGAGACCCTGGAGGCGTTTATGCAGCGTCACAATCTGGTAGGGATTGCGGGGGTCGACACCCGCGCGCTCGTGCGACATGTCCGCGACAAGGGGGTGATGAACGCCGTCATTTCCTCCAACGAATTGGACGCGGAGACGCTCGTGCAGAAGGCGAAAGGCTGGCCCCGCATGGCGGGCCGGGAGCTGGCCTCAAAGGTGACCGTCGAGGAGTCCTACACGTTCTGTGAGGGGGAGGGGCCGCGGATTGCGGTCTACGACTTTGGCGTCAAGAAGAACATCCTCCGCTCCTTCCGCCGGCGCGGCTGTACGGTGAGGGTCGTGCCCGGGGAAACGGATCTTGGCGACGTGCTGGACTGGAATCCGGACGGCCTCTTCTTTTCGAATGGTCCGGGCGACCCGCGCGCGATGCCGGACGCGGTCGAGACTGTGAGTGAGGCCATCGACACCGGGCTCCCGCTCTTCGGCATCTGTTTGGGGCACCAGCTCCTGTCTCTGGCCCAGGGTTTTGAGGTCTACAAGATGTACGTGGGCCACCGCGGGGCCAACCATCCGGTCAAGAACTTGGGCACCGAGCAGGTGGAGGTGACGACGCAGAATCACGGTTTTGCGGTCGACCCGGAGTCGATTGACCCGGAGGTAGCGCGGGTGACCCATGTCAACCTCAACGACGACACGATTGAGGGCCTGCGCTTCAAGCGGTTCGCGGGCATGTCGCTGCAGTACCACCCGGAGGCGTCTCCCGGGCCGCATGACAGCCACTACCACTTCGACCGCTTCATGGAGATGGTGGCGGAGGAACGGGGACTGGCGCTGCCGGAGGAAGGAGGCGCCCCCGTTGCCGCCACGGCGTGACTGGTTGAAGGTTGGAAGGGGAAAGGCTGGAAGCACGAAGTTAGAGGGAAGGTCCCAGACGATTGTTCGACGCATCACGCATTACGCAATACCCAGATGCCCAAGCGCACCGACATTGAGACGATTCTTCTCATCGGGTCCGGCCCCATCGTCATCGGGCAGGCCTGCGAGTTTGACTACAGCGGGAGCCAGTCGGCCCGGGCCCTGATGGATGAGGGCTACCGCGTGGTCCTGGTCAACTCGAACCCGGCCACGATCATGACCGACCCGCTGATGGCCGACGAGGTCTACCTGCGACCGCTGACGCCGTCGTCCATCGCGCAGATTGCCCGCGAGGAGCAGCCGGACGCCGTGCTGCCCACGATGGGCGGCCAGACCGGCCTCAACGTGGCGCAGGACCTGAAAGAGGACGGCTTCTGGGACGAGGAAGGCATCGAAGTGATCGGCGTCGACATCGATACGGTTCAGATCACGGAGGACCGTCAGGAGTTCCGAAATCTGATGGACGACATTGGGCTCGACCAATCGCGCAGCAACACGGCCAAGAGCCTGCTGGAGGCCAAAGAGATTACCCAGGAGCTCGGCGGCCTGCCGGTCGTCATCCGGCCCTCCTACACGCTCGGCGGCTCGGGCGGGGGCATCGTCTGGGACGCCGAGGACTTCGAGGAGATGGTGACCCGCGGCCTTGAGCTCTCCCCGGCCCACCAGGTCCTGATCGACGAGTGCCTCTTCGGGTGGAAGGAGTACGAGCTGGAGCTGCTCCGCGACCCAAACGACAACGTCATCATCATCGCGTCCATTGAGAACGTGACGCCGATGGGCGTGCACACCGGCGACTCGGTCACCGTCGCCCCGCAGCAGACGCTGACCGACAAGCAGTTTCAGCGGATGCGCGACGCGGCGATCAAGGCGATGAACTCGATCGGCACCTTCGCCGGTGGCTGCAACATCCAGTTTGCCTTCGAGCCGGGGACCGGGCGCATGATCGTGATTGAGATCAACCCGCGGGTGAGCCGCTCCTCGGCCCTGGCGTCGAAGGCCACCGGCTACCCGATTGCGAAGGTGGCCTCCAAGCTCGCCGTCGGCTACACGCTCGACGAGCTGCCCAACGAGATTACCGGCGACACGAGCGCCTGCTTCGAGCCGTCGCTCGACTACGTGGT
>CAJXKO010000045.1 GCA_913055845.1 uncultured Bacteroidota bacterium | reverse complement strand
GACGCTTTCTCAACCCCTTGCTTGTGGGCGGATGCGTCGATTGCCGTCGTTCCCTCTTGCTGGGCAGTGACCACACCCTCCTTGACCGTGGCGATCGTGGTGTCCTCACTGCTCCATTCGATTGCGTAGCCGGAAACGGCATTGCCTTGATCATCGACTGGCACGGCCTTCAGTTTAATGGTGTCTCTCGAAGCGAGGGCTGCAGAGGAAGGGGTCACCTCTAGGGACGAGATTCCTGGCTGGTTCGGCTCAGGGGCAACGAGCTCGTCCTGACAGCCAATAACAACCAATAGAGCGAGCAAGAGCACAGAGCAAGTGAGAAGCGAAAATACAGACGCCTTCTTCCCCGTGGAGGACGAAGAGGAGATCGAAGACATAAAACCCCAAATTGCTTGCGTGTGAACGGCTACACCCGGAAGGCATTCGGTCTGACAAGCAGAGCCGTATCTTCCCGCTCACGACGGATACAAGGGGTATGCCAGCGACTGCGGACTACTGGAGGCGTTCGCCCTGATGGTGTAGAGGGGGGGCCCTGTGGAGAGGTGCAAGGTATGATGAGGCAAGGGCTTATCTAGGCCCCCCTGACGGGGCTTTCACCTTTTATGGTGGGGGCAAACCTCGTGGGCGTCCTGTCGATGAGGCTGCTGCGCTCGGGGTGGGGAGGGCCGAGTGCGTGTAGTATTTGCCGAGCACGTGGGTTATCGATTAACAGTCCGTACGCCTAGACGAGGACCGTAGGGGCTGGCGTTGAGTTGCTTCTGGGGCTCTCCCGCAACGCCTGGGCTGTAGGCCTGGGCAAATGGTCTCCCACGAGGGGCCGAGGCTCGCCGGGAGGCCCTAGAGCATGAAAAGGGCAAAAGAGCCGACGTTGTGGATAGTCGATGGGTTCATTCCTTGTGGGCCTGCGATTCGCATACAGGTGACCCCCGAGGATTCAAACGGCAATGACGCGCCGGGATTGATCGGCGCGATGGATCTCTTGCTACCTCCAGTTGGAAGTGCTATCCTTAAAGAGACTCCAGTTCGGGAAGTGGATTGATCTCGTGTATGGAAGTGTCAGAAACAGACGCGTACGAATTTGCCCGGGTGTGTATTTCTCAGCTGCCAGAAGCTGTTCGTCGCCGCCGCCTGCAATCCCTCATTGAGGGCGGCCTCGACTGGGAGGCCGTGTGTCGGGAAGCAGGACGGCACGGCATTCGGCCTTTAATCTTTCGCAACCTTGAACACCTTCTTGGCCCTCAACTCCCGTCATGGTTGCAGGACTGGATTCAGGAACACCAGCAAAAGAATCGAATCCGCACCAACTTTCTTGTGCGGGAGCTTGGAGAAATCCGTCGACTCTGTGAGGAACACGATCTTCCCCTCCTTGCGCTGAAAGGTCCCGTCCTAGCAAAAGTCGCGTACGGCGATATCGCGATGCGCCAGTACGTGGATCTAGATGTGCTTGTCCCGAGTGATCGGTTTTCGGAGTTTGATCAGCTCCTCAGAGACATGGGGTACGAGTATCCAAAGCAGCGAAAGAAAATTGAGGGATGGCGTCGAGCGCTGTTCCGATCTCTGAAGGGACAGTGGCAGTATGCTCGGGCAGGAGGCGCCTTTAACCTGGATGTACACACGCGCGTAATGCCGCCTGGATACGCGTTCCCTGCAGACTTCAACCCCTTGTGGGAGCGCTCCAGGGAGATTCAGCTCAGCGAGAACGTTACAGTGCCGGGGCTTGCCCCAGAGGATGCCGCGCTGGTGCTGTCCTATCACGGAGTAAAAAACTACTGGCGTTCACTAAGGTACGTGGCTGACCTCGCGCAACTTGTCCAGGCGGAACCGACCCTGGACTGGAGCGCCTCGGTGACCCGGGCCAGACAGATGCAGGGGACGCGTGTGCTAAAGCTGGGACTACTACTGGCTCACGATGTCCTAGACATGGCCCTCCCAGCGGACGTCGAAAGCTGGGTCCGTAGTGCATCCGGGGGAATCCAAAGTTGGGGCCGTGATGTGCCAATGGATGGGGTCCGAGTGATGCTCGCGAACTATCTACGAGACCGGTCACAGCAAACAGTTCTTTCCCTTGTAAAACGGATACGGCTCCAGCTCGCAACGAAAAGTACTCTTGCTAGCAAAATCCGGTACGGAGCCTACTCGACTATGCAGCATCTCTGGTCGACTCTCTTGAAACCCTGAAAAGTACATTATATTACGACATGAACGAATCCACGCTGGAGCTTACCGCAGCATCAGTCGTCGAGGCCGTCGACCACCAGACCTCCGCCGAAGTGGACGGCGAGAACGTAATCCTGGATCTTGAGGAGGGAGTGTACTACGGTCTCAATCCGGTCGGCACGCAGGTGTGGAAGCGCATTCAAGATCCAATGCCAGTCGGAGAGGTTGTGGCCGAGATTACGTCCGACTACGGCATTGAACGCGAGCGCTGCTTCCAAGATGTGGTCGCCCTGCTTCACGACCTCGAAGAGCACAATTTGGTCCGGATCGACCCCGAGTGAGGGCGCTTCTAGCACGATCTAGCACCTGATATCACGATCCTCGAGACGCGTGAGTGGAATCGCAGGGGTTTACCATTTGAATGGGCGTCCGGTGGGCGAGGGGCTCGGCCGGATGCTTGATGCCATGGAGCATCGTGGACCGGATGGCACGGACACGTGGCGGGACGGCTCTGTGGGGCTGGGACACCTCATGCTCGAAACGACCCCTGAAGACCGGTACGAGTCGCTCCCGCTGGTGGACCGGAGTGGCAACTACGCCGTCACGGCGGACGCCCGGATCGACAACCGTAAGGAGCTGACCAAGAGGCTGGGTATTCGGTGCCCCGATGACCGTCCAATTACGGACACGGAACTCATCCTGGCCGCGTACAAGCGATGGGGGCGTGACTGCCCGAAGGAGCTGCTGGGGGCGTTTGCATTTGCGGTTTGGGATGCCCGGAATCGAACCCTCACGCTCGCGCGCGACCACTTCGGCATTCGGCCTCTGTACTATGCGCACCAAGCCGACCGCTTCTTCGCTTTCGCCTCGGAAGAAAAAGGGCTCCTCCGGACCGGCTTCTCAGAGGGGGAAGTCAATGATCTTAAAGTTGCGGACTTTTTGCTGATGCCGGTGAGGATTGAGCCGGACGCTACGTTTTGGGAAGACGTGTTCTCCGTGCCGCGCGCCCATACGCTCCAGATCACGGCAGAGGGAACAGTCACTCGCAAAAAGTACTGGGCCTTAGACCCGAACAAGGAGACGAATCTCGGCTCCGACGCTGCCTACATCGAACGATTCCAGGAGCTCTTCCGGAAAGCCGTTCGGTGCCGCATGCGCAGAACGACACCGCTGGGCTCCACATTGAGTGGAGGACTGGATTCCACGTCGGTCGCGTGCACTGCCGCCCAGGAGCTTACCGACGAGAAGCTCCATACGCTGTCGGCCGTGTACCCCTCCATTCCGGAGGCAGACGAGCGGGAATACCAGGAAGCGGCGCTCGACATGTACCCCGACAAGATGGTGCCAACGTTCGTTACGCCTGCAGATACCGGTCCGCTTCAGCATCAGGACTGGTTCACCCATTATCTGGACCATCCCAACGACGGGATCAACGCCTTTATCCTGGTCGAGCTCTACCGCCGCGCAGCGGAGAAGAACCACCGAGTTGTACTTAGTGGAAACGATGGGGACACGGTGGTGTCGCACGGACGAACCTACTACAACGAACTGCTTTGGTCCTTTCGGTGGTGGAAACTTAGCCAAGAGATTCGCGAGTCGGTACGCGATCTGGGAGGAGACCAGGAAAATCTCAAACGCTCCCTAAAAGGGTGGGCCAAGCATTATCTTCGTCATTCGACCCTGACGAAGCCCTTGGTTAGCCTCTGGCGGGCAGTGCGCGACGGAGTGAACTCGTCTCGCGCCGACGGCCTTGAAATGCGAAGCGAGGGGGGCGCCTGGCAAGAGGGATGGCGGAAATATTTCGACGATCGCTTCCTAGATGCAACGGAGCCCTATCTAGATGAGCGATCCTCTCCTCGAGAGTGGACCCGGGAACGCCATCATCATCATATGTTACTTACACGGCCCCTGATGGAAGGGGCCTTCCGGAAATACGATGCCCTGGGAGCCGGATTAGGTCTTGATATTCGGTTTCCCTTCCATGACGTCCGGCTCGTTGAGTTTTGCCTGTCATTGCCCGGCCACGTAAAGCGTAGACAGGAATGGAGCCGATGGATCGAACATGCCGCTATGGAAGATACACTCCCGCGGAAGGTCCAACAGAGAACAGACAAGACGGACGTCCGATGGGTATACATTAATGGGTTCGAAACTCACGACAAAGAAAAACTAAATAGATTCTCCGAAAGTGCTGAAGAAGAGACAAATAAAATATCCGAATATATAGACAGCGAAAAAGTATCAAATTTGGCCTCTAAAATGGCGAAAGGTAGCCTCAATAACCATAGCGAGGAGTCAAAACGAATTCTCCTTTGGCGGGCCCTTTCGCTTCACAACTGGCTCGACGAGGGGTCCAGCAAAACTCCCGCAGAGTGTGGGTTGCGAGGCAGTGTGCCCTCGCATTCTGTCTCATAAATCAAGGAGGTGGTACCATGGATAATAATTCCCAGAAGACCTACCACGCTCCCTCCCTTACTGTGTACGGGTCCGCGGAGAAAATCACGGCCGAGCAGAGTTCTTCTGGCTCGGACACGGGTTTCTCCGGCGACGACGCGCCAGACACCCAGTACAGCGTGCCCCCGCAGTAGGGATGGAGAGAACCATACGGCCAGTCCACCATGCTGGCGCCTTGCGTGCCAGATGGTGGGCTGGCTTTTCTTTTTGGCACAGTCTTACGTCATGCATTCTTATTTTTGCTACGGACTTAATGTACGCTCTGAGCTCAAAATCCCCGAATTTCTGTCGGCCAAAGAGACCGATGCGGACGTAGAAATCCGCTATGGGAGTCGGGACGAGATAGAGCTCGAGTACGACGCCGACCAGTCTTATGGGCTCCGAAAGACGCCCGACGAGATCACCCTTTGGATTGATGACGTCGGCGGGCTCCGGGTCCGTAAAGGACGCGAACTCCTTATTTCTCCGACTGAGAACGCCAAGGGGGACGGATTTCGGTTCCTGGTCGCGGGCGTTGGGATGGGCTTCATTCTCTATCAGCGCGGCGTTTCCTCGCTCCACGGGAGTGCCGTTGCAATTGATGGGGAAGCCGTCGCTTTTGTCGGCTGGAAAGGGATGGGAAAATCAACGACGGCAGGGATCTTCCACAGCCGTGGGTACCCCGTGATCACCGACGACGTATTACCCCTCACGTTGCCTTCGGAGGTCGTTTGGGCAATCCCCTCCTTTCCTCATCTTAAACTCCTCCCGGACACGCTGGAAGCAGCCCTCGCCGAAGATCCAGACGCGTACCTTCGGGTTGACTCCCAGAGCAAAAAGCGATCGCGGGGCGTAACGGAAGAATTCCCGAGACAGGCCCTCCCGCTTCGTTGCATCTATGTCCTAGACTGGACAGAAGACTCCTCCGATCTTGCCGCCTCTCCAATCACCGGGCAGGAGGCCTGTTTGGAGCTTCTGCGCCATTCCTTTGCCCTTCGGATGTTCCAGAAAGACGGTTCGACAACCGACCAACTGGAACAAATCTCGCAGTTTGTGGCCCATGTGCCCGTCCGCTCGTTTGCGCGCCCCCATGATCTGGATCTCGTGGATAAGATCCCTTCCTTCGTCGAGAATGATCTTGCCGAAAACACCCCAGCCTGCCCAAGAGAACCCTGAAAAAGCAGGTTTCCTGAGGGCGGGTCTCAACACCTGCTTGTCTACCTCAATGATTTGCAAATAGGCACGAAACGATTTTAAAATTTCTCCTCAAGGGCTTCCGTGAGCACTTCTCTCTCCATATTGATTTGCACCCGGGATCGCCTCTCAACACTAAAGAGTACGGTGCGGGATCTTGGCACACTTCAACTGCCAGAAGAGACAGAAGCGGAGCTGGTCGTAGTCGACAACGGCTCAACGGACGGCACGACGGCCTGGGTCGAGCAGGCAACCCTTCCGAATATGCCCGTACGCCTTGTCGAAGAGCCTCGTGCGGGCACTGGATACGCCCGAACCACTGCCCTCGATGCCTCCCACGGAGACATCCTTCTGTTCACGGACGACGATGTCCGGATCCCCTCAGACTGGGCAGTGGAGTTGTGCCGGCCAATCCTGAGCAACGAAGCGGACGTCGTCGGAGGCCCCGCGAAACTTGCCCCGCACCTGCGTCGCCCCTGGATGAATCGATTTCACCGGGCGACGCTGTCAACCCTCCCCGAAAAGGGCGGAGGGGAGGTTCTTCTGCCCATTACAATTAGCATGGCGTTCCGGCGGGCTGTGCTCAACCAGGTCCCCGCCTTCGATCCCGAGCTCGGCCCCGGATCCTCCCTGGGATGTTGCGAGGATACGCTGTTCGCGTGGCAGCTTCGAGAGGCGGGGTTCCGATTCGCGGAGGTGAATACCGTACCCGTCGTGCATCATCCGTCCGAGGATCGTCTTACCCGGGCGGCCTTCTTACGTGCCGCCGAGGCCCGTGGGCGATCGATGGCGTATGTTCGCTACCACTGGCTGCACTGGGAAGAATGGACGTTTACCAACCGCACGTCCTGGTACGAATTCTGGCGACATCCGTATCTTGTCGTCGCTAAGCGGTGGGGCCACCTGATGCTATGGCGATTGCTTCACCTGGACGCTCTCCTGCGTCGGGAAGGCATCCGACACCATGAGTTTTCTCTGGTCAATCTCTTCCATCAGGCCCTTCAGTACCTAGCCGAGCGCACTCGTCCCCGAAACTACGAGGAACGAGGCCTCCGCAAACTCCGCGGGGAAAAGCCCGGCAAAGTTGCTTCGGAACGGTCTCTCGACAAGGAACGAGCTTGAGCGATGGCCACACTGGCGTCCTCTATCAAAATGACACCCGCTGCGAGGCTGGCTTCAAAATTCGTCCGTTCCCTTTTAAGAAGATGACGGGAAGGAAGCGACCTGTGCCGCTTTGCCTTCGGGCAGACGGACCTTGCACGATTGAGTTCGTTCAGCGTGAGCTCCAAAGGCACGTTCATGGTGTAGAGAAGCACGTCGCTATCTAATTTGGAGTCTTCTTTGCTCTATGGTCTTGGACCAAGTCTTCTTCGAATCGGGAGACTTCTCGTAAATGGCTGACATGCCCGACATATCGGTCGTCATTCCGTGCTACAACTCGGAGGCGTTCGTCGAGACGGCGGTCCGCTCCGCGCTCGACCAGACGTATCCGACGGAGGAGGTGATCTGTATTGATGACGGATCGACGGATGGGACCCTCGATGTCCTGCAATCCATTCGGGAGGAGGAAGACAATCTGCTCGTCCATAATCAGAAAAATCAAGGCATCTGTGGTGCCCGGAATACGGGACTCGGGATGGCCCGTGGGGCGTACGTGGCGTTCCTCGACCACGACGACGAGCTTCACCCGAGAAAGCTCGAACACCAGGCTGAACTGGTCGCGGATTGTTCGTTCCCCCCGGATTTCGTGGCGGCTGCCTATGAGGAGGTGTATCCAGACCACGACCGACGCGCCCGGAGGGAAACGATTAACACAGAGGATCCCTGGCTCGGCCTGATTCACGCCCGCCTCGGACGGACGAGCAGCAACCTGTGGAGAGCAGCCTCCATTCGGGAGGTCGGAGCTTGGCAGCAGGACGATGGGCTCTCCCTCGATACGGGTCTTATGTTTCGCCTTCTTCAGAACGATGCCCGGCTCCTTGGTGACACGAGGCCGCTGACCACTCGACACGTCCGAGACACGTCCGCCTCGATGGCAGACCGCGTGGAACAGTGGCGGACGTTTCTGGAGCTCCGGGCAAAGATTCTCGATTACCTGCGCTCCACAGAGCGCCTGACTCAGGCCCGGAACGAAGCTCTCCACATAGACATGATTCGGGGAGTGAGGGGGCTTTACGAACACAATCCCAACATGGCCCTTCGCAAGCACCGGAATCTCGTACGGGGCCATTTTGCGTCCTCGGATGCCCCTTTTGGGCCTGGCCGCTTGTACCGTCTGCTTTACAACACCATCGGCTTCCAATATACAGAGATGCTGTATCCGCTGTGGCTTCACCTCCGACGGCTATCTTCAGTATAGCTTCCAAAGGGGGAAGCCGCCTCGCGACTTCCTCGGCCGCGGGTTTACTCCGTCCGCTATTCCACCGGCCCTTCGACTCCTGTGCTCGCGCTTAACCGGTATTGAAAAACACCCCGGACAACCCTCTCCTTCTTCCGCTCTCGACTCACAATGAATGCGACGCAACCGACTTCCCGCTCATCCCTGCAACCCTCAGGACGCCGCCCGTTTGAGATGCGGGAGCAGCTTCGGGCCCTCGATACCAAGATCAACGTTGCAATGGCTGGGGCGGGGGCGATGGGCCGTGGATTGCTTCACCAGTGTACCGTCACCCCGGCCGTCCGGTGTGTGGCACTCGCAGACATTGACCTCGAAGCAGCCATTGACTGCGCAGAGGCCAAGGGAGTGCCCTACGAGGTGGTCTCCGATCTTGGATCTCTCAACGATTGCATCCGAAAGGAAAAGCTCGCCGTATGCCAGGACGCGGCACTGGCGGCCCGCGCCGAGGCGGCCGACGTATTTATCGATGCCTCGAACGCAATCCAAGACGCAGCCCGCTTCTGTCCGGTAGCCCTCGAGCACGAGAAGCACCTCGTCATGATGAATGCTGAGGCGGACCTCGCCTTTGGGCCTTATCTCATGCAGCGGGCCGCCGAGCAGGGCGTCACGTATGCCAGCTGCGACGGGGATCAGCACGGAGTCATCAAGCGGCTCGTCGACGACCTCCGGCTGTGGGGGTTCGACCTGGTCATGGCCGGCAACATCAAGGGGTACCTCGACCGCTACGCGAACCCTACGTCCATCATCCCCGAGGCCGACAAACGCAACCTCGACTACCGCATGTGCACGGCCTACACCGACGGAACGAAGCTGGGGGTTGAGATGGCCCTCCTCGCCAACGCACTGGACCTGGAAACCCCCGTTCCCGGCATGCATGGGCCTCGGGCCGACCATGTACAGGAGGTGCACGACCTGTTCGATCTCGGCGTGCTCTGGGAGAAGCACGGCCCGGTTGTGGACTACATTCTGGGGGCTGAGCCGGATGGGGGCGTGTTCGCGGTCGGGTACTGCGAGGATCCGTACCAGCAGCGCATGATGGAGTACTACAAGAGAGGCGACGGCCCCTTTTACATCTTCTACCGCCCCTATCACCTGTGCCACGTGGAAGCCATGGAGGCCATCGCGACCGCAGTGCTGGAGGATCGCTCCCTCCTGCAACCCGAATACGGACACGTGGCCGACGTCTATGCCTACGCCAAGACGGACCTTGAGCCCGGCGACGAGCTCGATGGCATCGGCGGTTATGCGTGCTATGGCCTCATCGAAAACTGCGCCAACCAGAATGACGCACCAGGCCTGCCGATAACGCTGGCTCAGGACGCACGAGTGACCACCAAGATCGAGAAGGATGAGAAAATTCCCGCCTCCCAGGTCGAACTCGACAACGACCGGGCGGACGTTCGGCTGCACAACCAATCGCTTGCCCTGTGTCAGAGTCGCCCGATGGAGAACTCCCTCTCTTCCTGACACTGCGCGTTCCCTTTAGCCTCAAGTTTCGGTTCGTCTCATGAGCGATGTTGATCTCCCGGAGCCCAGCGAGGCGTTGCAAAACGTCCGGCGCCTCCTGGCATACGTGCCGCGGGCCCTCTCCCTCGTGTGGGAGGCAGCGGCGCGCTGGACGCTCGTCTGGGCGAGCCTCCTCGTGCTTCAGGGGCTGCTTCCGGGGGCCAGCGTCTACCTGACGAAGTGGGTCTTGGATGGAGCCTCTCAGGCAATCGGGAAGGGCCTGGCCTGGGGAAATGTCCAACTGGTCGCCATTCCCGGAGGGCTCATGGCGCTCGTGCTTCTCCTCCAGCAGGTGGCGCAGGCCGCCAGTGGATGGGTTCAGACTGCCCAGGCCGAACACGTGGAAGACCATATTCAAAACCGAATCCACGAGCAGGCGGGCCGGCTCGACCTCGCCTTCTATGAGTCGTCCGACTACTACGACACCCTCCACCAGGCCAGCAGTCGGGCCGGCAGTAAGTCGCTGGAGGTGCTGCAACAGCTCGGGGGGTTATTTCAGAATGGAATCACCCTCGTCACGATCGCGGCGATTCTCGTTCCCTACGGCCTGTGGATACCATTGGTGCTTATCCTCAGCACCTTGCCCGCGCTCTACGTGGTGGTAAAGCACAACCGGAAGTACCACGACTGGTGGGAGGAGCGCACGATGGACCAGCGGCGTGCGCGGTACTACGACATGATGCTGACGTACGACTTCGCGGCTCAGGAAATCCGGGCCTTCGATCTGGGCAATCACTTTGCTCAGGCGTACAGCGACGTTCGCGGATGGCTCCGCGGTGAGCGCATCAAGCTCGAAAAGAACAAAAGCCTTGCCACCATCGGGGCCGGACTGGCCGCCCTCGCAGCCATGGGCGTCGTAATGGGCATCATGGCGTGGCGGGCCATGCGGGGTCTGGCCACCATCGGCGACCTCGGGCTGTTCTACCGGTCATTTCGGGAGGGCCAGGGCCTGATGCGAACCCTGCTCCAGAATGCCGGCAAGCTCTACACGAACGCCATGTTCCTGGAGCATCTCTTTGACTTCCTGTCGCTTGAGCCGACTCTCCAGGATCCGGAAGATCCGCGGGAGGAACCGTCCCCCATTCCTCGAGACGAAGTCGTTTTCGAAAATGTTGCCTTCCGCTATCCGGAAACGGAGACGTACGTGCTGGAAGACTTTTCCCTTTCCCTGTCTGCTCAGAAAGTGACGGCCATCGTTGGGGAAAACGGCGCCGGAAAAACCACCCTCTCGAAACTCCTCGGGCGTCTCTACGACCCGCATGAGGGCCGGGTACTCATCGACGGCATTGACATCCGGGAGTATCGGGTAAGAGACCTCCGGAAACAGATCACGACCCTGTTCCAGCAGCCGATGCGCTATCAAGCCACGGTGGCCCAGAACATTATCCTGGGCGACATCCACCGCGAGCACAGCCGAGAGGCCCTGGAGGCCGCCGCGCACAAGGCGATGATTCACGAAACCATCCTGGAGCTTCCGGAGGGATACGATACCCAGCTTGGCCACTGGTTTGAGGGCGGAACGGACCTGAGCGGTGGACAGTGGCAGCGCGTTGCCTTGGCACGCGCCTACTACCGCGATGCGCCGCTTGTTATCCTCGACGAGCCCACGAGCGCGATGGACTCGTGGGCGGAGAACGAGTGGCTACAGAGCTTCGGCCGGCTCGTCGACGAGGGGCGAACGGCCTTCATCATCACGCACCGGTTCACGACTGCGATGCACGCGGACGTCATCCATGTGATGCACGACGGTAAGATTATCGAGTCGGGTACGCACGAGGAGCTTCTGGAGCAAGACGGGCACTATGCGAAGTCGTGGAAGGCCCAGGTAGAGCACGGCTGGCGGGCCTCTTCGCAAGATGGAGAACACAATCCTGTCTCTCCGCCTACGTCCACTGAAACGCCATTTCAGGTCGACTGAAGTTGAGAGCGAATGGTCGTGGCAGGAAGGCTTGCATTCTCCCATCCTCCCTTGGAGGATTCTGGTTCGGCAAGATACATAGTACGAAACAAAATGGTCTTGTAAACTGCCCTGTCCTATGCCTCTCTGGAGTAGTTCCCTGCGCAAGCTGTGGAGGCGTCCGTGGTCAGACTGGTGGCTGCTAGTTCGAGCCATGGCGCTGACCGTAGTCGTGCGAGCCGGATTATCCCTGTACTCGCTGGATCGGGTGACACGAAGCCTCCGGCGCATAGCGCAGTGGCTTCCCCGAGAGAAATGCCCCACACCGGCGTACCGGGAGCGAGCCGCATGGGCGGCTAACGCCGTTGGGTACCGCTTCCTCCCCGAACGGCCCTGCCTCACACAGGCTCTCGTCTTACAGTACCTTCTCTTCCGTCAGGGCGATGAAGCGTCTCAGCTTTGTATCGGCGTTACGAAGCACGAAGGGGAGCTGAAGGCCCACGCATGGGTCGAACGGAACGGAAGGGTGCTCATTGGGGGCACCGTGTCTCCCCACAAGTACGAGCGCCTGAGGAATCTGGAGGAGAAAATCGGTTCGTAGCGACTGACATCTAGGTCCGGATTACAGTCATTCCGCTTCTCCCGTGTCTTCTCTCCCCCGTCGACGGACGTAACGACGATGGGCGGGGAATCGAGTTGTCGAACGAGTTGAAAACCGCCACACGCCGGCGTAGAGAAGCCGGACGTGGCAATCGTCTCCTAGAGGTTGTCAAATACACAGCATGGCTGAAAGCTCGGGCATCCAGGATCCATCACCGACCAAAACGAAGAAGTCCTCGAAGATCTTCCGACGTTACTTCCACACCCTCCGTCACCTAAAGCCCTGGCAAGTGGCCGGGCGACTGGTCGCCCCTCTGCAGCGCCGTTGGGCTGCCTGGCGCCTGCCGGCGGCTCCCTCCTGCCTACAGCCTGCAGGACCGGCGCCGACGGATGGACCGACCCATGACCCGTGGAACGACCGGGTCGATGTAAAAGAGGGCTGCTTCTGCTTCTTGAACGAGGCCGCAGAGCTAGGCCGCCCGGTCGACTGGAACGCTTCGGGGCAGTCGCTGCTCTGGCAGTTCACCCTTCACTACTTCCACTACTTGCATCTTCTGACGGATCAAGAACAGGTGTCCCTCTGCCGCGAATGGGCCGCAGCAAACCCCGTGGGCAAGGGCGTTGGGTGGCATCCATACCCCACGTCACTACGGCTGATAAACTGGTGTCGGGCCGGCCTCGCAGCGTCCGATCTCTTAGAGAGCCTCTACCAGCAGGCGGCGTACCTGTCCCGCACTGTCGAGACGCACGTTTACGGGAATCACCTCCTGGAAAATGCCCGGGCGCTCGTGCTGACGGGCTGTTACCTGCGGGGGCAAGGCGAGGCCGACCGCTGGCGCGAACAGGGACTGTCGATCTATCGGACCGAACTGGACGAGCAGGTTCTCTCCGACGGATTTCACTTCGAGCGGAGTCCCATGTACCACGCGCTCATGCTGGAGGGGCTTCTGGACGTACTTGACGTTCTTCCCGACGAGCATTCTGCGCAACAGCTGCTCCGGCAGGCGGCACGGGACATGGCCGATGTGCTGACGTCGGTAACGCATCCGGACGGGGCGCTTGCCCTATTCAACGACTCGACCCACGAGATTGCCCCGTCCCCGGACCGTCTCCTCCAGTATGCACGGGACGTGCTCGAGTACGCACCCTCTTCTCAGACGGCGTTCCCGGAAGCTGGGTATTACGTCATGCAGACCGATGACCTGTGGATGATGGTCGACGGTGGGCCGGTGGGGCCCGAGTACCTAATGGCGCACGCCCACGCGGACATCTTCAGCTATGAACTTTCTTTGTTTGGGAAGCGGTTTGTGGTCGACAGCGGTGTTTATGAGTACACCGCCGGCCCAATGCGCCAGCACGTCCGGGGCACGGCCGCGCACAATACGGTGCAGATCGATGGCCTCGATCAAGTCGAGTGCTGGGACGCCTTTCGGGTCGCGCGTCGAGACGCTCCAACGAACATCACGTGGCGAGAGACAGAAGAGGGGGCAGTATTTGAGGGCACGTATGACGGCTACCAGGCGCGCCTTGGAAACGCACTCTCACATCATCGCCGCATCGAGGTGAATACCGACGCGCGACGTGTGCGCGTCCACGACGAAATTGCGGGACGAGGAGAGCACCGTGTGGAAAGTCGTATTCACCTTCATCCCGACGTTAGCGTTCGGCGGGACGAAAACGGGTTTTCCTTGCGTCGTGGGAAAAATCGGGGTCGAGTCGAAATTCTCGCCGGAGAGAGCTCTCAAGAAGAGAGCTGGTATTGTCCCCGCTTTGGCGTTCGGCATCGTGTTTGTGTACTTAGAGTAGGTGGAACCTTATCGCTTCCTTCTACCCTTGCCTACGAGATACAGTATTGAGGTCACGGCTGGGCCTAGAACCGACGGTGAAACTGGAGGCTTAAAGCCTTCGACAGAATCCCCATTGCCCCGGATCCGACCTGTAGTCATCTACTTGAATGAACGAGGCTCCTCGGTTGCTGGCTCGACTCTACGTCGAGTTCAAATCATCGCTCCTACTCGGGCCTCGGGCCCTTCGGGGCACCCAGCTTCACAGCTTTTCTTGACGGCGCCCTCGGCGTGTAGGGAACAGTGGAGCTTCGTGACAACCCGCTCACCTGCAACAAGTATTCGTCCGTCCAGCGTCCATCTGTGCAGATTCTCTTCCTGAGCAACTACTTTCCGCCCGAGGTCAACGCGCCGGCGACGCGCACCTACGAACACGCGCGCCAGTGGGTTGAGGACGGCCACACGGTCGACGTGCTCACCAGCGTGCCCAATTTTCCGGAGGGCGAGGTGTACGAGGGCTACGAGAACCGCCTCACCGAGGAACTACGAGAGGGAATCCGCACCACGCGGGTGCCGATGTACGTCTCGCCCAACGAGGGTGTGGTCCGGCGCACGCTCAGTTACCTGTCGTTCATGGTCTCGGCTAGCTGGTACGCCCGCCGCCTGCCTACTCCGGATGTCGTGGTGGCGACGTCCCCCCAGTTCTTCGCCGCAATCGCGGGCTTCTGGGTGGCGTGGACGAAAGATGTGCCGTTCGTGCTAGAAATCCGGGACCTGTGGCCCGAGTCGGTCGTGGCCGTCGGGGCTATGGACCGCAACCTCATCATCCGCTGCTTCGAGTGGATCGAAGAGCGTCTGTACGCGGCGGCCGACCGTATTGTGGTGGTGACGGATGCCTTCAAGGAGGCGATTGCCGACAAGGGAATTGGCTCCGACAAGATCGCCGTCATCAAAAATGGCATCGAGACCGACTGGTGGGACGAGCCGCTCGACACGGAGCGCCTGGCAACGCTCCGACGGGAGCACGATCTGGAAGGCAAGTTTGTGGCCAGCTACATCGGCACGATCGGGATGGCCCACCGGGCCGATGTTCTCCTGGAGGCGGCCGAGCGCTGCGACGATCCCGACATTGTGTTCATGGTCGTGGGGACTGGGGCCAAGCGAGATGAGTTGGAGGCGCGACAAGATGCGATGCAACTCGACAATTTCCGACTGGTCGATAAGGTCCCTAAGGAGACGGTCCCGTACCTTCTCGCGCTCAGTGACGTCAGTGTGGTGCATCTGCGCGACAACCCGCTCTTCGAGACCGTCATTCCGTCGAAGATGTTCGAAGCGATGGCCACGCGCACCCCGATTGTGCTCGGGGTACGGGGAGAGGCCCAGCAGATCGTTGAGGAGGCCGGCGCCGGCATTCCGATTCCCCCTGAAAATCCCGACGCCCTCGTGGAGGCGGTTCGCCGCCTGAAAGAGGATCCTCCGCGACACGAAGAAATGGCCGAGAACGCCTACGAGCACGTTCATGCCCACTACGATCGGCAGGCACTGGCGCGTAGGTACGCGGCGCTCCTAGAACAGGTGGCCACGAAAGGGGCAGGGCACTCCGGCACATGAGGCCCGAGCCTGACGGAATAGAGGTGCGTTCCCGAAGGATATCCGTCGCTGTCCTTTTGTATCCGCCAGTGACGTCCCAGACGCGTGGCACTTTTGGGCGAGTCAGTTTCGTTCGTTTCGGAGAGAAAGGGGAAGTCGCTGTACTCGCCACAGACCCTGCCCAAAACGCTTTTCCCGTGCCGAGACCGATTTCTTCGGTCTTGGGTTCATTATTGGGGGTTAAAACATTGGGCCCCATCTGTTCAACCGAAGCGCGGAACCGTCGAGGAGAGTATCCTTCACTAAATCTTCTTCCCTATCCAGGTTGCGTTTCGAGGGCCCGATGCGTCCCTATTTGGCCGGGCGTTCGAAAAATATTCCCGTCGGATCCGCTGCTTTCGCCGAAAGTCCGGGGCTGGCTCATCCATACCCCCATCGCTTCCGGAAAGTGTGCCATGGGGGGCATGCTCCAAAGGTAGGTCGCCGCCGTCTCTAGAGGCTTATTCGTTCGCATGCGAAAGGGGCTATTCTTAGAACGAGTAAAAATGCAGGCACACGTCCACAAGGACTTGCCCCTATATGAGGAACACATCTCCTAGCGCGGTTCTGGTCAAGAGAGAAGGTCGCAGTTCTTGATTGATCGCCAAGGCTTCGCTCATCCTGCCGACAAACGATCTGCGTTAAATGGCTACATCTCTATTCCTTAGCCTGGTGGGGAGTGCCGTTGTGGGAATCCTAGTCACAGCTCTGCTTACCTGGGCACTCCGTGAGAGGGCGCACCATTTCGATTTGCTCGACCGGCCCACTCAGGCCCGAAACATACACCTGCGTGCGACGCCTACGGGTGGGGGCATTGCCGTTGCCGGAGGGGTTATCGTCGCGTTTGGGACGCTCTTTGCCCTGCAGGGGGGGCTGCCGGGGACTATGCAGGCGGTCCCGTTCTGGCTCGGGGCGCTCGTAATGCTCGGGGCGGGGCTCTGGGACGATAAGTACGAGCTCGATCCCAAGGGGAAGTTCGCGTTTCAGCTCGTAGCTGCCTATCTGCTTCTCCATGCGGGCGCCTACATCCAGGTGGACGGGGGGCTGTTTGGCGGAGAAAGCGGGATAAGCTGGGCCCTGTACAGCATTCCTCTCTCGGTCCTCTGGATCGTGGGCATTATCAACGCGGTTAACCTCATCGACGGCCTCGACGGGCTGGCGACCGGCGTGATCGGGATCGCGTTTCTCGCGTGTGCGGTCCTCTTTGGGGTGAAGGGAGAACTGGCACTCATGGGGATCGGAATTGTGATGGTCGGCGCGCTTGTCGGCTTCCTGCCGTACAACTTCAAGCCGGCCACCATTTTCATGGGGGACTCCGGAAGTCTCTTTCTTGGCTACCTCCTGGCGGGATATACGCTGCAGGGCAGCCTGCACCCGGATCCCTTTCTGGCAATTCTCATCCCGCCGCTGCTTCTGGGCCTTCCGGTCCTGGATACGAGCGTCGCGATTGTGCGGCGGATGCTCTCCGACCGGACCATTTTTGCCCCGGATCGGAGCCACATCCACCACCGCCTGGTCGAGAATGGCTCCGAGCAGACGGCCGTGTGGACCCTCTACGCAGCTGCGGCCTGGTTCGGGAGTGCCGCGGTGCTCATGGGGGTGTTGCCGGTGGCGTGGGGTTACGCGCTCGCCTTAGGAACGGCAATGATCGCGCTGGTGTGGGTGTGGCGTCTTGGGTGCTTTGCGCCGGTTGATTCTGTTCCGTCCTTGCCTTCCCCCCCCCGGGCTCGGATCCAGAATGGGCTTCCCGACGAGGAGGACATCGAGGTGCTGCCCTCCGCTGGGGGGGATGGACACCGCGGCGGCTCGATGCGGACTGCACTGCAGGGGGCAGAAGGCACAGACGGACAGCCCGCAAAGATTCTCAGTGTGGTGGGGGCCCGGCCGAACTTTATGAAGGTGGCTCCCCTGCACCGGGCCTTAGAGCAGAATGACCGGTTCCAGTCGAAGATCGTGCACACGGGCCAGCACTACGACGAGCAGATGAGTGACGTCTTCTTCCGCCAGTTGGGGATGCCTCATCCCGACGTGTACCTGGGCGTGGGAAGTGGCAGTCACGCGCAGCAGACGGCCCGCGTCATGACGGCCTTCGAGGACGTGGTGGAGGAAGAACAGCCGGACCTTGTGCTTGTCGTGGGCGACGTGAACTCAACCCTTGCGTGCGCGCTCGTCGCGACCAAGATGCACGTCGATGTGGCACACGTGGAAGCGGGCCTGCGGAGCGGAGATCGCCGCATGCCGGAAGAGATCAACCGCCTCGTGACGGATCGCATTGCGGACTATCTCTTCGTCACCGAGCGGAGCGGGGTCGACCACCTTCGGGCCGAGGGCGTCTCGGATGAAAAAGTCTTCTTCGTGGGCAACCTGATGATCGACTCTCTGGTCCAGTTTCGGGAGGAGGCTGCTAAGACCACTATCGTGGAGGACCTTGGGGTGGAGGAGGGGGAGTACGCCCTCATGACCATGCACCGCCCCTCCAACGTCGACAATGAGGAGGGGGTCTACAAGTTACTCCAGATCATCAAGGACGTCGCCGCTGACCGCTCCGTGGTATTCCCGATGCACCCTCGCACCCGAAACCGCTTCAAGGAGTTTGGGCTGGAGGAGGCGCTTACGTCCATCGATGGGCTTCGGCTACTGGAGCCACTAGGCTACCTGGAGTTTCTGCGGCTTATGGAGACAGCAGCTGTCGTCGTGACCGACTCTGGCGGCATTCAGGAAGAGACGACGTTCTTGGGGGTGCCCTGTCTCACGCTCCGCGAGAATACCGAGCGCCCCGTAACAATTGAGCAGGGGACCAATGAGCTTCTTCCATTGGATCCGTCTCAGGTGGTGCAGCGCGTCCGGGCGGTCGCTCAGGCTGAGCCGTCCACCGAACGTCCGCCCTGTTGGGATGGCGAGACGGCACAGCGGATCGCGACCGTGCTCGAAGAGCAAATCACGCCCTATGCCCCTCGCGTCGACGCGCGCATGAACGCCCTCTCCACCGTTCAAAGTGTAGGGGTGGTTGCGGAAACGTAGGAGAATCCGGGTGGCGCACCTCGAAGCCCTGTCGGGATTCCTGGGAGGGGGACTATCTGAGAGGTAAATGCTCTCTCAGGGAAAAGAGACTCGAAGGCCGAGGGGGGATCGAAGGGGGACTCCACAGGAGTCTCTCAATCCGGGAGCATGTCGTTTATTGCCGAAGACCTTGCTCTTCTAAGGACCAGTCTCGGAATTTAGCAGCAGGGTGAAAAGCGTACATTCAGCGATCGCCACGCTGAATTCCAGACGGTTCTTGACAGGCGTACGCTCGTGTCTCGCGGACTTCCAGTTTATTGCGAGGACAGGGCACGCTCGCCGTTGGAGATACGTCGGAGGTAAATCGTGAGCGTGGCCAGTGAGGCCGCCAGAAAGAAGGTGCTGATGAGTCCCATGAGTCGGCTACTGCCGTGTGCGCAGAATCGTCGGTGGAAACCCGCTGAGGCCCGCGAAAGGACGCTTTTAATCTCAGCGTATTCGGGGGGCGTTGTCCTCGTAGGTTCGGCGCAGTTCTCGGGTGGCATTCAGAGCGTTCTTGGGCCAAGCGGTAAGCACACGGACAACCGCGGCATGCGCCTCCTACGAAGACGGGGATCGGCTCCGCGGACTTGCAGGGGGCCGGGGCACTGAGGCCGACCACGCTGACGCCCAGTTCCTTGAGTTGCCAGTGCCTCAGCATCACCCCGTTTCAGAACGGAGCGCTACCGGGGCCGCGTTGGTGAAGCCCTAACAGAAGCGTGGGAACAGGTTCTCACCTGCGTGAGGTCGTCCGGATCGATGCGCTACTCGTAGACCTTCGCCCATCGTCAGACGGAGAGGGAGATGCGGGTTTCGCACAGCCGAGCCTCCCTGAACCAAAGTATCTCACGGGCCAGGGCGACGTCCATTCACAAAAGGGGCCGTTCGGGGGAGGGCCGTCGACCCAGAGCACTCACGAGCTGAACCGGGAGAGACATCGCGTTCGTGAGCATGCCCTGGCGGGACGCCCAGGCGCCAGAGCCCCAGTCGTGGCATCCGGTTTCAGAGACGAGGCGTAACGCCTGGATACGTCCTTCGCTTACAGGCCTTCCGTGAAGGCGTGTGCCGCCAGAATGCCTGATCCATGTTCGCACATCCGGAATTTTCTCCGGGTGGATGCCCGCGCATGGCTATCCGCCCTGCCACACTCGCCACGCGCCCCACAGCACCCCCAGGACCAAGAGCCAGTGCAGGTGATCGTCGATCGGCACACTTGGCGGAGGCGGACTCGGGACGTCTTGATCGCTGCGTCGCGCCGCCGGGGGGCGTTCGGGTCCAGAGGGGGCCTCCGAGGAGGCGGTTTGGTTGGACTGTTCACGTTCGTCGTCTAGTTGACCAAGCTGGCTGCTTAGCGCCCGGGCCTGGTGCCCTAGCCGCCGGGCTTCGGCCTGCCAGTTGGCGCCAGTGGGCATAGAGCCCGCCTGTGATCCCAACTCAGGCCCTGACTGATCAGGGGTCGGCGATGAGGCGTCCGGATGCGTCGACGATGGACGATCCGGCGAGCCTGACGGAGCGGATAGGGAGGGAGTCGCCTCGGCCCGCCACGCCTCCGAGAACGGTGCTGTCGTCCCCGATGGCTGTGCCCCGCGTCGGTCGCTCAGAAACGACCCGGAGGATCGCGGCGGCTCGCTGCGGGAACGGGGAGGGTGGGGAGGATGCGCCGTCGGGGAACGCTGTGCCGTGCGGGACGGGGCTCGAGGGGACGTCTGCCGAGTATCAAACGACATCCGCGCCTTGGGGGACGCTGCGCCGCCTGCGTGGTAAACCAGGAACGCCACTCCTCCGAGCACCACCCCCCCAACGAGTAGAAGGCCGATCACATCAAGCCAGGGAGAGTGGCGGTACGGGCGTCGGTGCATGGCAAATGGGACAGGATCAGAATTGGTACGCCGAAGAAACGGACCGACAGGCCCGACGCTGACTAGCGAACGACCGAAAGCTTCTGGGTGCGAGTCTTCGTCCCGACCCGCATCCGGACGAAGTACGTGCCGGGAGCGAGAGAGGAGACCGAAAACTGCTCCGTGTGACGCCCTGCCTGAAACCGACCGCTAACGACTGTGGAAACCTGTCGCCCGAGAAGGTCAAAGACCTCAATCCGTACGGTTGCTGGGGCGGGCAGTCCAAATTGGAGATCTGCCTGCTGTGGGACAGGGTTCGGAAACGGCGGCCGGAGGGTCAGTTGGTCAGGGGTGTTGAGTTGCACGACCGTCGTAGCGCTCACGCGCGCCGCTCCGTTGGGTGCGACCTGACGAAGGCGGTAGGTGAGCCTGTTGGCGGCGAAGGGGAGGTCTGCATCAGTAAACTGGTAGGACTGGGACGTGCTTGCCGTGCCCTCCTGCGCGGTGCTCGCCACGAATCCGAGTCGTCGCCAGGGACCGCGGTCCTGTCTCCGTTGAACGTAAAATCCCACATTGTCCGTCTCCGACGCGGTGCGCCACTGCAGCCGAACGGATTCGTTGGCGTGCTGGGCATCGAACTGTGCCAGCTCTACGGGAAGCGTGGTGGGGGTGACGCGGAGGTCGAAGCGGGCGTCGTCGGGGGCATCGATCACGCCATCCCCTTCGCTCAATGTGAACGTGTACGGGGTCTGCCGGAGGTTGACTGTGCTGTCGCGCACCGTGTCGACGAGCTCCACCCCCCAGTCGGCCGGAAAGGCGTCCCGCGTTGCCGGAGGCCATCGCAGGGTGGCCGTGCCGGTTAGACCGACCGAGCGGACCGAGAGGGGGATCGTGTTGGGGGCGTTCTTCGTGGGGAAGGGCTCGCTGGCCAGAGTCCGGCGCACGAGAGCAGACGGGCCCGATCGCTGAAGCGGGCTGTTCACCGTGGCATACGTCTCAGCGTTGGGAGGGGGGAGTTGAGAGGCCTCGTACACATCCCAGTTGGCCTGGGCCTCTTCGTGGAACAGTACCGTGGCCTCCCCCTGGGCAACCGTGTCGGCACTATTGGCGACGGTAAGCGCCACTTCGACTTGCGCCAGCTGAGTCGAAGACGACTGGGGGGAGGGCGAATCGTCGCTCCCGATCAGGTCCCCCGGTCCGGACTGGCGCCCGTCGGCATCGAACGTAAGGCTCGTCTTCCCGCTCCCCGTCTGTGTGCGCTCCACAAAGAAGCCCTGCCACGCAGCGATGTTGTCGTTGGTCGTCCCCTGCGTAATGGTCGTCCACTGTCCGCCGCCGGAGGGGTCCCAGACCTGAACGGTGCCCTGAAAGCCGCTCCTGGGCAGGTCCCCCCCAGCGAGCGCCCCGAGATCGAAAGCCACGTCGTACGGGTTGCCAAGGAGGTGAGTCCCGCTGCTCTGGCTGAGCCCGTCGACCGTCACAGGAGCGTTCGGGTCCTCGCCCGCGTCGGGAACGTCGATCGGAAGGCCGCCGGACGTGATTGGGTCCGTGCTATCGTCGAAGAAATAGAGGATGAAGCCCTTGCCGCGGGGTAGAGGCGTCGAGGCACTCGTGGCACCCATCCACTGCGTGCCGTCCCAGGTGTGCAGCAGATGGCCCGAGTCCACGTTGAAGTCTAGGTCGTCCTCAAGATCGCCTCGCGTCGCGCTCGACGGGGTCGCGAGCAGGCGCC
>CAJXKO010000044.1 GCA_913055845.1 uncultured Bacteroidota bacterium | reverse complement strand
CGTATCGGCCGCGGTCGTGTCGGGCACCGGCGCGTCCGGCTCGGTGGTATCGCCTTCTACCGTGTCCGCCGCGGGGACTGTGTCGGGACGCGGGGCCATAACTGTATCCCCCGAGGGGACCGTTGCCGATTCGGACACCGTCGTGGTGTCGGCGGACGCCGGCGCCACGGCGCGAAGCGTAATGGACCCGTTCTGGGTTCGCAGCTCCAGGGTCGGCCCGCCCTCGCCCAGCTGTGCGTTATAGCGCGCGCCAGCATTAATGGGCGCAAACCGCTCGGCACTAAACGAAAGGCCCTGCGTGCGAATGGTCCCCACGTTCGTTTGGGCGTCGATTTGGGCCACCGCTCCAGCCGGGACGCCCAGGTGGAGATCTCCGTTCGAGGTCTCCAGCAGCATGTCTCCCTCGGCCGGAAGGGTGCGGAAATCGACGTGTATGTCCCCATTTTTAATCATGACCTCGACCGGCGCCGCAGCCCCCCGCACCGTCACGTCGCCGTGATCGTGCTCAATCGTGAGCGCGCCACCCACGCTGTCAATGCGAACTGGGCCGCTGAGTCGGTCGACGCGGAGCGTGGTCTGGCCCGGCACTCGGCCCCGAATGTCGACGGCCGCGTAGTTTTCCTCGTCGGCCTCCAAGGTGTAGGTGTACTCCGACTCCGTTCCACTTTCCGTAATCGCGATCCCCTCCAGCACCGACTGCCCCGCCTCTTGGGAGTCCCCGCGGCCACGGCGCACGAAGGAGAGGTCGGCCGTAGTCTGGTTGGCCCCGGTCACGTGAACGGATCCGCGCAAGCCCTCCAACACAAGGGGGCGGTTGCTCGGCGCAACGGCCCGAGCCACCGTATCGACCACTTCCACTCGGCCGAGTCGCATCACCCCGTCGTCCGTCCGGGCGATATCGTCCTCCCCCGAACGCTGACAGCCAGGAAGCAGGGCGAAACTGAGGGCGAGGATCAAGACAAAAAACCACCGAGAGAGGTGCATGGCGTGCGGTTATGAGATGACGAAAAGAAGTGTGAGTCGCCGGTCGATCAGTGAAGCTCAATATTTTGGATAAACCGCCGGGCGGCAAAGTAGGACCCGCTCCACCCCAATAACACTCCCCCAGCCAGGAGCCCCCCTACGAGCACGAGTTCGGCCTGCGTGGACAGGGGAGCGTGGTCAATCTGCTGAAGAAAGACCCGGTAAAGTCCCCACACCACCCCCCCCGCAATTGCCCCACCCAAGAACCCCTGCACGATGCCCTCCACAAGGAACGGACGGCGGACGAACCGATCCGTCGCTCCTACGAGCTTCATGGTGCGAATGAGCAGGCGCCGGGCGTAGATGGTAAGCCGGATGGTGTTCGCCACGAGAAAAATGGCCGCGAGAACCACGATACCGCCCAGCGCTATTCCTACGGCGTTGATGAGTTGGCGGTTTTGAGCGACGCGGACGAGCAAATCCTGGTTGAGCACCACGTCCTCCGCCCCTCGCCACTCCTCAATCACGTCGGCCGCACGGGCCATGCTGTCGGGATGGGCGTGCTCCGGGTCCATCTTGATCTTGATCGACGCTGGGAGAAAGGTCGGATCTTCGAACGCCGACGCACCCTCCCCAAACTCACGCCGAAAAATCTCGGCCGCCTCCTCGTGGGACACAAACTCAGTGCGGGCGACGCCGGGAAGCGTCCGGACCCGGGCGTGGAGGGCCTCCTCCACCTCGGCGCTGGCATCCTGCTTGATGAAGACCTCCATCTGGCTGGCCTGCTCCCGCAGCATGTCCGACACCACAGAGGCCTCGTAGCCTACGATGCCGAACACCCCGACGAGGACCAAGGCCACAGCAATGGCACTCGTGGACGCAACGGCGGAAAAGGTGGCCCGTCGAAGATTGGCGAATCCTTCCCGGAGAAAGTACGGCAGCACAGACGGAACGGCCGGATGACTGGAAAGAGGCAGGGGGGTCTTCTGAACCTACGAAGACCACACCGGAAAGGGCAACCCACTGCCAGCGGCGGCAAAGACATGCGGTCCCTCACGGGCCGGAGACGTAGACTGAGACAGACCCTTGAGCGAGCCAAGGGGCTACCCTTTCGGATAGGTGGCCCCATGGGGATATGTCCCCAACACTTGTAGCTCCCTCGTAATCTCTCGGAGATGCTCCAGCGCCCGCGCCACCGGCTCCTCCCCCGCGGCCCCACGTACGTCAAGGTAGAAGCGATAGCGGCCCGGATGACCCACCAGAGGCCGACTCTCGATCTTTTCCAGGTCCAGTTCTCGAAGCGCGAAGACGGCGAGGCTTTTGAAGAGAGCCCCCGGCACGTTCTCCTGCAGAACGAAGGCGAGTGACGTTTTTGGCGGACCGTTCCCGACCGATGGTACGTCGTCTACGCCATCTGGTGCGAGGACGAGGAATCGGGTAAAGTTCTGCGCATCGTCCTGGAGCCCATCCGCCAGCACGGAGAGGTCATACCGGTGGGCAGCCTGTCGGGCCGCCACCGCCGCCACCGTCGGGTCCTCGCCCGCGGCTACGGCCCGGGCGGCCCCCGCCGTGTCCGGGGTGGCCTCGGGCGTTGCGTGCGGGAGGTGCGCGCGAATCCACTCGCGGCACTGCCCGAGCGCCTGCTGATGGGAGCGCACCGTCTCCACTGTTTCGATCGTTGCCCCCTCCGGCGCCATCAAACAATGATGGATGCGCAGTTGAAGCTCGCCAACGATCGTCACGGCGTGGGTACGGAGGTGGTCGTAGTTTACCCGTACGCTGCCAAACACGGCATTCTCGATGGGGACCACCGCCCGGTCTACCGACTGCCCTTCAACGACCTCGAAGACCTTCTCAAACGTAGAATGGGGTCGAAGGTCGGCTTCGTCGAAGACACACTGAGCCGCTTCTTCGCTAAACGCACCGGGTTCTCCCTGAAAGGCGACGCTAAGGGGCATGTGCAGACTCTGAATCGGGGGCAAGACGAACAAGGCGCTTGCGGTCGGCACTCCCACGCCTCCCATCCCCCCGCGTTCCAAGGCCCGGTGCCTCCACGGCTCCATACAGAACAGCCCGGCCGGATCCGGCCGGGCGACGTGACGGTCGTCCCCACACGAACGATCCGGCGCCTCATGCCCAGCCCCTGCCGTCCAAGCGGAATCAACGCCGAGTCGCAACGGACTGCGGCACCTACTTGATCTCAATCTGACGGTGGGTGCTCTTTTTCGTCTTCGGGACGCTGATGGTGAGCACGCCGTTGTCGTAGGTAGCGTCCACGCGGTCCGGGTCCACCGCGTCGGGTAGGGGAAACGTCCGGTGGAAGTTGCCAAAGGCCCGCTCCATGCGAACGTACTCGCCATCTTCCTCCGTGTGCTCGGTGGCCCGCTCACGGTGAGCGTCCTGGTCTGGAGGTTGATCGTAATGTCATCCTTCGTCGTGTCGGGCACATCCCGACGAATTCGGAACGCGTCGTCGGTCTCCGACAAGTCCGTCCGGGGCGCCCAGCCCGCAGAGGTCTCCTCGTCCTCTCCGCGATCGAAGAACTGGTCGAAAATGCTGTCGACTTCGCGCTGTAGATTGCGAAGCGTGCAGTTCGGGGTGCGACGAGTCAGTTGGGGCATGGCTGATCACCTCTCGGAGATTTGGGTCAACAGTCTCTCGAGAAGGAGAAGGCATTGGCGAGCTCTCTCAAGTCTGCTGCGCTCCCCGAAGAGATCAAGACCATTCCCCCCGCGAGGCCTCGTAGACATCCGAAAATCCGACGGTGGAGCCTGTCGTCGTGACAGAGAATTGCAGAGTTGACGGAGTGCTCAACGCGCCCTTTGTAACACGACACGCCCCTCCGTCCCTTCACCGGAGCGCCACGTCGATCACGACCGGTAGATGGTCGGAAGCTGTCTTCGTATCGTTGGCCCGTAGCCCCTGTGAGGTCCGAACGTCCGGAGGCAGCGCGGGGGTGTAGAGCACAAACTCATGGGTCACTTCCAGCACGCTGTCGGTCACAAAGGCGTAATCGAGTCGACCGGGTGGAAACGAGCTTTCAGTAGCGATCCAGGTGGTGTGCATGGGCGACGCCACCTGGCGCGGTTTTGTATCGAGCAGGGGCGAACCGTCCCAGTCCGGCGCTGCCGGCGGCCCGAAGCGATCCGTGTTCACAATCTGGCCCGTCCGCAGCGCTTGGGGCTGCTGGGCGTCGCCCACGAAGTTCATATCGCCCATCACAACAATCGGGGTATTGGTCGGGACATCGAAGGGCCCCTCTCCCCCCTTGAGATCTCGGAGGAACGCCACGACGCCGTCTACCACCTGCTGGCGCTGCGCATTTCGGGAGGGCTCCCCGTCCTCCGGCCCGTAGTTGCAGCAGGGCGGATGCATGTTCACCACCACAAGCCGGCTGCCCAGCGCGGCCTCTGCATCGAGCAGGAAGGCACCACTCCGATTGCTCTCGTATCCGGGTATGGTGTGGGTGTCCAGAATCGGATAGCGGCTGCCAAGCACGAGGTCCTCCCCCTGCTTGGCCCACTCCCACTCGGCCGACAGTCCAAACTCTCGTTCCGCCACCTCTTCGGTCTCGGCGGCCGTTTGCTCGTAGATTTCCTGGAACGCGATGACGTCGGGCCCGACAGCGCCCATGATGCGCCGGAAGCTCGGTTGGCGATCGCTCATGAAGATGGCACTTACCCCCCGATCGAAATCATTGACGGAGTTGTACGAGAGCAGTCGCACCGCCGATTCCGACGGTTCCTCAATGGAGGGCGTCTCTGGTGCCTTGTTCGTCTCCGTAAGTACGTACCCAAGGCCTCCATCGGCATCCGGGAGACGGTCCCCATCGGTCGACAGCGCAATCCGGAGACTGTCGCCAGAAAAAATAGGGGTCCCTCCTGGCGTCACGGACCGATCGAGTGCAACCTCAAAGGTATCGGCCCGCACCGTGGGCAGGGTTGTAAGCCCAATGTCGGCGTGCGCGACCTCTTGGGCGGTACCGTTTCGAATCAGTGTCCCGGAGCGCTCCCCGAAGGTCCACGAGAGCTCCGCGCCCAGTCCCAGAACCTGTTCCCCAGTCGTCGGATCGTTGTCCGTATCGAGGTAGAGGGTGAGGCTGTTTTTTTCCTGGAGGTTGACGGATGAGTTGAGCGCGAGCTGGAAGAAAAGGTGTTCTTCGGTGTGAGCCGTCCACAAACGGTCGATTCCCAGCCCCTCGGCATCGTTGAGGTCAACCTGCCGGGGACTGAGGTCGTCCCAATCGTCCGTCTCTTCATTCACGTAGATGCGGGCGGGCTGCGAGACAAACCCATCCACGGCCGCAGAGACCTCTGGGACATCCGTCCCCCCTGTCTCCATCTCCCCTACGCCACTACAGCCGCCCAAGAAAAGCACGAGGGCGACGATGAACGTGAACACGCGGGTAGACATGGACAAAGCAGGAGGTTGTAGCAAGATCATCCGAACGCGGACTCGGTATATTGGGTGGCGTGAGGGATGTTCGGCCCCGCCGCCCGAGAGTTCTCCACCCAATTACCGCGCCGCCCCCAATCGCCCCAACTCATCCCATGAAGACCCTTTGGCTCGCCCGTCACGGCAACCGCAAAGATTTTGTCGATCCAGACTGGGCCGCCACGGCCGATCGCCCCCATGACCCTGGCCTCTCGCCCGATGGTGTGCGACAGGCTCAACAGTTGGGACGCCGCGTGGCCGACCTTGGGGTCGACCGGATCTTGTCATCGCCCTTTCTACGGGCCGTGGAAACCGCCCATCACGTAGCGACCCGCGTCGACACGCGGGTCGTTCTGGCGCCGGGCCTCGGCGAATGGTTCAATGACGACTGGTTCGACACCGCCCCCACCCCTCTCGGATCGGAGGCCCTCTCCAGTCAGTTCGATCGCGTGACGCCGCCCCCGAACGGACCCTGTCTGAAACCCTCCTTTCCGGAATCTCGGCACCGTGCCCTCGACCGGATCGGCACCACAGGACGGTGCCTCACCAGCCGGCACTCGAACAGCACTCCACTTCTGATTGGACACGGGATTACCGTGCTCGGCGTCCTGCATGGCCTCGTCGGCGAAGACGTACCCGATCCCGGGTGTCCCCTCGCCAGCCTTACAAAGGTAGTCAACCGAGACGGCACCTGGCACGTCGCACTCCGGAATGACACGAGTCACCTCGAAAATGGGGACCGCGCCGCCGATCGGCTGGCGTAACCTCATCGGATTTCCGCCGCGGACCCCGAAGGAGCCTCCCATATTCCCCGACTACTCGTTTTGCTCAGCTCCTTGCTTCTCCGCCTGAGCTGTTTCGACGGCACTCTCCTGAGCAACAGAGAGAATTGTCTCTTCGTCGGGGTGAAGCACCGTTTTTCCGTGGTGAACCATCGTGTGGGGGTTCCGCTGAAGATAGCGGCGGACGAGGGCCTCCTCCCGCCCCTGTAGTTTCGACAATTTGGGCTCGTGGTCCCCAAGGGGTTGGAGATCGTAAGTGAAATAACGCGGCCGTCCCCCTCTCGTAAACAGTTGCGCAGCGAGGTCAAAGACGGAGGGTTGAGTGGGCGCCGTTTGGATTCGTGTCAGCCGATACCCTCCCTCCTTAAACGCCTCCTCACACGCACGGAGGACGCGCCGTTCGCGTCGCCAAGCGGGGTGCAGATACCGCTCGTAGACCGCCCCCAGCAAAATGACAAGAACCCCTCCAAGGAGCCACACAACAGGAGACATAGGCACACGATTTTCAGGCAGAAGAGCCGATTTGTGCCTCCAAGTCTACTCTAGCCTACGAACTAAACACTGTCTTGACATATACTGAAGTATAAATATACGATAAATGTGCCGAAATACGGGCGTCATCTTCGGTGCTAGTCGTAAGACGGCCTCACGACCAGATATCAGGAACTGAGAAGAACGGGCACAAAAAGAAAGCGCCCGGACCCCCACCAAGGGCCGGACGCTGGCGGACTGCCGAGAGAAATGGCGCGCAAACAGGAATCCTCCCCTTTCACGCAAAGGGCAGACAGCAAGCCCCCGACGTTCGTAACGTCGAGAAGCATATATTTACGTTTTCTTAACACTACCCCCCCTCTCTCGACCATACGTCTCCGGAGCTCTTCGTCCGGAAAGCCCCTGATGGGACGAAACAGCTCCGCCGAGAGCTTCGGGGAAACGTGAAGCACATCACTGGGACTGCTGGGTCACCACGACCGTCGTCCACAGATCAAGCCTCGACCGCTTGGGCGACGGATTAGGGGCGCCCTGACGTCCCCGCCGTCCTTGCTGTCCTGCACGGCCTCGTGGGCGCCGCCGGCCTTCTCCCCCCGTGACCGACGGGACGCCCGACGTGTTTTGGAAGAGCGTAGCGTCATCGTCCGGGTCGGGGATTTCGAACCCAAGGGATACCGACTGGCCAAGAGGCGCGTGCAATCCGTATTTCCAGGCATTAGAGGTGCGCCTGGCCTGCGCCCGGTCCACTGGAATCGCGAGTTCGTAGATCAGGGCACCGGTATTGAGGGTCGCGCGGGCCTCTAGGGTCGACGAGAGGCCGCTCGGGATGCGGTGGCGAATCGTGTCGTTCCGGACAACGGCAAGGTTGGAGGAAAGCAACTGTTGACGTCGGGACGAACCGCTCGTAGGCTCCGAGGAGGACGACTGGGGAGCAGTTCGTCCCTGTCGCTGTGCTCGGCTGCCTATGGGGTACCGAACGCCATAGGTATGGGACTGCGTACCGGTCGGGTCTACCCAGACGACCAGTCCATTCTTCGTGACTGAACGGATTAAGGCCTGGTCTGAAATTACAATGGCCAAGTACAACAGACTGTCGGCAGAAGCAGCACTCATGGACACGGAGCGGTCGCCCACCTGCGTCAAGCTGCCCCCCCACTCCGAAAGGGCACCGTCCACGGAGGGCGCCTGCGACAGTGAAGTTGTCTGCAAGGTAGGGGGGCTGCTGCAGGCCCCGACGGATAGGAGCCCTGCGAACAGGACTGCGAGGGCGGCGGGTGAGACTCTGCACATAGGCGGTGGCGATCGATGCAATTGATCGGGTGTCCCCTCCTCTCCGGCCTCCCTATGGGCCGAGATGACTACATCTGCGGGATAGGAACCTACCGATGTGGACTGCAAATTGCCAACAGTGCCTCGCCCTCGAACACACGGAATGTCGGCAGCCGTGTGCCGCGGGGAGGGAGCGCTGAGCGTGCCCCATGCCCCCCGACTTCGTAACACACGGAGCGGGCGGACCCTCAATCGGCAGTGGAAGGCCCCAGGTGACGGACCGAACTTCTGGTCGCCGTGGGCGTCGCACTGCGTGGGTGCAAACAGGCATCCGCGCCTCTTTCCTTCCACCTCCGCGACGCCTCCAATTGTTCCTCTCTGCTACATGGTTGCCCTGGTTCAGCGCGTTTCCGACGCCTCCGTTGAGATCGAGGACACGACCGTAGGGACCATTGAGGACGGTCTACTCATCCTGCTCGGCGTGCACGAGGACGACACCCGCACCGAAAGCGCATGGTGCGCCGAAAAGTGCGCGAACCTGCGCGTCTTCCCGGATGCCGAGGGCAAAATGGACGAGTCGCTGCTCGACGTCGGGGGCGACGCCCTCGTGGTTCCACAGTTTACGCTGTACGGCGACACCAGCAAGGGCAACCGGCCGTCCTTTACCGAGGCTGCTCCCCCCGACCAGGCCGATCGGCTCTACGAACACTTCGTCGTGGAGCTGGAGGGACATCTTGGGCGCGACGTCCCGACGGGCGAGTTCGGGGCGCTAATGGACGTTCACCTCACGAACGACGGCCCCGTGACGCTGTGGGTGGAGCGCCGGGCGGACGACTAAGGAGGCAGATCACGGAAAAGAAGAACGTGTAGCGCACCTTATTTCGATGGACCAGCAGTGGATTGCCCAGCTGTAGACTCTCTGGAAGATCCGAAGCGCTCGTGAGGTAGCGGCCGATTTGGCGCGCCACATCCCCACACCACGAGCAAGGCGCCCCTCTGAGCGTTCCACGCCGAGGGACACGAAGGGATTGCGCCCTGGGCTGGTGAAGCCGATGGCGACGAGCCCCCACCCGCTTTCTGCCGGACTGCTTTCCCCCTCCTCTCTCCGTCATGGCTTCTTCTGGACCTGACCTTCTGTTGCACAACGCCCAGGTCTACACAGTCGACGAGCGCACTCCGACCGCCGGAGCGTTCGTCGTGCGCAACGGGCGCTTCGTGGCAGTCGGCTCTACTCCGGACATGACGGACACACACCCCGATCTCCCTCGCATTGACGTCGGGGGCCGCACGGTCATTCCGGGCCTCATTGATTCACACGCGCACCTGGAAAAGTTGGGGCTGTCCCTATGCCGGGCCGATCTCACCGGTACTCCCTCCCCCGCCGCCGTCGTGGACCGACTGCTCAACTTCGAGGCCAACCGCAACCTATCCCCAGAGACGTGGCTCCGCGGCCACGGCTGGGATCAAAATGAGTGGTCCCCCCCTCGCTTTCCCACCCGCGACCGCTTGGACGAGGCGTTTCCCGAACGCCCCGTCTGGCTCATCCGAACAGATATCCACGCCGGCTGGGCCAACACCGCTGCGTTGGAGGCCACCGTGGGCCTCGACCGACTACGGAACATGGACGCCCCCAACGGGGGACGTATTCACCGCGATGCAAGCGGTTGCCCCACCGGAATTCTCATCGACGCGGCGATGGGACTTGTGGCGGATCACATCCCTCCGCCCACCGCATCAGAACGGGACCGTGCGCTCACGGCCGCGCTGGAGCACACAGCCCGTCATGGCATTACTGGCCTACACGACGCCGGGGTGGACCACTCTTCGATCCGTCGTTTCCAGCGCCGGATCGAGGAGGACCGGTTTCCCCTCCGCGTCTACGCCATGATCAACGGGCGGGGCGACACCTTCGACCACTTCTGCGAGAAAGGCCCCCTGCACCATCCGTCTGGCCGTCTTAACGTGGACTCGGTAAAGTTCTTTGCCGACGGTGCGCTGGGAAGCCGCGGCGCTGCCCTCCTCGACGACTATGCCGACGATCCAGGGAACCACGGCCTTCTCCTGCACGACGAAGAGGGGTTTCGCCACAACGTACTGGCGGCCATTGAATGCGGCTTTCAAGTAAACACACACGCCATCGGGGACCGGGCGACCCGGATGGTGCTGGATGCCTATGAGGATGCACGCCGGCAGAGCTCGCGGCCGATCCGACGGCCCCGAATTGAGCACGCACAGGTGGTCCATCCCAAGGATCGGGCTCGGTTTGGAGATCTCGGGGTCATTGCCTCGGTCCAGCCGGGCTTTGCGCTCAGTGATGAACCCTGGGTCCCGGACCGGCTGGGCCCGTCGCGCCTGACGCATGCCTACACCTGGAAGAGCCTCCACGATGCAGGGGCTCCTCTCGCGTTTGGGTCCGACGCTCCCGTGGACCCCGTTGCCCCCCTCCGCGGATTCTTCGCCGCGGTTGCGCCCCCGAATTTCGGCGAGCAGCCGAACGTCCCCCGACATCCCCCCGAGCAGGTAAATCGTGCAACCGCCCTTCACGCCTACACCCTAGGGGCAGCGTACGCTGCGTTTCAGGAGGATGAAATCGGATCCATAACCCCAGGCAAGCGAGCCGACTTCGCTGTACTTTCGGACAACATTATGACGGTTCCGGCCCCATGCCTACGCGACGTAGAGGTGGTCGCCACGTACGTGGACGGCTCCCCCATCTACACACAAGCCGACGCGTTTCAGGTGTAACGGGAGGGGTCATTCACGATCTCTCATTGAAACCAACAGGGCCCCTTCCGATTCCAAAGGGCAGAATCTTCGCCATGGGCCGAGGCCCAGGCTCGCTCCTGTCTTTCCACACTGCGCCGATTGACCGATGGCTGACTCCTCCACCCTTACCCCCCCGGAGCCCAAAGGAGGCGTTCGAATGATGGACGTATCCCAGAAGTCGGATTCCGCCCGTACCGCCGTTGCCGCCGGTCGCGTGCATCTGGGGGAAGAGGCGTTCCGACGGGTTCGCGACAACGACATTGAAAAGGGCGACGTCTTGACGACCGCTCAGATCGCCGGGATCATGGGGGCCAAACAAACTGATAAGCTCATCCCCCTCTGCCACGACGTGACGATTAATGGTGTGGAGGTCGACTTCACCTTCAACGAGGAAGAACAGGCCATCGACATCCGGGCCTTTGCCAAGTCCTTCGGGGTTACCGGCGTTGAAATGGAAGCCCTCACGGCGGTCTCGATCGCTGCGCTCACGGTCTACGACATGTGTAAGTCGGTAACCAAAGACATCCGTATCGGGGATGTGCACCTGCGGGCAAAAACCGGGGGGCAGAGCGGAAACTGGAAGAGCGAGTCCGAGAGCACGACCTCGTAGACTCTTTCCTCGCGTCCCTTCTGGTCTCGCCCCGATCGCCCCTGTTTTCTCATGGCCTCGCCCAACGACCTCGACGCGTCCCAGAGACGCGTGGCACAGTTCACGTCGTTCGCTACCGTGGGCATCTTGGGGCTTACGCAGGATCTCACGCACGCGGTGCTGGAGAGCATCGGTGACATGGAGGGCAGCGACCCGGAACTGGTAGCCGAGGAAACGCTCTCGCTCATTGCCATTGCCACCGCCCGCGCCGCCGAGGTGGGCCTGGAAGACGAGCCTCAGCACGCGTCAGCAATTGTAGAGACGCTCCTGAACGTCCCGTTCACGTACCGGAATTACCTCCTCGGCAAGGCGATGGTGGCGGAGGCGCAGCCTGAGCTTTCGGGGATGGCGGAAGAAGTCCACGAGCGTCTGGAGAAGAAGCGAGCGTTCTACGCCACCCACCTGCCCGACGGACAGTTTCCAGGCCCCCACGCCCTGCAGGACACGATGGAGTTGTGGATGGGACGGGTGAGTCCTCCCAAGCTACCCGAAATGCCCCAGAAACGACTCGAAAAACTAGGGCTCGTGGATCCGGCCGTCGCCCACCTCAAGGTAGTGCTCGCATATGGCCGTCGCGGCGCCCCGCCCGTAGCCTCTGGCAGCGACGAGGCGGCCGAGTCGTCCTGACCTATCCTCACCGCACGACGACACTGGGCGCTCGGACTACTCCCGGATGCGCGTCTGCGAGGCTCGTTGGTCGGCCTCTTTGCTTCTCTCGTCTTCTTCGGGAAGATCGAGGCGGCCCTCTGTGGCGGCGTCGAGTTCTGCGTCGAGGGCTTCCAAGTCCTCCCCCTCCTCGTCGAGGTAATCGGACGGAGCCGAAAACACGTCTTCGATTTCCCGGATAGAGCTCTGCGTCTCCTCCACCTCCCGAAGCAGCGTGTCGAGTTGGGCGGTTACCTCTTCGGGGTTCTGTAAGGTCCACGACTGCTCGTGGATGTAGCGGACCACATCCTCAATGGTACTGAGCTGCGCCCCAATAATCTCCAGATTCTCGTGCGCCTTCCGGAAACGCGCCAGGCGCCGCTCTAGGACCTTGAGTCGTCGCTCCTTTACCGCCCGCACGCGGTCCGGGTCGTCGGACATGTCCTTCTTGAGCGCCTCAATGGCGTTCAGAATACGGTCCTCAGTGGCACTGTCCATGAAGTCGCGGTAGCGTTCCCGCTGGTGCAGCAGGTCGAGGTAGGAATCCAGAAGGCCGTCGATCTTGTCGACGTGATTGGTGAGGATGCCCTGGGAGGCGTAGCTGAGTTTCTGGTAGTTGGCCTGGATCTGGTCTTTCAGCTTTCGCAGCTTGGCGTAGCGGCGCTGGCTCTGATTGCGGAGTTGGCTGAAGATCTCGCGCTGGGACGGGGCCTGGTGTTGCTCCGCCCGCTTCTCGGCACGCACGTAGCGCTGGAAGCGTGCATGGCGCGGCATTACGCCCAGGTAAATCAGTTCGGCCCCGCCGGCGAGTAGAAGGATGAGTTGGGGAAGCCAGCCGGGAAACAGTCCCACCATTCCAAGGCCTGCCGCCACGACCGCGGTCGCAATAAGAAACACCAGATTCCAGGTGTTAAAGAGTGCCTCCTTAGTGTAGTTAATGTCGTCGTCCATGGTGGTATGGCACGTTGCAAAATGCGGCCGGTGGAGGGCCCGGTGCGCAAGGGCTACGTATCGTCGGGACGAAGGTCTCCCATGCGGCCGATGGTTTTGTCCGGCCCCTCCGGCGCTGAATCGTCAGACACGGAACCAGGCGCCTCGTCGGCCTCGACGGTGGCAGTAGATCGGTCGGACGCCGCCTCCTCCTCGGCCTTCATCCGGCGAACCAGTGCCTCCGCCCGTTCGTCTCGGAGTTCTTCTTCGGCCTCGTGTAGGCCCTCGTCCTCGTCGAGCTCATCGTCAAGGGCAACCTCGAAGCGTGCTTGGTCCTGCGCCACGGTGCGGCGCAGGGAGTCGACGAGGGACTCGGTCTCGTCGAGCAGTCGCGTCGCCCCCTGCCTCATTCGTTGCACGACACCTTTCACCTCGTTTCGCTGCTTCAGTGCCCGCAAGGTGCGCTGCAGCCGCTTCTTGGCGCGGAGGTGCTTCTTTTCCGCCTCCTTGAGGCGCTGGAATTCATCGTCGGTCATGGCAGTGTCGAAGGTCGGATCGTGAGGACTGAACAGGGTGCGAATCCATGAGTCGAGATCCGCAACTCGACCCGTGCTATTCGGACGTGCTGCGCTGCTTGCCGATGGTTTTCGAGGGCTCCTCGATCTCTTCGTCTTCCGGAAGGTCGATCGTTTCCTCCTCGATGGACTCCTCTTCATCGACCATTCCCATTTCCGCCTTAAACTCGTCGACGACCTGTTGCGCGCGGAGGTCCTCAGCATCCTCCTCGATCTGGAGGGCCTCCGTGTCCACCGAGTCGAGGGCCATTTCCATTCGGGCCTCGTTCTTGGCCGACTCCTCGTCGAGGCGTCGCACCATTTCATCGTGCGTCTGGTCGAGGCCAGAAACCTCAAACTGCTCCATTGTGTCGGCAATTTCGGCCTGCCACTGCGCGCGCTCGTGCTGCCGGAGGGCGTCCTTGGCCTCCTGAATTTTCTGCTCCTTCTCGCGCATGAAGGCCTTTTTCACCTTCAGTGCCTTCTGGTAGGCCCGCTCGGCCCCCTTGAGCTGTTCCTGTGTGCGCTCCAGGCTTTCTTTCTGGTCCTCAAGGCGCTTCGCGTACTTCTTGGCAATGTCTTCACGATCGGATTTAAGGGCGGTGCGGATGCGATCGGATAGCTGCTCGACCCGGTCCTTCGTCTTCTTGACCTCCTTCTCAAGCATGATCTTGTTCGCCTTCACCGTGGCGATATTCTCATTCATCTCCGGCACCTGATCGTTGAGCTCCCGAATGTTCTGCTCCAAGATGGTGCGGGGATCCTCCATGGCCGAGACGGCCCCTCCGAAGAGGGACTTGACAGCGCGCTTGAATCGGGACCAAATAGACATAGCGGCGGGTCGATGTCGAGTAGACTGTGAACACGTCTTTCATATACCCGGCCCAACAGCAAATTGTTACACCCCATCCTGAGATTCGTCGCGCAGTTCTTCCCATCCATCAACGGTATACCGGGCTTTGACGGACGCACTTTGTTCGGGTGGCGTCTCTGAAAACGAGTACGCGTCGCGCACAGCGGCCCGCACGGCGTCAAGGTCCGATGACGCACTGGTGTGAAGTCGGGCGAGCACATCCCCGCCGGACACCGCATCGCCCGGTTTCTTGAGCGCCGTGAGGCCAGCCACGGGATCCACGGACTCGTCTTTTGTCTGTCGTCCCGCCCCCAGCTTTACCGCTGCCTGACCAATGGAAAGGGCGTCAAGGTCGGCCACGTAACCGTCGGTTCCGGCCGGGACGTGCACCTCGGCAACCGGAGCACTGTCGAGACGGGCCGCCGGGTCGTCTACGACTGCGGGATCTCCTCCTTGAGTATCCACTAGCCGCCGAAACCGCTCCAGTGCAGCCCCACTTTCAATGACTTCGCGGGCTTTGGCCCGTCCGTCGGTGGGCGCGTCGGCCGCCCCCCCCAGTGCGATCATTTCTCCGGCCAGCCCCCGCACGATCTGCATGAGGGGAGACTCGGCGTGCTCTCCCCGCAGGCAAGCAATCGCCTCGCGGACCTCGGGCCAGTTGCCCACCGCGCGGCCGAGTGGCACGTCCATGTTTGTCATCATGGCCACCACAGGCGTGTCGTGCTCCGCCCCGATGGCAACAAGCGTCTCGGCAAGGGTGCGGGCGTCGGCTTCCGTCTTCATGAACGCCCCGCGGCCGCACTTCACGTCGAGCACGAGGGCGTCGTTGCCCTCCGCCAGCTTTTTGCTCATGATGGAGGCCGCAATGAGGGGAATGGATTCCACCGTCGCCGTCACGTCGCGTAGGGCGTAGAGTTTCTTGTCCGCGGGGGCCACCTCGCCGGTCTGTCCCGAGATCACCCCTCCGATGTCGATCACCTGCCGGCGGTACTGTGCCACACTCAAGTCAGTGCGGAACCCCGGAATCGACTCCAGCTTATCGAGCGTACCGCCGGTGTGGCCGAGGCCGCGGCCGCTCAGCTTGGCCACGGGCACCCCACAACTCGCCACAAGGGGCACCAGGATGAGCGATACCTTGTCTCCCACCCCACCAGTCGAGTGCTTGCCCACCTTGGTGCCGGGAACGGCGGACAGGTCGATGCGGGTGCCCGAGGCCAGCATTGCCTCAGTAAGCGAAGCGGCCTCGGCGGCACACAGGCCCTGGAGGTAAGCCGCCATCAGGAAGGCACTCATCTGATAGTCGGGCACCGTGCCGTTTGTGTAGGCGTCGACAAAGGCCTTCAGGTCCGCGTCGGACAGTGCCTGGCCGTCGCGCTTTGCGGCGATGAGTTGCACGGGGTTGAGATCACTCATGACAAATCGAGTAGAGCAAGAATTGCACGGATGTCGGTCCCCCCAGGCTGGGCAAGCTCCTCACGTTGGTTCGTGTTGGGCAGTCCATGTTGCGTGCGGCACAGCCGAGCAGGCGGAGTGTGCAATTCGGCAGCCATACCGGATGGCAAAACGGACTGCGCCTGTGGGTCTCCTCGTCGACGAAGACCAGCGCGGAACCCAGAAAACAAAAAAGGCCACCCGCTCGGCACAGGTGACCCGTTCGGATCATCGAAATGTGGGGAAGGCTATTCTTCGTCCTCCTCCGTCTCTTCCTCATCGTCCTGGTCGAGGCCGTACCGGCGGTTAAATTTCTCGACGCGGCCCGCGGTGTCGACGAACTGACGTCGACCCGTGTAGAAGGGATGATTGGAGGAGTCAACCTCGGACTCGTACTCCTCCTCGTCCATGGTCGAGCGCGTAACGAACTCGCTCCCATCCGCCAGCTTAATGGTAACCTCGTTGTACTCAGGATGCAGGCCGTCTTTCATGGCGTGTCGGCAGGGTCAGTCGTCTGTTTACAGCTAGGAAAATGTCGGTCGGAATGCACGACGTGCGTCCCCGAAAGTTTCGGACATTGCCGGCGGGGCCACGTGAAGAAGCAAAGAGGGCTGTGCGATTTAAAAGTGCTCCGTCGGCCCCACGTTGTCCACCACAATCCGGGACGACTCCCGTATGGGCCCACGGTACTGGACCGTGAGGACGTTCTCGTCTGGACGGTAGTGCCACCCGTGCCCGTCCGATCGGACGCGCCGGGAAAGCGTCTCGCCGTTCAGCCGGACACCGGCGGGGGCGTGTGGCACGCGATGCACCTGCACACGCACCGTTCGGGCCTCTGGCTGGCCGGCGTAGGTGCCCACCGCGCCACCTACGGACACCGACAGGTCCAACGTCCCGTCGGTTCGGGAATGGAGTCGTTGGGTGAGTTCGGTCACCGCATACGCACCGTCCTGGTAGTTCAGCGAGGTCCCGTCGTCTTCGTAGAGTGTAAACGAGTCCGCCTGCCCCGCACCGGGATATACTGCTAGTGCCAAGGTGTCAGCCGGCTGGGCCTCCGTGTGGGACGCCACCGGTCGCAACGGGACGATGGCCCCCTCCTTCACAAAGAGTGGAATCTGGGCAAGCGGGGCATCAACGGTGACCGTTCGCCCCCCCTCCACAGCCTCGTCCGTCCAGTAGTTGATCCAAGAGCCCTCGGGGAGTGTCACGGTACGGCTGCGGGTACTGTCCCGGAGAACCGGCGCCACGAGAAGGGACTTTCCCAACAGGTACGAGTGCTGGACCTCGTGCAACCGTTCGTCGGACGGATCGGCAAAGAAGAGTGGACGAGCGAGGGGGATGCCGGTGCGGTGGTTTTCCCAGGCAAGCGTGTACAGATACGGCATGAGGCGGTAGCGCAGCCGCACTACATCCCGCACGATGTCCTCCACGCGGCCTCCGAAGCGCCAGGGCTCGGTCGGCTTCCCGCTGCCGTGCGGGCGCATCGTGGGCGAGAGGGCTCCCTGCTGCATCCACCGGGCGTACAGTTCTGGCGGCGTCGCCCCCGTAAAGCCCCCGAGGTCTGAGCTATACAGGCCGAAGCCTGCAAGGCCCACGTTCAGTTGAAAGGGAATCTGGAGCCGAAAAGCCGCAAAGCTGGTACCCACGTCGCCACTCCACAGGGTCGGATTGTACCGCTGGGTGCCGGCGGAGGCCGAGCGGGTGAGGTTAAACACCCGCTGGTTCTCCCGCCAACTGTGCCAGCCCTGGAAAAGCGTCTGCGCCCAGAGGTGGTTGTAGACGTTATGGATCTTGTTTCGTGGACCGAGGTGATGCTGCATCGCCGTCGGGTGCCGTTCCGGCTCCCCGAGATCCGTCCAGAAGCCCGCCATCTCCTCGCCCATGAACGACGGATGCTGACGCCACCACCAGTCGCGTGCCGCCGGATCCGTCACGTCGAGCAGTGCCACGTCGCACTGATCGCAGGACCACCAGTCGGACATCACGTAGGGCGACCCGTCCGGACGCCGCCCCACGAAGTTACTGTCGAGGGCGGGCTCGAAGAGACGCGACGGGCGCGTGATGTAGGTCTCAGTGATATTGACGGTTTGGACGCCCCGGTCGCGCAGATCTCCGATCATCTCGACGGGCTCGGGAAACGCCTCCCGGTTCCACCGCAGGTCGCCCATGTGCTTGAACCAGTCGAGATCCAGAATCACGGCGTCGACGGGGAAATTCTTGCGGCGGAGGGTGTCGACGACACCGCGGGCCTGGGCCTCCGTCTCGTACCCGAACTTCGACTGGATATAGCCGAGCGACCACTTGGGCGGCATCGGCTGCCGGCCCGTGAGCCACGTATACTGGCGGAGCTGCTCAAGGATGGACGACTCGCCGACCACGTAGTACGTAATTTCACCGCCCGGCGTCGTATACTTCATGCGGGTCGAATCCGCCGCGCCGAGCATGAAGCGGGCCGGGTACGTGTTGTCGACGAACAGGCCGTAGCCGCCGGTTGTGGTGAGGAACGGAACGTTGATCTTCATGGGCAGCTGCGGCTCGGTGTAACCGTAATGCGCCTGGTTTTCCATCCGGAGGGTGTCGCCGCGGAGGCCGAACGGAACCCGCTCACCGGTGCCGTAGAGACGAGTGTTGGGCTCGAGGGAAAATCGAAGGGAGCGTGCCGCGTCGCGGGCCACGAAACCAGAGTCGACCTCAGCCACCAGCTTCCGCCCCGATTCGTCCGAAAACTGCAGTCGCAGGGGCCGCTTCTGCACCGCCACTGTCATCTCTTGGGAGCGGAGCCAGAGCGCATCCGGCCCCACGTGAACGGTGGGCTTCCCTTCCAGCTCAGGGGATCGGACCACCGCGAACGAACTATCGGGCGCCTGGCCAGGCAGCCGCCAGTCGACCCGCACGACGGAAGGGCGGTAAAATGTGATTTGTGCCGTTGCCCCCTCCCCGTCTACCTCCACGGCGGCCCCATCGGCATGGTGGTCGACGTAGGCCCCGGGCACAACCGGGGGAGGAGACGTGGGCTGTCCAGTGGCCGGAACGACAAACAACAGAGCGGCGAGAAGGCAGAGGAAGTGCTTCATAAAGACCAGTACAAGCAAGCGGGGCATTGAGCCCACCGAAAGATCGGGGGTGTCACCTGCAGTGTATTCAACACACGGTGGATTGTGAAGCGAGCGCCGATGCCACGCGTCTGTACGGAGCCCAAAGGGAACCGTCCAATAGGAACAGGTTCCCCTTCTCCTACTCCCCCCCCTCACCCAACTGTGCTTCCAGCTCCTCAATGCTGTCGCGAAGCTCCGCGGCACGCTCGAACTCCAGGTTCTCGGCCGCCGCCTCCATCTCCTCCCGCATCTGCTCGACCAGGTCCTGCTTCTGATCGTCCGACATGTATTCAACGACCGGATCGGCCACCTCACTGGAGAGCTGCTCCGGGCTGCCATAGTGGTGCCGCGAGCCACTGCCCTCCTCATCACTTTTCTCGTCGGCGATGGCCGTGCCCATCTTAATCTCGTCGGGCGACTTCTTGATGGGCTCCGGCGTCACGTCATGCTCCTTATTGTATTCGAGCTGCCGCTCGCGGCGACGCTCCGTCTCGTTGATCATCTTCTCCATCGCTTCAGTGATCTCATCGGCGTAGAGGATGACCTGCCCATTCACGTTGCGCGCCGCACGCCCGGCCGTCTGGATGAGGGATGTTTCCGACCGCAGGAAGCCCTGCTGGTCGGCATCGAGGATGGCCACGAGCGACACCTCTGGGAGGTCGAGCCCCTCCCGGAGCAGGTTCACGCCCACCAGCACATCGTACTCGCCGAGGCGCAGGCCGCGAATGATGTCGACGCGCTCGAGGGCATCAATGTCGGAGTGCATCCAGCGCACATCCACGCCGTAGCCGTCCAGATAGTCGGCCAGGTCTTCCGTCATGCGCTTCGTGAGGGTTGTGACTAGCACGCGCTCGCCTCGCTCGGCGCGCTTCCGAATTTCCTCCATCAGATCGTCGACCTGAGTTTCAGTGGGGCGTACGTCAATCTCGGGGTCGGGAATGCCCGTGGGCCGCACCACCTGCTCCACGAACACACCGCCGCTCTGCTGCAGTTCGTAGTCGGCGGGCGTGGCGCTCATGAAGATGGTTTGGGGGGTTAGCTCCTCGAATTCCTCGAAGGTGAGCGGCCGGTTGTCGAGGGCCGAGGGGAGTCGAAAGCCATGCTCGACCAGCTTCAGCTTGCGCTGGCGATCGCCGTTGTACATGGCCCGCACCTGCGGGATGGTGACGTGGCTCTCATCCACGACCAGCAGAAAGTCGTCGGGGAAGTAGTCGAGGAGGCAGTAGGGGCGCTCCCCCGGCTCCCGTCCCGTCAGGTGGCGTGAATAGTTCTCGATTCCGGAACAGTAGCCCACTTCCTGCATCATCTCGAGATCGAACATGGTGCGCTGCTCCAGGCGCTGCGCCTCCACCATCTTGCCTTCTTCCCGGAGTACCGCCAGCCGCCACTTCAGCTCCTCCTGGATGTCCTCAATGGCCCGCTCCAGTCGGTCTTCGGGCGTCACAAAGATCTGTGCCGGATAGAGCGTAAACTGGTCCACCTCCTCGATTTCGCGCCCGCTCTCCGGCTCAAACAGCGCGAGACGATCAATCTCGTCCCCCCAAAACTCGATGCGGAGCGCCAACTCCTCGCGGTAGGCCGGAAAAATATCCACTACGTCGCCCCGAACCCGAAAGATGCCAGGCTCGAATTCGATGTCGTTGCGCTCGTAGAAGAGATCGATGAACCGACGCAGCAGATCGTTGCGCTCCACCTCCTGCCCCCGCTCGATGGGCACAATCTCTTTGCGAAATTCCGCCGGCGACCCCAAACCGTAGATGCAAGAGACGCTCGCCACTACGATGACATCGTCGCGTCCACTTACGAGCTCAGACGTGGCCCGCAGCCGCAGGCGCTCGATGCGATCGTTGATGGCCACATCCTTCTCGATGTAGGTGTCGCTGGGGACGATGTACGACTCCGGCTGGTAGTAGTCGTAGTACGAGATGAAATACTCTACGGCATTGTCGGGGAAGAACTGCTTCAATTCACCGTAGAGCTGCGCCGCCAGCGTCTTGTTGTGGCTCATCACCAGGGTCGGTTTGTTCACCTCCTCGATGACATTGGCCACTGTGTAGGTCTTCCCGGTCCCCGTCGCCCCCAATAGGGTCTGATACTCATCTCCCCGCTCCACCCCATCCACGAGCTCACGGATGGCCTTGGGCTGGTCGCCCATCGGCTCAAAATCGGAAACGAGATCAAATTGTCCAGGGGGGTCAATGACTTCCGTCATCACAATGGGAACCGTAAACGCCAGAAGAGCAAAGCAGCAGTTGAATCTCCACGGCGCGCTTGGGTTGCGCCCAACCGGCCTGAAATTTCAAAGCCGTCGCCTCTTCGGAGCGAAGTTTGCTCCGCACTTCCCCTGGATGCCGGGAGGACCAACAGGAACGCGAGGCCTCACGCGTCCGCGCTGGTGACGGGGGACGGGCCCAAAGCCAAGCGACCGTCCCCACCTGCCGCTTCCTCGAGATGCCCCCCAGGACCACCCCGAAATCATCCCTACAGATTCCAGAGCTCATCGCCCAATCTTGACCGGTTTCTGACACAGTCGCCCCCACGCCCCCTTATCTTTTGGAAGCGGTTCCATCTTTCATAATCCGTACGTACTTCCTCCTCACTTCTCCAGACACTCTCCTCAATCTCCCATAGCACGCACTTCCGCAATCTCTTCAGTTCCACTCCTCGAGCGTGATGGCTCCCAATTCGCTTCCGTCCATCCATCTTCCCCTCGACGATCGCCCGTCCGATTACGAGAGCGTGGTGCAGAAGCTTAGGCAACGCCCCTCCGAAGAACTGCATCGGGCCCGCAAGCACCATCGCCGGGCCCTAAAGGCACTCCGGGACGGGGCGTACGACGCGCTTCCGGACAGCACCCGTGAACAGCTTACCCAACGCTTCCACGTAAACTTGGAGGCCCTGAACGAGGCGCTCAACCCGGACGACCAGGCCGAAGACGACGATTCGCTGTCTCCCCTCTCCCCCTCGGGAATTTCTTCGTCCTCTCTCTTCCACAAGGCGCTCACCTGGCTCTGGTAACGGTTCCCTTGGCCCGGAGCTACGGCCGGGCGGCCCGCGGCTGGAAGAGCACGAGGCCGCCACTCTGTCCACCGACGACAAGCTCGGGATGGCCGTCGTCGTTCAGGTCCCCCATTGCCGGCGTGGCCTGACGGGGCATCCCCTTGAGATCCACGACGGTCGGCTCGCCGAAGCGGGGAGCAGCCGGAGTCCCCTGGTTGCGCACGAGGAGTAGTTCATTCTTCGTCCCAATGAGTAGATCAAGCGTGCCATCCCCATCCACGTCGTGCAGGGTGGGGGCGGCCCGCGTGTCGACCGCCGCCAGCGTATCGGCCGTTTGGGCAAAGCTGGGCACCGAGGCACTGCCCGAATTGCGGTGCAGGGTCACCATGCCGCTGGCCG
>CAJXKO010000043.1 GCA_913055845.1 uncultured Bacteroidota bacterium | reverse complement strand
CCCCTCTTGCAGGTCCGCCATCTCGGCAATCTCGTCGCCGGCGCGCTCTTTCGACACGCACGCGATGGGATGTACCCCCACGGGCACATCCGCGGCCCGCTCTCGCACGAACTCCACCACGTCTCGGGTATGGAGGGGCGGGTCGGTGTTCGGCATACAGGCCACGTCGGTAAACCCGCCGGCCAGCGCCGCGCGGCTACCGGTGGCAATGGTTTCTTTGTGCTCGTAGCCAGGCTCCCGGAAATGGACGTGCATGTCCATCCACCCAGGCGAAATGAATGCCCCTGAGGCATCGTATTCCGGAACGCTCTCCCCGACGTCCAGGCCGTCCCCTACCTCCGCAATCGTACCGTCTCGGATTAACAGGTCGGCAGAGTGGGTGGTCTTGGGCCTGGGCCGAATCAAGGTGCCGCCGCGGAGCAGGAGGTCAGGCGTCATGCGTGAAAGAACGCGTCATCATGTGAAAGCAACCGGCGCGTCCGCAAGGTACGGCCCGAATGCCCCCTCGTCAACGGGCCGACACCATCACACTCCGCCCCGGTACCGCGGAGTTCACTGAATGCAGGGGATTTCGCCCCCCGCTTCCCTTTTCCCTCTTCTGCTTCCACGCGTCTGCGCTTCCGCCTCCCGTCTACTTTCCCACGGCACCCTCCGTAGCGCCCGCAGCGGTCGGCGACGTCGATGCCAGGTGCTCGGCCAGCATGTTCGTAATCATCGTGAACAGATGCAGCCGTGTGTTGCCACCCGCAATGCCGTGTTCGTGGGTCGGGTACATCATGAAGCGGAACTGCTTGTTGACCGACTGCAACTGGTTCACCATCTGCACGCTGTTCTGGAAGTGCACATTGTCGTCGTCATCGCCATGCACCATGAGCAGGTGCTGGTTGTCGCGGAGGCGATCGGCGTAGGTCTGGGGGGCGCCGTTGGTGTAGCCGTCCGCGTTGCGCTGGGGTGGGGCCATATAGCGCTCGGTGTAGATGGTATCGTAGAGGCGCCAGTCGGTCACGGGCGCCACGGACACGCCAGTGTCAAAGGTGGAGGGGCCCTCCTCCATCAGCATCGACAGAAGCGTCATGTACCCGCCGTAGCTCCAGCCCCAGATCCCGATGCGGTCGTCGTTCACCCAGGCAGAGTCGGCCAGCGCCTGTGCGGCGCGAATCTGGTCAGCCGCTTCCGGCTGGCCAAGCTGCTGGTACGGAACGTCTTGGAAGGCCTTGCCACGCCCGCCGGTGCCACGGTTGTCCACGCTCACCACCACGAGGTTGTGCGTCCGGGCCAGATACTGGTGCCACAGGTCCCGGCTCCCGCCCCACCGATTCGTCACGGTCTGTACGCCCGGTCCCCCGTAGACGTACATGAGCACCGGGTACTCTTGGGCCGGGTCAAAGTCGGTGGGCTTCACAACGTAGGCATTGAGCGGTGTACCGTCCGCCGCCGGGAGCGTCGTGAACTGTTTCTCGGGGAGATTCAGGCTATCCAAGCGCTGCGCCAGGGTGTCGTTCTGCCGCAGCGTGGTGAGGCGCTCCCCGTCGGCCGCGTGGAGTGTCCAGGTCGGCGGCACGCCCGCCGCGGAGTGCTGGTCGATGTAGTAGTCGAGGTCCTTCGATAGGTTTACCGCGTGCCAGCCCTTGCGGGAGGTAACCTTTTCGGCGGTGCGGGCCATCTCATGGGCGTCCATCGTCACGTCCACACGGTAGAGGTGCCGTTCCAGGGACGTATCGCGGGTGGCCGTCACGTACGCCGTGGCGGCGTCCTCGTCGAGGCCGTGGAACTGCGTCACCTCCCAGGCGCCGGCCGTGATGGGGCCAAGGGCCGTGCCATCGTTTCGGTAGAGGTGGGCATGGTTGTAGCCGGTGCGCTCGGACAGAAAGACGAATCGCTCGCCGCCCTCCAGAAACGAGATCTTGTCGTCGGTGACGTCAATGTATGTGTCCTGCGTCTCCCGGAGCACCTGCTCGGTCTCGCCGGTCCCGGGATGGCCGTAAAGGAGATCGAGGGTGTCCTGCGTGCGATTGAGGCGAAACATCCAGACGCGGTGCTCACCCCCAATCTCGGGGGTCCAGCCCATGCGGGCGATGTACTCGTGCGGATCCGAGGCCTCTTCCGCCTTCGTGAGCCCGGGATCCCACGTCTGCGTGTCAAAGTAGCGCGTGGCCTGCGGCTGCCCGGTTTGGGACGAGTCTACCGCTGAGAGATCGACCACCCCAATCTTGATTTCACTGTTCATCTCTCCGGCCTTCGGGTACCGAAACTGTGTGATTTCCGGATAGCGGGTCGTGTTATTCATCAGTGGAAACGACCGAGTCTCCGACTCGTCGAGCTTGAAGAACGCGATGCGGTCGCCGTCGGGGCTCCACCGCCATCCGTCCCGAACTCCAAACTCTTCCTCATACACCCAGTCGAAGGTGCCGTTGATAATTTCTCCGTCACTGCCGTCGGCGGTCAGGGCCGTTTCGTTGCCCGTCGCTAGGTTAACGACGTAGAGGTCGCGCTGCCGCACGAACGCCACCTTCGTGGCCGAGGGATTGAACTTCGCGAACATCTGGTACCCGTCGTCCCGGTCGGCCACCGGGGTCAGCGTCTGCGCGTCGAGGTCGTACACGTAGTAGAAGCCTTTGGTATTGGCGCGCCATACCTCCTTCGAGTCCGTGTAGATGAGGACCTTGTCGCCCGCGCCGCTAAACGCATAGTCCTGGATGGGTACAATCCGATCCACGTCCTCCGCGTACAGGTTGGTGCCGTCAATCACCCGCGTCCGCTCATCGGTTCGCAGATTGTAGCGCATGAGGTGGGTCGCGTCGGCGGTATCGGCGGATTCGATGTAGGTAATGATAGGACCTTCCTGGGCCCACTTGCCCCCCTGAAACGACTCGGGCTGGAAGGTGGACGCGGCGTGAATATTTTCCAGGGTTAATGCAGGTGGTTCTTGTGCCTGGGCAAGGCCCATCGCCCCGGAACCAACGAGAATAAGGGTGAGGACGAATATGGTGCGACGCATCGCTGAGAGGGAAATGAGTGACTAGAAGCAACGTCGGGCAGCCAGAGACCGCCTGGGGATACAGCTGGGAAGTTCACAGTGTATGACAGACGGGACGGATTCCCCAACCGCCGTGGCGGAGCCAGGTTTTCGGAACGGCGAGGCCTCCGGCTTATTCCCCGGGCCGCCTCCAATCCGGGAACCATCCGCCGAACAGGTGTCTACCATAGGCTTGCCGATCTTCGTCGTCTCGCACAGCGAGCCCCGTTCGCCATCGACCCGTCATCCGACCGCGCCAATTTCTCCCCGGTAACCGCTACCGTCGACTTGGGGGCGGTTCGCCACAACGCCCGGGTGCTTCGAGATCAGGCCAGGGAGGCGGAACTGATGGCGGTGGTCAAGGCGGACGCGTACGGCCACGGAATCTGCCCGGTTGCCCGAGCGCTGGCCCACGAAGGGATCGAGTACTTTGGGGTGGCCCGGCTGGCAGAGGGCATTCGCCTCCGTGAAGCCGGCCACACCGCTCGCATCCTCGTGCTCGGCGCCCCGGCTCCCGCCCAACTGCCCCGGTACGCAGAGCACAATCTGGACGTTACGGTGCCGTCGGCCGACGTGGCCGCGGCCGTGGTGCATCATGCCCGTCCGCGGGCCCCGCTCCGGGTCCATGTGTTGGTCGACACGGGCATGGGCCGCCTCGGACTGTCTCCGGACGATGCACCTGCCGTCCTGTCGCGCCTGAACGATGCGTCGGGGGTCACCCTAGCCGGTCTTTGGACCCACTTCGCGACCGCAGACGCACCCGGCAGTTCCTTTGCCCACACCCAACTGGAGCGGTTTGAGGCGGTGGTGGCGGAACACGGCACAGAGGTGCAGCACGTGCACGCTGCGAACACTGGGGCTCTCTTGACGCTCGGGGAGTCGGCCCTCAACTTTTCACCGTCCCTCGTCCGGAGCGGTATCGCTCTCTACGGGCTGGCGGCCACATCGGAACTGGCCGCCCGTCTTGATCTGCGCCCCGCCATGCAACTTCAGGCCCGCGTCACGCAACTCAAGACGGTGCCGGCGGGCACTCCCATCTCGTACGGCGCCGAGTGGCAAGCCCCCCGACGCACCCGCATTGCCACTCTTGGCATCGGGTATGGCGACGGCTACCCCCGCCTCTGTTCGGGACGCGCCTCCGTGCGCATCAATGACACCACGTGCCCGGTGGTGGGCACGATTTGCATGGATATGTGTATGATTGATCTTGGACCGCCGGGGCACCCCCCAGCAAACCAAGTCACCCTTGGCGACGAGGCTGTGCTCTTCGGCCCCTCGGGCCCTACCGTCTACGACGTGGCGCAGTGGAGCGAGACCATCCCGTACGAAATTTGCTGCAAGGTGTCCCCCCGAGTGCCCCGTCGCTACGTCTCCCCCCCAGCGCCCGACTCTGCCTCGACGGTACCACCACCCGAAGAGACCGACCGACACACAACATCGTTACAATTGTAAGACGAGCCACGACGAACAACCCGCATCCCGTCATGTGGCTTTTGCATACAACTTCGGCTGATGATGTAGACGTTTTTCCATGCCAGCCAAACAGTAGTATAAGTCTTCTTTCATCCAAAAACCCGTTTTAACCAATGCCAATTACCGCAGACCCCAGCGACATTGACGTCCTCGTTGTCGACGATGAAAAGGACGTCGTTGAAGTGGTGGGCCATTTCCTTGAGGAAGAAGGATACACCGTCCACACCGCCTTCGATGGCGAAGAAGCCCTTGAGAAAGCCTCGGGCAGCATGGACCTAATCGTTCTGGACATCATGCTCCCCGGCGTGGACGGCTACGAGGTGTGCAAAGAGTTGCGCTCTCGCGTGGAAACCGAAGAGATTCCGATCGTCTTTCTGAGCGCTAAGACTGAGGAGGAGGACCAGATCGAGGGGCTCATGCTTGGGGGCGACGACTACCTCACCAAGCCCGTGTCGCCGCAGGTACTCGTGGCCCACGTGAAGGCCGTTCTGCGACGCTCCGGCGTGGAGGAAAGCAGCATCCTCGAAGTAGACGGCCTCAAGATCTACGAGGATGAGTACCGGGCCGAGTTGAACGGTGAAGACCTGGGGCTCACCCTCACTGAATTCGAGCTGCTCCGCTACCTCGTACGACACCCCCGCAAGGCCTTCACGCGGCAGCAACTGCTCGAAACCATCTGGAAGGATGCAATGATGGTGACCGAGCGCACCGTGGACGCCCACATCAAGAACCTGCGGGAGAAGCTCGGGGACTTTGCCAAGCACATTCAGACCGTTCGGGGTGTGGGCTACCGATTCGTGCAGGAAGAAGAGTCGGCCGAAGCTTAGGCTTCGTCCCCGCTCGCGTTGATTTGCGGGAGTCGTCTTTTGTAGGCGTCGTATGTCTGTTTTCCGGTCGATTTGGGACTTCCTCCTCCCGCGTCGGGCCTCCACCCAGACCTGGATGGTGCTTACGTTCGCACTGTTCGTGGGGGTGGCCGTGGTGGGGGTTGGCCTGTACGTAGTGCTCGTGCTGCGGGGCGAGATGCGGACCTCCATGCAGCAAACGCTGCAGGATCAGGCCGATCGCATTGCGGTGCAGGTGGCCCAGGAGCCAAGCCCCGAGCGGCGGCACCGAATCGTGGACAACCTCACGGAGCTCAGTGACCTGAGCATCGCCCTCGTCACCCCCGACACCACCTACCGGCCGTCGGCGCAGACGCCCCACCCCCTCCCCGCCGACAGCCTCGCCGACGTGTCGGCCCTCCGCACCATGGAGGCTGAAAGCGCGCGGTTCACTTACCTGGAAAACGCGGAAGGAGAACCGTTTTTCGTGGCGACCCTGTACCGTCCCACGGCCAACCTAATTGTACAGGTGGGCCAGCCCCCACCGCCCCTCTACAACCTTGCCCGACGCTCGCAGGTCGTGCTGGTTCTGGGAATGATCCTGGCCCTCATGCTGTCCCTCATCGGCAGCTTCATCGCGGCCTACCAGGTCACCACGCCCCTCACCCGTATCAGCGATACGGCCCGGCGGGTGGCGGACGGCGAGTTCGCGGGCAAGATTCGGGTCGACTCCCGCGCGGCCGAATTTCAGGACCTCGCCGAGAGCCTGAACCGGGCCTCCGACGCGTTCCGGGAGAAGATTGATGAACTGGAGCGCATGACTCGGCTCCAAAGCGAGTTCATTGGGAACGTCTCCCACGAGGTTCGCAACCCTATCTTCTCCATCAGCGGGTACCTGGAAGCTCTGGGCACCCCGGGCCTTGACGATGACCAGCGGAAGATGTACGCCGAGAAGGCCCTTACAAACCTGAACCGGCTCCAGAACCTGTTCAACGACCTCATCGACATCGCGCGCCTCGAATACCGCGAGGACCTCATCAACCGGTCGGTATTTGACCTGAAGGACCTGGTGAACGAGGTGACCGAAATGCTGCGCCCGAAAGCCGAGGAAAAGGGGCTCGACCTACAGGCCGACGTGCCCCAGTTTTTTGTTCGGGCCGACCGCTCGCGCATCCGGCAGGTGCTGACCAATCTGATCGAGAATGGCATCGCGTACACGGGCAGCGGGTCGGTGCGATGTCGACTACAGCGACGCCTCGACAAGGTGCGCATTGAGATCGTCGACACCGGCCAGGGCATCGACGAGGATCATCTCGATCGGATCTTTGAGCGCTTCTACCGGGTCGACCCCGATCGCTCGCGCGAGAGTGGCGGCACCGGACTGGGACTGAGTATCGTGAAGCAGATTCTCCAGGCCCACGGGGAGGAGATTCACGTGGAGAGCACGAAGGGTCGGGGCACGCGCTTCTGGTTTGAGCTTCCCTACGAGTCTGAACCAGAACCGGAAGTTGTGGAAGCGTAGCTGAAACCCGACCCTGACACGCCAGGACGACTGCGGGGGCGGGGCGATACGCGCCGCCTCCTCCCGGTGGCCACACGCCAGGAGGCACTACTGCCGCCTGAGTACTTCCTTATTTCCCGGCCTCGTGGGCGATTCCTCCGACTCTTTCATTCGCTCCCTCTCTTTTCCACTGCCCTCATCCCTCCTGGCGAGGCCCTCCCTTTGGGCCACGGCAGTCGCCGGCGATCCACAAGAGAACGTCGCTTTCTATGCCGGCGTGCACGGGATGCACCTCGTCAAGGAGAGCGTCAATCGAGGCGTGCCCGACACGCAACGGGAGCGGGCCCTGCGACAGCGGATCGGGAGCATAGGCCTTCAATCGGCCCCGCAGCTTGATCGGTTCTAGTTCACGTCTGTATATTTCGAAGAACTGGGCGGGGACTCCTCGAACTGGCAACCGACGGGCGGGGCTTTGCGACCGACGAGAACCTGCCCCGCTCCTCGTGCTTCCGCCGTCGACGGAGGAAAAGCGTACGGAGATCGAGGCCGCCCTGCCCCGCTCCGCAGATCCATCAAACGTAGCCTCGGCAGACCGTCCCGTTTCCCCCCCAAAGATATCGATCCGCCCATGGTCAGCGTCCCGAAGCAGTCTGCCGACTCGCAAAACCGAAACGCCCGTGGTGCCGCCTGGCCCAAACTTCCTCCACTCGCCGACTGGGAGGAGACCTTCGAGACGCTCCACATGTGGACCCAGATCGTGGGTAAGGTCCGGCTGGAGCGTGGGCCGTGGATCAACCACTCGTGGGGATCGGCCCTCTACGTAACGCCCCGTGGCCTCACCACCTCCCCCATTCCGTACGGCCCGCGGACCTTTGCCCTCGATTTCGATTTCCTCGACCATGCGCTGCGCATCACGACTTCCGCCGGTGAGGAGCACGGCTTCCCCCTAGAGCCCATGTCGGTGGCCACGTTCTACCACACGCTCATGGACGCGCTTACTGCCCTCGACCTTGAGATCGAGATCTTCCCGAAGCCCGTGGAGGTGCCCGATCCCATCGAGCCGTTTCCCGAGGACGAACGCCACGCCAGCTATGACGCCGAGACGGTTCGGCGCTTCTGGCGGGCCCTCGTGCAGGCCGACCGCGTGTTCACCGCCTTCCGTGCCCGATTTACCGGCAAGGTAAGCCCGGTGCATTTCTTCTGGGGGGCTTTCGACCTGGCCGTTACGCGCTTTTCCGGTCGGGACGCGCCGCGGCATCCCGGAGGCGTGCCCAACTGCCCCGATTGGGTGATGGAGGAGGCCTACTCGAAGGAGCTATCGAGCACGGGGTTCTGGCCGGGGACAGGCCTGGGCGAGGCGGCGTTCTACTCGTACGCCTATCCAGAGCCGGACAGCTTTCCCGAGCACGCGGTGCAGCCTGCGCCCGCCTACTACCTCGACGAAATGGGCGAATTTGTGCTCCCCTACGAGGCCGTGCGAACGGCCGACGATCCTGACGCGGCGCTCCTTGCCTTTCTCCAGGATACGTACGAAGTGGCCGCTGATCTTGGAGACTGGAACCGGGACGCCCTGGAAGGCGAGGCGACACCGGCCTGACTCACACCACACCCGGAAATGGGCCGCCGCCCGAGGGGCACGTGCACCTCGTTCCAAAATTCGAACGTGCGCCCCCTGAGATTGAATCTTTTCGGGTCGGGAGAGCTTTCATAGGCCCTGAATCCGAGCGCAACTGAGCACGTCCCCTGTGCTCTTGCCTTTGTTTCGGAAGCGCTTTCGACCGACGGATCCGGCACCGCAAAGGGCCGTTCTTTACGTGTGCGTTGAACGTTCTTTTCTCGCCGGTCGCGCATCGCGCTCGGATGGGTCGTCGGATCGGTTGTGCCCCGATCGCCGGCCCGTCAACTGCCCCGAGGCGCACCGCCCTTCCGATGGCTTCGATCAATGGCTCTTCCTCCCATGCAAAACACGAACGACTCCGACCTTGACGCCGAAGCGTCTTCTCCGGACTCGACGGCGGCGGACGCCGCCGAGGCCAATGCGCCGGACGGCGCGCCATCCGCCGATGGAGAAGCCGCTGAGAAGACGACTGAGGAGCAGATTCCCGTGGATGACTTGATGCACGGGGACGGCCACGCCGCGATTCCCCAGATTCCCTCTATCGAGTCGGACGGGTCGATCGAAATCGACGAACTGACGACTGCCGATTTTGACCCCGACGACCTGCGGCACCGGCTGCGGACGATGATGCTCTCGCGGCGGCTCGACGAGAAGATGATGACACTGCTGAAGCAGGGCAAGGGCCACTTCCATATCGGGTGCGCCGGGCACGAGGCCGTCCAGTCGGCCATTAGTCGGTACTCGCGCCCTGGGGAGGGGCCGGGACACGACTGGTTCTGCTTCTACTATCGAGATCTCTGCATGGCGCTCTCGCTGGGCATGACGCCGCGAGAGGCGTTGCTTGCCCACTTGGCCAAGGCCGACGATCCCAACTCCGGTGGGCGCCAAATGCCCGAGCACTTTGGGTTAAAGCACCTGAACGTAATGACCACGGCGTCGTCGGTAGGCGCGCAGTTTAATCCGGGCGTGGGCTTCGGATTTGCCATCCAGCAGCGGGAGGAGAACAACTACGTATACATCTCGTGCGGCGACGGGGCCACCTCTCAGGGCGACTTCCACGAGGCCCTCAACTGGGCGGCCCGTGAGCAGGCCCCTGCCCTCTTCCTGGTGCAGGACAACAAGTACGCCATCAGTGTGCCCATCGACGAGCAGACGGCCGGCGGCACGCCGTACAAGTTGGCCGCGGGCTACGAAGGGCTCAGTCGCATGCGGGTGGACGGCACCGACTTCTTCGCCAGCGCCTCCGCCGCGCAGGCCGCGATCCAGCACATCCGCGACGGCAACGGGCCGGTCTGTCTCGTGGCTGATGTGGTGCGCCTCCTTCCCCACTCCTCCTCGGACGACCACACCAAATACCGCACCCCCGACGAGCTAGAGGCCGACCGCAAGATCGACCCGATTGCCCGGTTGGAGAAGCGGCTTGTGGACGCGGACCTTGTCACGGAAGACGAGGTCGAAGCCATGCGAAGCGAGGTGCACGAGGAGGTGGACGAGGCCGCCGAATGGGCCAAACAGCAGGACGATCCCGTGCCCGAAACGGCCACTGACCATGTCTTCTTCGAGGGCGACCTCGACATCGATTACAACTCGGAGGCCGACATCGACGCGGACGCGGAGCCGATGGTGATGGTCGACGCGATCAACCGCACGCTCAAGGAGGAGATGGCGCGCGACGAGTCGATCATCGTCTACGGCGAGGACGTGGCCGGTGACAAGGGCGGGGTCTTTACCGCGACGAAGGAACTGACCGCCGAGTTTGGCAAGGACCGCTGCTTCAACTCGCCCCTGGCGGAGGGCTCCATCGTTGGCACCGCGGTGGGCTACGCGGCGAGCGGCTTCACGCCGGTGGTGGAGATCCAGTTTGCCGACTATATCTGGCCGGCGATGCAGCAGTTGCGCAATCAGGTGGCCCCCTTCCGCTACCGCTCCAACGGCGACTGGAGTTGTCCCATGGTGATCCGCGTGCCCTGTGGGGGTTACATCCACGGGGGCCTCTGCCACTCGCAGAACATCGAGTCCATCTTTGGACACACCCCCGGCCTCAAGGTGGCCCTCCCCTCCACCGCCGCGGACGCGAAGGGCCTCCTGGCCACGGCCATCCGCTCAGAGGATCCCGTGCTCTTTCTCGAGCACAAGGCGCTCTACCGCGCCGCCTCAGCCCGCACGCCCACGCCGCCGGAGCACTACACACTGCCGTTCGGCGAGGCACGCATTGCCCGGGAGGGGTCGGACATGACGATCGTCACCTACGGCATGATGACACAGAAGTCCCTCAACGCAGCGAAAGAGCTTGAGGACGAGGGCGTAGACGTGGAAGTCGTGGATCTTCGCACCATCATGCCCCTCGATTCGGAAACGATCCTGGAATCGGTGAAAAAGACGAATCGCGTGCTCGTGGTCTACGAGGACCACGAGTTCATCGGCTTCGGTGCCGAGATCTGTGCACGGATCGGGGACGACGCGTTCAAACACCTCGATGCCCCCATCCGCCGCGTCGCGGGCGACTTTTCGCCCATTCCCTTCGCCCACTCCCTGGAACGGGCCGTACTGCCGAGCGACGAAGGCATTCTGGAGGCCGCACGGGACCTCGCGGCGTTTTAGGCACCGCGCGGGCTGTATCAGCGGGGCGCCTGCGCCGTGTCTTGTCGCGTCGAGTCGGGACCTGCCGTTGAGGGATCGTCGGGCAGTTCCTGGGTCTGTGTCACTCCCACCCCCCGCCGGTACACCATTTCGCCACCGTTTTCGCCGGTTTTGGAGAGCGGGAAGAGCATGCCCACTCCCACCACAAAGAAAAGCACGTGGAGGAGGCGCCGGGAGCGCACCGCCGGCACGAACAGCCCCACGGCCCGCACCGCCGCGTACCCTGCCGTGGTGATCATCGTGTACCACGCCCATGAGGCATGCGTGGAGAGCGTTTGGGCCGCCTCCGGGGTGGCAATGGTGACCGTCCCGACCGCCCAAGTGCCGCTGTAGTAGCTCACGATAGCACTCAGACCGGTCGCGGCGTACAGGCCGGTTGCCACCTCCCGCCCGGTGGCCCACCGCTCCCCCAGCCAAAGGGCCAGCGCATCGGCCGCCGCGGCCACGAAAATGAGCGCGATGGGAAAGTGTACGATGAGTGGATGGGCGTTGGGCACCCACTCGGGTAACAAGAAATCGGGGACCACGGCGCGACGGGACGGTTCCGAAAGAAAGGAAGATGACTTCAGGAACCTACCCGGTCGAAGACGTGGTTCGGGTGGATCGTAATCAACTCGACACGCCCTGCGGCAGAGTTTAACGGGGCCGCAACGATCAGGAATCACGGGTGGGCGCTCCAAAAAACTGGCCGTGAAAGCCGAACGGAACGGCGTGGGGCACCGTCGCACGCGCTCGCTCGGTCCAGGAGTCCGCGTCGAGCACGAGCAAGAACGAACGCTCCTCCGTCGGGTGGAGCACGACGGACAGCACCACGCCGTCGCCCTCGTCGGTGCCACCCGGCCGCGGCACGAAGACCGGCTCCCCAGGATAGGTGCCGTCTTGGTGCCAGGTCTGGACGGTGCCGGTCTCCACGTTCATCCTCACAAGTTGATCGGTAAAATTGCCTGGCGTGTGGGTCCCAACCCCATAGACGAACCGGTACGGCTGCGAGGTGGCGTGCCCGTCGTGAATCCGGGGCAGCTCTATGCGCTCCTCGCTCTGCAGGGTCGAGGGTGCCGATCCCCCGTCGAGAGGCAGTCGGTAGCGGTGAAGGTAACCGGTCCCGGGCGTAGGGGCATCGCTCCGGAGACGATCGAGGTACAGGTCGTCGATGATGGACGCGTCGGGGTAGGTCACGATGTCGCAGACCACCTCGTCACCCCGTTCAAACGCGTTGACGTGGTGAAATCCAAATGCCGGATCAGCCGGGCACGTGGCCACCTCCGCCCCATCGGACTTGCGCAAGACGCGGAAGCGGGTCCCGCGCTCGGGCTGCCACTCGAAGTTTTCGATGAAGGGCTTCCCCCGGAGAAGCAGATCCAGCGGGTTCACCACCAGCGGCCACTCGGAGAGGATCACGTACCGCTCCGTCATCCCAAAGCTGTGCATGTAGCTAGGACGGTCCACGTTGAGACGCGCCACGACCTTCCGCGTGGCCTCGCCCGGCGGTACCCCAAGGATCTTGTACTCGGACGGGCGTCCGAACGATGCCGCATATGAGAGGGTGCGTCCCGTCTCGGGCTCCACGTGGGGATGAGCCGTCGAGGTATCCACATCAATGTCGTCCTCGAACGCCACCACGCCCGCGGTTTCCAGCGTCTCTGGATCGAACCGCACCGGGAGGGGCGTCTCGGTAAGAGCGACGTAGGCGTCGTCAAGGCGGGCGACGTTGATGCTGGCATTGTCCGTCGGCTGCGGGTCGAACATACTCATCACCCGACCAAAAATCGACATACAGGGATCCGTTGCGAACTCGGACCGGACGATCTCTCCCTGTCGGAGGGCTTCCTGCCGACTCTTCGACGCGACGAAGCGATTGCGGTACTCAACCGTGCCATCCACCATCCGGAACGCGTGGAGCATGGCGTGCCCATCGAACCAGTGGTTGTAAGCCTGGTCCCCCACACCGAACTGTGCGGGACCGTTGCGGAGAAGGGTGCCCGTCAGCCAGTCTGGCAAATCCCCCTCCACCGGAAGCGCCGGCTCGTAAACCTCGTGCTGTAGGCTCTCAAAGCCGCGGCGGTAGTCAGTCATGAGAATATGGGACACCTATGGAGGACTCGGTTGAAGAAGTTGCACGAAGTGTTCTCTTTGCGGGTCCAGCCCCCGAACCTCCCAGGGACTCGCATTTACAAGTGAATCGTCGCGCTTTCTCCAAACGGCGTGCTCGCGCGCTTTCCCACCCACCTTGCTCTTTCTGTGCGCCCCGAACGCATCCCGATTCCCAAGTCGTTCTATTCGATCGAGACCGAGGAGCCCATGTCCACGTGTCTCGCTTGCGACCGGCCGCTACTGGACGGGGAGACCGAGTACCTGATCGAGAAGGGCTACCGCCAGTACGAGGCGTACGACGTGCAGGAGACCGTCTTCGAGTACGCACTGTGCATGGACTGCCACGCCACCATGCGGCAGTCTTTTTCGGATCTCTCAACGCGGCGGTGCCGGGCCTACTTGGCCGAGCACGTGAACCTGGCCGAGCGCGCCGGCCGGCTTCTGGACGCCGAATCGCCGGATCCGAGCGACTGGACGCGCCACTGCGTGGTACACGACACACCACGGCAGGAGCTTGCGGAGTACCAGGTGATGGCCCACTGTATGGGCACCGAGATGATACTCACCCACCTTCCCCTCCTCATGGGCGGCCCGGCCGTTGATGCCCTCGTGGAGCGCCTCTCGGACGAGACGATCGACGACCTGGGCGGATTTCGGGACGAACACCTGGGCCCCTCCCCCAAACTTCAGCGTGACCTGCAGGGCCCCGTCGTGGCGTAACCCTGCCCCTCGCTCTCCTTCCCACAGCACCCCACTTTGATGAAACAGGTCTTTACGCTTCTCCCCCTGCTCGTCGCGCTCCTCCTGGTGGGCTGCTCCGGGAGCCGCTCCACCACGGCCCCCGCGTCCTCCTCTCCCGACACGACGACAACGACGTCTGCCACTGAGACGCCGGCCTCGGAATCCCCTCGCCCGGGCGAGCCGGACGCGGACGCGTCAACCGCCCCGGCGCCGTCAACCGCCCCGGAGGACTGGTATCACCTTGACCGCGTGCCGCGCAGTGGCCCCGGCCTCGACACCCGGGCGGCCTACCGGTCCGTGCTACGGGGCCACGCGCCCCGCGACACCGTGCAGGTCGCCATCATCGACTCGGGCATCGACATTGACCACGAGGACCTTACAGCAGAAGCCTGGACCAACGCCGACGAGGTGCCGGGCAACGGGGTGGACGACGACGACAACGGCTACGTCGACGACGTGCACGGCTGGAACTTCATCGGAGGACCGGACGGCCAGAATGTCAACCAGGACACGTATGAGCTCACGCGCATCTACGTCGACCTCCGCGCGCGCTTCCAGGGCGTCGACTCGGCGGCGGTGGCCCCCGACGAGCGAGCGCAGTACCAGCGCTACCAGGACATCAAGGGCACGTTTCAGAAGAAGCGCCAGCAGGCTGAGCGGCGTCTCAAGCGGGTGCGGCAGGCCCAGACTGCCGTTGAAACGTCGGCCCAAATTCTGAGAACCCACCTGGAGACGGACACCCTCACGCAGGCCTCAATCCGCGACGTCTCGAGTCCCAGCCAGGACGTGCGTCGGGCCAAGAAGACCCTCCAGTACTTCTATGACCAGGGCCTTACGCCCTCCGACCTGCGGGACTACAAGGATCAGCTCCGACGGCAGGTGGAGTATAACTACAATCCGGACTTCAACCCGCGTCCTAAAGTGGGGGACGACTATTCCGACAAAACCGAGCGCCAGTACGGCAACAACGACGTGGTGGGCCCCGATGCCTCGCACGGCACGCACGTCGCCGGAATTATCGGGGCCACGCGACAGAACGGCCTCGGCATCAAAGGGATCGCTCGTGGGGTCCAGCTTATGTCCGTCCGCACCGTCCCCAACGGCGACGAGCGCGACAAGGACGTGGCCAACGCCATCCGCTACGCCGTCGACAACGGGGCCGACGTCATTAACATGAGCTTTGGCAAGTCCTACTCGCCCCACAAGGACGTCGTGGACGCCGCCGTGCAGTACGCCGACTCGATGGGGGTCCTCATGGTGCACGCCGCCGGCAACGACGGGGCCAACGTGGACTCGACCGAGAACTTTCCCTCTCCCTACTACCAGGACGGCGGCCAGGCGCGGCGGTGGATTGAGGTCGGGGCCTCGTCCTGGAAAGGTGACAAGCAATTGGCCGCTCCATTCAGCAACTACGGGGCCGAGCGGGTGGATGTCTTCGCCCCCGGCCAGTCGATCTACTCCACCGTCCCCCAGAACAAGTATGAGCGGAACGACGGCACGAGCATGGCCGCCCCGATGGTGAGTGGACTGGCCGCTCTCATGATGGCCTATTATCCTTCCCTCTCGGCCGCCGAGGTGCGCTCCATCATCCTCGACACGGCCACGCGCTATCCGGACCAGATGGTGAATCCGCCCGGTGGCGGAGCCCCCGTACCGTTCGGCACGCTCTCCGATACCGGGGCCATCGTGAACGCGCGGGCCGCTCTCCAGCGGGCGCAGGAGAAGGTGGCCTCGAAGTAGTGGCCCGAACATTCCCAGGAGTAGCCCGGGGGCTCCACGGCGGTGCGTGCCCACGCACGCCACATCGCCGCGCAAGACGACGGCGGTACCCATCGGGAACACGAGGGGACGACGTTATTCGGTCCCAAGGAGACTCACTGCTCCTATCCCTACGACCAGTGCAATCGCTGCCGCCGTGTAGAACACCGTTTCAATGTCTCCCCAGACGAGAGCAAGTCCCAGTAGAAGCGGGCCGACGGCCTGCCCGAGACGCAGGACCGTGCCGTTCAGCGACAGAATGATGCCCCGTGAGGATTCCGACGACAGTTCCGTGAGACGGGTCTGCAGCGCGGGTTGGTTGAGGCCCTGTGCCACCCCATAGAGCAGCGACGCCGCCCCCACGCCCCACACATTGGGCGCGAGGGGCATGAGCACAAGTGCTACCCCATCGATGAGGAGTGAGCCCTGAATGAGCCGGCGGGGCGCGACCCACGTGGTGAGACGCCCGAGCTGTGTGGCTACGAGGGCGCTGGATACCGACGCCACGGCCAACACGGCCCCTGCCGCGACGGAAGCGGCGCCAAATTGGGTCTCGAGCAGCTCGGGAACGTACGTGAGAAAAGCCCCGAAGATGAGTATGAAAATGCCGAAGTTGACGACCAGAAGCCCAAATACACGGCGGTCTCGCAGTCGTCCCACCACTTTTCTCAGGTATCCCCCAAACCTCTCCGCCTCCCCCTGACGGTCCACCGCCGGGGCCTCCAGTCGCCACACCACCGCCGCCCCCACGGGCAGGGCCAAAAGGGGCAGCGCAAACGGCACGTACCACGCAATGGCCGCCAGAACTCCTCCAATGGCCGGGTACGCCGCCGTGCCCACGTTGAGGGCCGTGGCGTTGTACCCGACCGCTGTAGCACGGGTCGTGCCCTCGTACCGGTCGCCGATGATCGTGATGGCGAGCCCCACGAGAGGCGCCGCCGCGAGGCCCTGCGCCGCCCGCAGCCCGAGCAGAACGGGAAACGAGCGCGCCAGCGCACAGGCCCCACCGGCAATCCCAAAGACGAACAGCGTAGGCACCAATACCCGTTTCCGTCCGAGTCGGTCGGCCCCAATGCCAGCGAGCGGCGCGCTGAGAACGCCGGGCAGCGAATAGGCTGTGACCACCCAGCCCACCTCGGCCCGCGAGATGCCGAACACCTCCACGACCTGCGGAAAGGCGGGCGATACGCTGGAGACATTGCCGACCCCTACTAGGGTGACGGCAAAAAGAAGCCAGAGATCGAGGTCCACGAGCGGGGAGGCGGCCGCCGATGCCACCTCACGGTCGGGGGTGTCCTCAGTGTCGTCGGGAGGCACCATGAGTGCAGCGGACGGAGAGCACAGAAAGCATCACGACCAAACACCGTCCCCGCCACGGTCCATCCCTCAGAAGACCACACCCCCGCTTCAATTCGCGTGTCTCCACGCTCTCACTCTTCCACCCGCAGGATTCGGTAGTCGTAGGCGTCCATCGTCAACGCTTTGCCTCCGACTGACTCGCCTGTCCGTACATCGGTGAGGGTTTCCTGGTCATAAGCGTCCGGAACGCGCACTTGCGTCAGCACGTCGCGCACATTCACCGCGATGACCACTGTTTGCTCGTCCGTCGCCCGTTCGTAGATGAGCACGTCCTCCGCCTTCGGCGTGCGCACCGTCAGGTCCCCACGTTGGAGGGCCGGGCTGTTGCGGTAGAACGTGAGGTAGTCCCGATAGAAGGTCCTGATCGGCGGATCCTGTGCCCAGTCGTAAGGCGTGCGGTCGAAGAAGGAGACGGAATCCGTGACGCCCAACTCCTGGCCATTATAAACGAGCGGAGCCCCTGGCATGCTCGTGGCCAGCACGAAGGCCGCTTGCGATCCTTCTAGCCCCCCAAAAAGGGCCGGCGGCGGCGCGTCCCACATCGTCTCATCGTGGTTGGTGGTAAAGCGCAGGCGCTCCCCCGCCCCCGGAAGGTTTGAGAGCGTTGTGTCCACCTGTGTCGCGAGCGTATGTACCGGCGCGTCCTGTTCCCACACCCGTTTCAGGGCTCCGTAAAACGGCCAAGCGTAGGTCTGGTCAAAGCCTACCTCGTGCATCTCCGGCTCGGCCGCCTCGGCCAGCATGAACACCTCCTTGTGCGTCTCCACGGAGTCGATCGCATTCTCCCAAAAGTCGAGGGGCACGGCGTGGGCCACGTCGCAGCGGTAGCCGTCGATGTTGAACTCCCGCACCCAATACTGCATGATGTCGATCATCTCTTGCCGCGTCCGAGGGTTGTCGAAGTCCAGCTCCACGACGTCCGTCCAATCAGTGGTGTCTCCATTGAGCACCGGGACCGTGAAGCCATTGATGGGGCCGTCGGTGTACATGTCGGGGTGGTCCTCCAGCCACGGATGGTCCCAGGCCGTGTGGTTGGCCACCAGGTCAATAATAATGTGCATGTCGCGGGCATGAACCGAATCGACGAGGGCCTGGAAGTCTTCCTTGGTGCCGTAGTTGGGGTTGACGTCGTAGTAGTCCTGGATCGAATACGGGGATCCAAGCGGTCCGATGTCGTCCTTCCGTCGCTCTTCCCCAATGGGATGAATGGGCATGAGCCAGAGTGTATTGACGCCCATGTCCTGAATTTCGTCGAGGCGCCCAATGAGGCCCCGGAAGGTGCCCTCTTCCGATGCGTCGGGGATAAAGACCTCGTACACGGTGGTGCCCTCCACCCAGCTCGGCTCGCCCACCCCATCGATGCTGGTTGGGGGGGTGGAGCTAGGGGCCTCCGGGGAGGATTGGCACCCCAAAGCCCCCATGGCAAGCAGCGGCACAATGATGCCCAGCAGAAAACGACGACTCATAACAGACAAAGCAGATAAAAGCAGGTGGGAGCGGCAGCACATCGCCGCAGGCGGAGAGGACGACGGCGTTAATACACGCGTAGTATAGGAAATAGCTGGTATTCCCCCCAAGCCTTTCCGCAACGCCTCAAACCAATCCCCTACCGGAATTATGTGCAAGGGACATGATCCCCCAGCGAAATCGCCCCCGAACTAAGCCCTCTCCCGCGCATCGATCGTGGTCCCTGTCATGTCCCCCTCCAGGCTCTCTCGGTAGGCCTTGGCCACCATCGCGGCCGGAAGTCCCCCCTCTGGGTCTTTCCCCATCGCCTCCAGGGTTTCCGCAACCCAGGGCGGGCTCACCGCATTCACCCGGAGATCGCGTGGCATTTCCAGCGCGGCGGCCCGCACGAACCCCTCGATGCCGGCGTTGACGAGACTGATAGCCGCGCTGCCGGGCATGGGCTCTTGACTCAGCACACCGCTCGTAAGTGTGAACACACCCCCATCCCGCACCGCATCGAGACCATGACGCACGAGATTGACCTGCCCCATGAGTTTGTTGGACAGACTCTTAGAAAAGTCATCGTCACTCAGATCGGGAAGGGCCCCAAACGCCGCCTCGCCCGCACAGGACAGTACAGCGTCCACGGGGCCCACGGCGTCGTAGAGCTGTCGGATCGACTCGGCACGCGCGAGGTCCACCTGGACCTCCCCGCTCGTGTGCCCGGCAACCGTTACGTCGCATGAATCTGTCAGGAGGTTAACTACGGCACTGCCAATCGTCCCAGTGCCCCCAATTACGAGTACGTGCATGAGTGTCTGCGGGGGATTGAATGCAAACGTCGATTCGAAAAAGGGGCGTCCTTCATTCGCGGTACTGCGCCCCCGGAATGCGAGTGGGCACGCGGTACACGTGGGTCTGGGCCGTGATAAAGAGCGTCGCGTGATCCCGCCCACCAAAGGTGACATTCGTGGGCGGGACCGGAACCGAGATGCGGTCGAGCAGGGCCCCGTCGGGGCTATAGACCCAGACGCCCCCGGGCCCCGTGGTGTAGAGATTGCCATTCACATCCACCGCCATGCCGTCGGTCGTTCCGTCGGCATCAGCCTCCGGGGTCGCGAATACCCGCCCGTTCGTCAGGGTGCCCGACTCCGTCACGTCGTAGGCCCGGATGAGAGTCTCGGCCGAGTCGTTGACGTACAGGACCGCCCCGTCGGGCGACAGGCAAATCCCGTTAGGCCGGGAGAAGGCCTTCGTAAGCAGGGTCAAGCGCCCGTCTGGACCGAGACGATAGACGCCCGAAAAGTCCAGTTCCCGCACCTCATCTGAGACGCCGTAGGGCGGATCTGTAAAGTAAATCGTTCCCTCATCGGCCACGGTCAGGTCGTTGGGACTATTGAGACGTCTGCCCTGATACGACCGGATCAGCGCTTCAACGGTCCCTTCAGGCGTCAGACGCCCCACTTGCCCGTCGTGCTGTGCCAGCAGCAGGCGTCCCTGCGGATCCACTGCGAGGCCATTGGCACGTCCCGACGGGCGAAGAAACACCCCGGTGCTATCCTCGGGACTCCACTCGTAGACCGTACTGGCCGGAATATCAGTGAAAAGCAGCCGCCCCCGATACCAAAGGGGACCCTCGGTAAACTCAAAGCCTCCCGCAATTTTTTTCGCGCTCGCCTCCGCCCCCACGGGCGAGGACTGCGCAGCGGCGGGCTGGACGCTCAACACCACCGCAAAGCCAAGAAGGAGGGCCCGTCTCCACCCCCCATACGAAGATGTCATCGGAATCCCTACTGACGGCAGAGAAGACATAGCTTAAAGGATTTTCTGAGCGGACGGAGGAGGAGAATTTTTCCCGGAGAGCCATGGTACGAAAGCACGCCCGGAAATGAGAACTCGATGCATCTGCCTTCGCGTTATCGATCGGGAATCATCTTGCTCGCATTCGGGGTCGACGGGAGGAACGGACCATCCGAGCAGAGGAATTGCCGGGCACAAGCTGGCACCGATTGAGCGAAAATGCTCCCGTTTTGCCCCAAGGATTCCTACCACGTCGTCCTCGCCGCCGGGGGGCGCCCGCAGCTCGCCCACCCAGACCGGAACAATTCACTCTCCATTCACTTAATGAGCAATGTGATTACATCTTCAGCGCTTACTTACCGTCGCCGGGTGCACCGAAAGGAGCCGTGGAGGAATCTTCCCCTAGTACACGCGAGGAGACGCTCTGATCGGGCCCTCTCTTCTAAAGGATCCAGAGCAACGTCCTGAGTGCCTGGCGCCTTTCGAACAGGTGAATCCTCAGCACCCCAAAACCTTGCCGCCCACAGCATTCTGGGCGATCGCCGGATGTCGGGCAGCAGCGAGTTTTTTCGGGCCTGAGATCAGTCCTTACTGGCAGGACCTACCGACCCAGGACGGTCCCCCCGCCCTACAGCATCACACCCCGTGGAGTAGGCGAAAAGTCACTGCGTCTCCGCCGCCCAGGGCTATCGCAATGGTCCAAAGGATAGCCTAAAGGGAAGCCATGCAGTCATTTCTGTAACCTCGTACATATCTCGGACGCAATGCAGGGTGACGACATGGATGGCCGAAACGGCGATGTCCCCGAATCTCTCCCTGCCGGCTCTCCCCCAGAGACGGAGTCGGACACAGAGGATCCTTCTGGCAAGTGGTTTTCGATTCAACAAATTTCGGGATGGAGGGACCATGTGCTTCCTCCAAGTGGACCGACGGCGGCAGCCGCATTTCTGACAGCGGTCGCGCTCTTTCTTGGTCTCGGGATGGTCGGATACTTTTCATACCAGGCGGTCCAGGAAGGGCAGCACCAGTTGCAAGCGACCGCCCAAAAATTCAGCGATCCACTTTACTGGCCTGCGAACCAGGTGCGGACACTCGACGCGACGTTTCATCTTGCAACCAAGTGGGTTCCCAAGCGAAGCCCCGATGGGACACCGGACTACAGCACAGGAAAGATTAAGTATAAGCTCCGAATCGAGGGCTATCCAGACCCTCTCCAAAATGCTTGGCGCTCAGACTTGAGCTCATCGTATTTCCTAACGGTTCGTCTGTTGGACGAGGATGACTTTCGGATCCTGGCAGTGAAAATTCCCCTCGATGAGATGGTACGGACACTGAACCCACGGGGCGAAGGCATCGGATTCTCTACCCAGGGATCTGAGACGATGGCTCTCCGGACCTACCGCCAAATCGATGACTGGAAAGTGAACTGGAACCTTTAAACTGAAAGTTTTACTCCTCATCCTCCTGAATGCGGTTTCCGTCCTCATCTGTGCCCTGATAGTAGTAGATGCCCCGTTTCTTGTAAAGCGAACTCATAGCGACCCCGCTGGCTGGTGCGCTGACAGGCGAAAATACAGCGCTCCTGGGCTACACCGAGCGGCACCGCCCGTTCGCCCACGGAAGCCGACATCCCGCCGATTTACGACCGTTTCGCCCGTTTTTTACTACCATCCACCGCCAGAGCGGCGACCGAGCACACCACCGCTTCCCTCCCTTTCCTCCCTCTCATCCACCCGCAGAAGGCGACGAAGCGCCCTCTCTCGCCGCACGCCGCCTCACGCCCGCACTCGTGCGCCCACGGCTGGCGAGCCTCACGAACGCTTCACGCCCCCGCCCTTGAACAGATGCGGCGAGGCAGCATACATAGAGGTGTCTTGCGGACGACTTCCCGCAAGCGCCGACCTCGTAGCTCAGCCTGGCAGAGCAACGGACTTTTAATCCGTGAGTCGCAGGTTCGAATCCTGCCGGGGTCACCACCATTGCGAGTGCCGATGTGCGCCCCCAGAAACATCCAATCCGCACTCGACATTCGTACCCCAACTTTTCAATAGTGTCTTGCCCGAGTGGCGGAATTGGTAGACGCGCATGGTTGAGGGCCATGTGGCCGTTACAGGCCGTGGAGGTTCGAGTCCT
>CAJXKO010000042.1 GCA_913055845.1 uncultured Bacteroidota bacterium | reverse complement strand
AGGGGCTCGCCAGCGTTTTGGTTGCTCACCGATCGCCAGAGGGCTCCACTCTCTATGCCCTGTGCCTCTTTCATCTCATCAACTGTTTCCACGACGGAGTCGGGAATTCGAATATACCCACCATCACTCTCCGTCGACAGTTCCAGCACCCAGTGCCGACCGAGTGGCCGAACATCCTCCACCTTTAGTTCTGCGACCTCGCGTCGGCGAAGGGCTCCGTACACAATTGTGGATATAAGTGCACGGTCTCGGAGACCAGCGGGCGGCTCGTTTGCCACCTCAATAAGTTTTTCAATCTGAGACTTACTGAGTACTGAACGAGTACCCGAGCTGGAACTCAACTGCAGAGGTTCCACGATGGGACTGCGGGCTGGATTGTGCCGAAGGACAGCCTCCTCCTCTTGGATTAGCCAATCGAAAAAGCTGCGGAGAGCAGCGAGTCGGCGACGCTGAGTAGACAATGACAATCCAAGCCGGTGCAATCTACGCATCAAAGACTGAATCGCCTCGGGTTGGACCGACTGGACATCAGCAGCATCGACGCTCTCCCCTGAGAAAAACTCTCGGAGGTCTGTCCGATAGGCCCTTCGGGTGTGAGCTGACGATTGGCACTCTAAGAATTCTTCAATGAAGTCCACGAGACTCTAAGACTCTACTCTTGATAATTTTTATTATCGGTATTGTAAATACGATAAGATACTTTATCAAGAGTCAGATGAGACACGGACCCGAAGGCCCGTGCGCTATGGCACTCACGACTCTATCCAGTTTCGGTGGCCTTCACATCCGCCGCGTATCGGAAAATGGCCGCTACTCCACGCCCCCCCGGCATATCCTCGGGCTCCAGAACGTGAACCGTCGCCCCATTGAGGTAGGACTGTAGAGCCGCGTAATTGAGAAGGTCTCCGTCTCCAGCCTCCTGAGATTCGTGGACTTCTACCGTATTACTACTCGGATCGAATCGTCCCCACCGATATTGCCCACTCGGTACAAATAGCGTGTCTACGCGGCTATAGGCACAAGCGGGAATAATTTCATGGAAGTCGTCCGACGCCAGTTCTCCATTCTGGAAGTACAGATCCTCAAAGCGCTGCTGATCTTCCTGCTGAAGGTCCTGAAGGACAGATTCTACGACTTCCCACGCTTCCTCATGCAGGTCGGGAAGCTCCAAGTGTTCAGGATTTCCCGCGACGATATCATCCTCAATGAGATGAGCGTAGCTATTGACCTCCTGATAGATGGGCAGGTACTCCGACACTCCCGCGAGGACGAGCGGGACATCCTCTTCAATATAGTCGACGACGCTCTCGTCAATTCGGCGAAAGAACCGTTTGAGTTGATCCTTTGGCTCCCGGCTTTGGTCTTCCGACGAGCCATGCCCGTGTCGCATTTGGTCCGAATCTCGCCCGCCCCCATCAGGTGTGGGAGCGTGCCGCTGAGTGTGGGACTGGAGTCCCTGCTCAGGCGGCTCTTCGTACTGTTGTACGGCCGTCACAATGTCCGACGGGATTTCTGCTGCTTCAACTTCACTGATGGCCTGATGTGTACCCTGGTACAGACGCACGTCATTCTGGCTAAGTGCCAGTAAGTAGAAGCGGCGATTCGCGGCGATAAGTGGAAAAAGAGGTTTTAGATGGAAGCGGTCCTCGACGATTGCAATCTCATCGAATGGGAGCGGCAGGCGGTAAAAGTCGGACGACTCAGGCGTGATGAACGCAGCAAGTCCCTTACTCAGTCCACGCCAGAAGCCGGGCCGGTCGAGCAACTGGCGACCCTCTGCCAGGATCTGGTCGATCTCCGACTCCCGATAGTCCTGCTCCCGCAACTGGTCTCGGATATCACGAAGCAGGTTCTTGAATCGGGTCGTGTTTTGCGACCAATCGGAGCGAAAGCGATGCGTTGGCATGTAGAGCGAAATACAGAGATCATCCTGAAGCTCTGCCAGACGTCGCAGTTCGTCACGGTTGAAGAGATCCATAGCCAAGGAGGTCGATTAACGTTGAGGAATTGCGGACGAAGCACAGAGGTCATCCCCCCTCTACTAGCCCCATGGATATACTATCCGAATGTGGGAGAGTCATCCAGTACGGCACGAACGGGAGCGGCGTCTGCACCGGGAACTTTGAGCGGGAGGGCGATCAGAATGTACTCACCCGCCGGGACATTTTCGAAACAAAGTCCTTCTAGATTCACGATTCCAGACTCAATGAGGGCACGATGCGCAGGAAGGTCCGTACTAGAAAGTGGGTCGACAGAAGGGCAGTCGGTTCCGATCAGACACGCACCTCGTTCTGAAAGCCGACGAATGGTATCAGGCTGTACTGCCGCGACACGGTCGGGCCACTCCTCGTCCGACAGCGCGCTGGCGGAGGTTTTAAAGAGCACACGCTCTGCGTCAACCCCGCGTACGTGCTGCGGCCGGATCACCGCCGCGTCGCCGACATCAACAACCTCTGCGGGTCCAACGAACACCTCAAGGGACAACTCATCGATAGAGGCCCCTTCGGATGCAACGTGAAGCGGGGCGTCGGCGTGTGAAGCAGTATGGGTACTCAGTTGAAGCGCCCCAAGGTTGACCGAGGAATCGGAGTCGTCGAGTCGAGTCGTCCACTCCCACTCTACACGCTGGTCACCCGGCCATACGGAGGTGGTGGGGGCAATCGATCGCGAAATATCGACAAGAGCCATGCAGGCGAGGACTATACGTGTTCTCGTTCTGGCAAATCGGGAGTGCGCACTGGCGAGTCATGTTGTGGCTGACGGTCCCCCGAGAAAGATGGTGACGGAGGAGCCGGATGCCATTGCGGACCTCCTGGAGGGCCGCCCGATGAGCCAGAATCGTCACTCCATATAAAGTGCCAGAGGAGAGTCCCCAGAATGATCGGACCGAATGCGACAAAGAAACTGAGGACCTGATAAATCCAGTTCATGGCCGGCGGGAATAAAACCTGGGAATAGTGCCGTGACCGAGCGCCAATCGCCACGTAATTGCCTCTCCTTCACTGCGCTTTAATGTCCACGATTGAGAAGAGAAACAGTTTCAGGAATGCTACAGTCTTCCCCGTGAAAATGACGTCGCTAGCGCTTGTATTGGATGCTAGTCCCTCTCTGAGTTGCCAACCACCTAGAAGAAGCATCCTCTGACCTCCATGGCCACGGACTACGATCTAATAACGATTGGTGCCGGACACAACGGGCTCATTACCAGCGCATATGTGGCACAGGCGGGCTACCGCGTGGCCGTGTTTGAGCGGCGGGACATTGTAGGCGGAGCTGTCTCGACCAAAGAGCTCTTCCCGGGCTACCAGGTAGACCTTGGTGGGAGCGCTCATATTCTGATCCGACTCACCCCAATTGTCGAAGAACTCGAGCTCGAAGAGTACGGGCTGACGTACCTGGAACTAGACCCTATGTTCGTGGCTCCGTTTCCCGACGGAGACGTGATCTACTTTTACCGGGATCTAGATCGGACTGTCAACCACCTGGAGTCTCTCTATCCAGGTGAAGGGCAAGCATACCGTCAGTTCGTCACTGATTGGGTCGGGTTCGCACGCACAATGCGAGATGTATTCCTGGCTCCCCCGAGCCCCCTCTCCATCGGAAAACGGATGGTTCAAGGGGAGAGCTCTTCCCTCGACTGGCAGGAAGAACTCCGTCATATCCTGCGTCCGTATCAGGAAGTGCTCCGGTCCTATTTCGAGGAGGAGAAGCTCCGCACCGCCATCGCGTGGATGGCCGCGCAGTCCGGACCTCCCCCCACGGATCCTCTTACCGGCCCCTTTGCTCTGTGGCACCCGCTCTACCACGAAGGCGGAGTGGCCCGTCCCCGCGGGGGATCAGGAATGCTCACACAGGCTCTTCGACGTCACATTGAAGCGCACGGAGGGGATATTTACACCGATGCACCGGTAGAGAATGTTCTAGTGACAAACGGAACTGCGCAAGGGGTGACGGTAAACGGTCGGTCGTATACCAGCCGCACAGTTTGTTCAGCGACACACGTCAAGGAAACCTTCGACCATCTCCTCCCGGACTCGTATCGCCCCCCCGAGGCCGATGGATTACGCATTGGAAATGGATTCGGGGCCATGCTACGCCTCGCCCTCGATGAGCCAGTGACCTACGAAGTGGCCCCGGAAGAGGATGCCCGGGTCGGGTTGCAGCTTTTGTGCCGGAGCATGGAACAGCTACGAGGCGCGTATGGCGACCATCTATCAGGGCGACCTTCTCAGGATCCACCGATTATCGGCATGACGTTCTCGGCCGTAGATGATACCTTGGCCCCTGCAGGGGGCGAGGTGCTGTGGTTATGGGGGCAGTACTTCCCCTATGAGCTTGCCAGGGGCGACGACTGGGCCCAAATCGCCGATACGGTGGCCCAGGACCTGATTGGCCAGTTCGAGCAATACGCGCCAGGAACTCGAGAGACGATTGTTGGACAGTTGTTTCAGCATCCCGAATGGCTGGAACAGAATCTTGGTCTATTCCGGGGAAACGTTATGCATCTTGAGATGACGCTTGACCAGATGTTTTCGGCTCGTCCGACGTTCGGCGCTTCCAACTATCAAGGCCCCGTCGAGGATCTTTTTCTAACCGGAGCGAGCACTCATCCCGGAGGTGGGATCATGGGGGCCTCCGGCCGCAATGCAGCAGGAGTCATTCTCACTTCGCTGTGAGGCAATCTCCACAACGTCCTGTAGGTCCACGAGCACGGACATCCTGATGACGTACCTTACATTCCACCTCGTATTTCTTGCTCCTCCGATTGCACTCATGCTACTGGGGCACCGGCGCCCCGATGGCATGAGAGACGACATTCGGGTGGACCTGGCACTTCCCCTCATTTGTATCATCGCATTCTCCTACACCACCCCCTGGGATAACTACTTAGTTGCCAGGGAAATCTGGTGGTACGGTCCGGATCGAGTTCTCGGGACCATCGGGTACGTCCCCTTCGAAGAATACATGTTCTTCCTCCTCCAGCCGGTGCTCACCGGTCTATTTCTCTACCAGTGCCTCGGACGGCTTCGATTCGACGTAAAATCGACCTCTGCTTATGCCCCGTGGCTAGGCACCGTCTTCTTCGGCGGTCTAACAGCAAGCGGGGTTGTGCTTCTCCTCAATGGTAACCCCAGTTCACTCTACCTAGCCCTCATTCTAGTGTGGGCCGCCCCCATCCTGGCCGGCATGTGGCTCTACGATGGAGAAACGCTCTGGGCACTGCGCTCGACGGTCGCTGTGGCCACAGGCTTCCCCACCCTTTATTTGTGGGTCGCAGATGCGGTAGCCATTCGATCTGGGATATGGACCATCTCTCCCAACTACACGACCGGACTGTCCGCTTTCGGTCTACCCTTGGAAGAGGCTTCGTTCTTTCTGCTCACAAATCTACTGGTGGTGCAGGGAGTCCTCCTTCTCTTGTACGGGTCTCACCGGGTAGTCACTCCTGAAAGAACCACTGCTCAACCGGCACCATGATCACTGGTGGCAGACCAATTTTAAGGGACGGTTCTACGCTCCTCAGCGGATATATAACTTTCCCCTCACAATTTAAGGGTTGGATCCGTCTCATCGAGTTGGCACCCCTGAACGATCAGGGTTATGTTACCGTGAGTTATTTCCCATCTAGCAGCTAACGCTGATGGAAGCGTTCCCGCATTCAATGTGCTTTCACACACCCAGATGGGAAGCTCCCCTCGGGGGCAAACGTCCATGATCAGTGTACGCGACTGAGTTGGTTCCGGAACCTCCGATGGAGGTTTGACCTCGCTCAAACTATCACCCAACCAAACGCACCTACCCATGCTACAAGAACTTCCAACTCTAACGCCAGGGCAGTATAACCTGGTGTACAACATGTTCTCTTTCACCGTTGCGACCATGACGGCGGCATTCGTCTTCTTCGTCATGGCTCGCGGAAACCTCGCGCCGAAGTATCGAATCTCGATGATGGTTTCGGCGCTGGTGGTCTTCATTGCGGGCTACCACTACTTCCGGATCTTCAATAGTTGGGAGGGCGCGTACGCTCTCAACGAAGCGGCCGGAATGTATCAGCCCACCGGTGAGCTCTTTAATGATGCCTACCGGTATGTAGACTGGCTCCTCACCGTCCCGCTCCTCACCGTTGAGTTGGTCTTGGTGATGGGCCTACCGAAGGAAGAGCGAGGACCACTGGCGGCTAAGCTGGGCTTCCTGGCGGCTGCGATGATCGTCCTCGGCTACCCCGGAGAAGTGAGCGGCGACGCCAGCCTCTTTGGCACCCGTGGTCTCTGGGGCTTCCTGAGCACAATCCCCTTCGTCTGGATCCTCTACATTCTGTTCACCCAGCTGGGGGACACGATTCAGCGTCAGAGCAACCGCGTTTCCACGCTTCTCGGAAATGCCCGCCTTCTGCTGCTCGCAACCTGGGGCTTCTACCCCATTGCGTACATGATTCCGATGGCGTTTCCGGAGAGTTACCCGTCCGCCGCGCCGGGCACCGTTGTGGCGCTTCAGGTCGGCTACACCATCGCGGACGTACTCGCGAAGGCTGGATACGGTGTTCTGATCTACAACATCGCGAAGGCGAAGTCCGAGGAAGAGGGCTTCAACGTGGACGAGATGGCGCAGCCTGCTGCGGCCACCGCGTAGTCGCTGCGTGCATGTCTTGAACATCGAGCCCCCCGCCGTCGGGTTCTCCGGCGGCGGGGTTTTTTATTGAGACCTGGAGGTTCTCGTTACCACGCCGAAACGATCAGTAGGTCTTCCGGTCGGAGAAACAAATCAGATCCCCACTCACTCAGTCCAGTCATGTCATCGCCCCGACGCACGGTGTCTCCCGAACAACCCATCCTTACCATCACAGGTCCTACAGCTGTGGGCAAGACTGAGGTTAGTCTTGAGGTCGCCGAGCAGCTAGACGCGGAGATCGTATCCGTTGACAGCCGGCAGGTGTACGAAGAACTCACGATCGGGACGGCAAAGCCCTCCTGGGCGGCGTGCGAGCGCGTTCCCCATCACTTTATCGGAGAGCGTACACTCCACGATCCCTTCTCGGCTGGGGACTACGCTGACAAAGCAAATAAGCGGATCGAGTCCATTCTCGAACGAGGAAACCGTCCACTGGTGGTCGGGGGAGCCACCCTGTACCTACATGCCCTGCAGTACGGACTCGCCGATATTCCAGACGTCAACGACGAGGTTCGCGCCCGCCTCGAGAAACGACTTGAGCAAGAAGGCAAACAGGCTCTTTTCGAGGAACTGAAGGAGGTCGATCCGGACCAAGCGGCAGAGATGGATCCCACGAAAACACAGCGCGTGCTCCGGGCCCTGGAGGTCTATCATGGGACTGGAAAGCCCCTGTCCCACTACTACGAGAACCAGCCTGAGCCTCCATTCAATTACGTCACGGTCGTTTTGAATCGGGACCGGGCCCAACTATACGACCGAATCAATCGACGGGTCGACCAGATGCTGGACGACGGACTCCTTGACGAGGTACGGACTGTAATGAGAATCGAGGGCGTTCAACTCGATAAACCCCCACTCAGCACCATCGGATACCGGGAGCCAATCCAGCACCTCCAGGGGGAGATGGAATACGAGGAAATGGTGCGACGGGTAAAGCGAAACACTCGCCGTTACGCCAAGCGGCAACTTACGTGGTTTCGCCGATACGATGAATACGAGTGGTACGATGCCAACGCCACTAGTCCGGACGATCTGATATCGGTTCTCGATGATGCTTTGTAGAGTCTAGCCACTGAAAAGCGTCGTTCGGATTTCCAACAATTCCCTCCAAAAAGACGATGGCCAGGGCTCCCCCCCATCCTAGCCAGATCCACATCCAATACGGTCCTTCTACATAGAACATGTACGTGCCGATTGAACACAGTCCTAGCCAGAGCCAGTGCCACGAAGGTTGCGCTCCCAGAACGCCGAGTGCAATTACGGGGAGCAAGTACCACGGGTGAACAGTGGTGCTTAGGACAAACAAAGTCCCCAACAGGAGCAAAGATGCTTTCCGGAAAGACCAGTCACGCCAAGCATCGAGGATATAGAAGACCGGCAGCGCAGCCACGAAGAGCATGCGGAATACCGGACCGATTGTTTTGCTCCAGTCACTCCCCGTTCCCACCCACAGCAGGTGCTTGAGCAAGTAGTACGGACCAGCGTTGAATTCGAAAAGCCCGGCGAAGAGATCGGCGGAGGCCTTGATGTGAGGAAGCGTATAGGGAGCAGCGTAGGGCAGGCACAAGAGGACCGTCAGCAACGCTCCGGGCCACACGGCCCGCCATCCAAAGCGGCGTAGCAGGTACGGCCCAAGGACAAACGGATATATTTTCACCAGTCCGGCTCCTGCCACGGCAAGTGACGCGACCTCCGCCTTATGTCGTTGCACAGCCCAAACAGCAAGAAACAGAAGAGGCACAAGGAGCGCCTCAGTATGTCCCTGTCCGGCAGTCTCAATGAGCACGAGCGGGTTCCAGGCGTAGAGCAAGACGTTGCGGGCGGTCGTAAGGTGTGCGAGAAGCGCCACCCCTGCCAGCTCGACCGTCACTAAAAGGGCCTTCAGCACAAAATACGCCGGCATCCAACTTCCCTGATAAACTCCTCCCGCGACGGCAAAAAGAAGCTGTGTGAGGGGCGGATAGATGCTGTAATAGTCCTTCGAGTTGAGCTTCTCATAGAGTGCCCCCTCCCGGTACTCCGCGAGGACTGGGTCCGACGGGACGAACTCATACGGATTGATGCCCTCCCACTGCACCATTCCGTCCCAGATGTACCGAAACAAGTCGTCCGTAAGGCCTGGCAGTAGTGGCAGAAAGGCGAGACGCAGGAGAAGTGCCCCCCATAGCACACCTCGCATCGAGACGGCGTCCCGGTGCCAGAGCACCAGCAGTCCTGCACTCGCCAGGAAAGAGGTGCCTATGAGAAGGGGCCATGTAGCCTCAAAGGCAGCCCAGAGCGGACAGAGCCCCAACAACCCCGCCGTCATGAATGAAAAGCGACGGGCCGAAAAGCGGTACTCACGTGTGCCAGTAAACTCCACCATGAATACTGAAGCTACGACGGGGCGACGAGGGAATTCCGTGCCCAAATCGTAGATCGTCGTTACAGAATAAAGGATTTACCGAATCACGGCCGCCTTCTTCAGGACCGGGGACGCATCGGGCGCTTCGACGCGTACCAAGTAGATGCCGGAGGGGACCCTCTCGCCGCGGCGGGTGCGCAGGTCCCAGGCCGTCCCCCCCATTCGGTTGTCGTTCACAGAGAGGACCTCAACAAGACGGCCCGACGGACTAAAGATCCGAATCGTTGCGTCCTCCGGGATCCCGGCCACGGTGAGTTTCGGCTCGTGGCGGGAAAGCTCGACCGGGTTGGGGTAGACCTTCACATTCGCCAACCCGTCGGCTGGCTGGGTGAGCCGGACGGTTGCCCCCTCATCCGTCAAGGGTCGTCCGGACACACTACGGATCGATGACGCCGTGAGGGAGGCCTCCTGACCGCTGGCCCCTGCCACAACCCCATCCAATCGAAGGGTCACCGACGTGGGCGAGGCGCCATTGGCCTGTGCTGAAGTGACGGAACCATGTGGCCGAATGCTGTAGTTCTCGGGGTTTCGGGCCAAAGTCCCTACGACGGGCTCGCTAAAGGTCAGTCGCACCCGCCGCTCACCAAGGATCGCAAAGTCCTCTACGAACAGTGCCGCCTCTTCGGCAGTCGGGAAGGTCAAGGGCAGAGTAGTCTGTCCCACTTCTAGGTTCGACGCATCCACGAAGCGGGGCCAGGAAAGCGTGTCCTTTTTCCCGGCGACGGCGTCCGAAAACTGCAACACAAGACCCGTATCCCCCTGGGATGAAACGACGGAGGTAGGCCCTTTTTCGGTAGCCAGTGCGAACTGGTTTGGGGCCGGCACAGGCCCAAGGGGTTCCGAGAAACGGAGCTTCGCCGACGTGGGGCTCGGGTATCGGACAGACCGCACGGTGGCGGAGTCGTGAGGACGCACCAGGCGTGAGGAAGAGAGAGGCGATGATTGCCCCCCAGACCACGCCCGAAGTGCAAACCGTGCCTCAGAGGAATCAGAAATCACAAGTGACGAGTCGTTGGTGGCGCGAAGTGGATCCAGGGTTCCACCAGGTGGCCCCATAAATACGGTCACCGAATCGGCATCCGGAGCCCGCCACTGCAGGCGACTACCGTCAGGCCCCGTAGGAACGGCTTCCACCCAGCGAGGCGGAGGGCGTTCTATTCCCCCCTGGTTAACCGTGTACCGCCGAAGCGTACCGCCGGTCGTGGCAGTAAGCAAAGAGGGACGGCCGGTTCCGTCAAAATCGGCGGCCACCACCGCCCGACTCCGTACAGCAGGCCGTCGCTGATCCTGGTAGCGAAGGCGCACGGGGCCCGTCGCCGTGGCCCCGAGGAGAAAAAGCGATGGGGGGTGCACGATAGCAATCTCTTCCCGCCCATTCCCATCAAAGTCCGCTGCCGTCATAGCACCGGATGATCGTTCCCCGACGACCGGAAGACGATAAATCCGCTCGTAGGCATCGTCTCCGGTGGCGCTCCACACGTGATAGTAACTGATAGGCGGTTCGTCGTCGCCACCCTCCGGCGAGAAGGGAGTGTAGGTGTTGTGCGTCACAAACTCCGACCGGCCATCCCCTGTCACATCGCCTACGGCAAACCGCTCCCCAGAGGCATAACGATCGGTTTCGTACGTCCAGGCCACATCCAGATCCCCGCTCGGTGTCGCTTCATAAACGATCCAATTTCCGGCCTGGTCGCCCACCAGCAAATCCATCTGTCCATCACCGTCAAAGTCTCCCGTAGCCGCGTACGGGTCGCTGCGGGTCGTATCCGGTCGGTCGTGAACCGTGGGGTTCTCCAGTCGCTGGGCAAGCTCAAAGCCCTCCTCTTCCCGCTCCAGCACGCGCCATTCCGTACGGGTGGAGTCCGATCGCCAATTGCCCACGACCTCCCCACGTCCATCCTGGTCGAGATCCGCCACCCGCGCACCGTGGAGTGATGGGCCCTCCAGTGAAGATGTGACGGCGCTCGTGTCCGCGTAGATGAGATCTTGGGGCAGCAGGTCGTCTTCGCGTTGCTCCAAAAGAATCGTGGCCCCGTTGATCTGAAGCAAGAATTCCTGCCGGGCGTCCTGGTTGGTGTTGCCAATGTCCCTCGGAATGAGGTGTGCCAGCAAAGTATCGGCCGGGGCAAACTCAGAGCCAGCCCATTCAAAAGCTTTTACGGTATCGGATATTCCTCCGCGACGATTACGAAACTGATTCAAAACTACTTCTGGAAGACCGTCGGTATCGAAGTCGGAAGCTCGGGGAAGCACGGTCCCCCCCGGAATGCGGGTCGCCTCAGCCTGGAAAAAAGAGGTATTCGTCCGATCAGGCGGCACCGGGAGCGTTCGCTCAATGCTCGTCTGAAGCCCGCTACGATTCGTGAGCGTGATGGCCACAGTGGCGTCTCCACCGAGGCCCTGCTCATCGCTCCACATGAGGCCCTGACGACTGGAGACATACTCTCCCTTACGGACATACGTCTCGCTCCGAAAGCGCACCTCCATTCGGGACCGAACGGTGTCGTCACTCGCAACGTCGGCGACAATCCCCCACTCCTCATCGATGCGTCCAACCCCAACGAACTGAACCTGAGCTTGGGGCGGCGACGAATCGACCACGACGCGTCGGCGGTCCTCGATAGTGCGACCGTCCGTAAGACGGGTAGCGAGGCGGAGCGTATAGGACCCCTCGTCCAACGAGGGAGGGTCCCAACGCGCAAGAGTATCGCGGCGTGCACGAGTCTCAATCGGACCCGCAATTCGGGTCCATGGATCGGTGCGCTGGTCCAGATTTCGTGTGCCCTCTGCGTAGTAGACCGAGTAGGATTCGAAGCTGGGATCAAGGGCCGTACCAACGACCGGAACTGTTGCGTCCCCCACGACGCCCTCGTTGTGGAGCGGTGAGTGTAACGCCGTTCGTGCAGGGTACGGCTGCAAAAGGCTGCGCGCCACATCTACGCGCCCGGCACCGGTCGTATGATCCCACGCAGCCTCGTCAATATCCGCCGCGGTGCCAGTGAGGATGCTCCGCACCGCTCCCGGTGTCAGGGTCGAATCCACAGATCGGAGTAGTGCCGCGGCCCCTGCAACCTGGGGTGCCGAGAACGATGAGCCGCTAGACGACCCATACAAGTCATCCCGACGCACAGCCTCGCCGTCAAGAAGACGACTTCGTGGATACTGCGTCGTGAAGATGCTTGACCCTGGAGCTCCAAGGTCAACCCCAATGCCGTACTGACTACGACTAAAGTCGGGCGTGTTTTTCCCGTCCTTCGCCAGCCACAGGACCGAGATGACCGAGGGATAATCCGACGGATAGTGGGGCTTATCTACGGCCCCGTCGTTTCCGGCCGATGCAACCACAATTGTCCCCTGCGACACTGCGTAGTCGATTGCGTCGCGGAGTAGAGGCGTCGACCGATCGCGCCCAAACGACAGGTTCAAAACATCGAGATCCTGCTGGGCCCCGTACACAATCGCCGCCGCGATGTCGTCAGTCTGGCCAACCCCGTTTCCGGCGAGAGCACGAAGCGCGACGATGCGCGTGTCAGGAGCTACACCCACTACGCCCACTGTGGAGTCGGCAGGTTGGGCCGCAACAACGCCCGCGACTGACGTGCCGTGTCCGGCGTAAAACCCGAGTGAGTCCGGAGAAGGGTCTGGATCCCGATTCTGAAACTCCCCGTCAGCGACCTCATTCGGCTGATCAACAAAATCATAGCCACGTACGTCATCGACGTACCCATTGTCGTCGTCATCCACTCCGTTTTTAACCTCCCCCGGATTGGTCCAGAACTGTCCTTCGAGATCGGGATGGTCAAGGTAGATCCCCGTATCGACGATGCCCACAGTCACCGATTCGTCTCCCGTCGTTTCGTCCCATGCTTGAAGGGCACGGATCACCGATAGATGGTCGAGACTATCGGCAAAGACGTTTTCGGGGATCAACGGAGGATCCGACGCAGCACCAGGTCCATCCACGGTATATTCCACGTTGGGATGAACGTACTGTACCTCCGGGCGCTGCCGGAGTCGTTTACGAACGGCGTTGAGCGCCGTCGAATCCTGAAGTGTCAGCGTAAAGGCCGAAAGGCTCGAATCGGAGTCCGACGATTTTGAAGGGGCTGTAGGTCTGAATACGGCTTGGCTACGTTCAACCCCCACGAGGAGTGAGTCCGAAGCCAGTTTTGCCTCGGAGGACACAAGCCGATTGCGAAAGGACGAAGGAGCAGACTCCGATACCCGAACGATTAGTTCGGGGGCGTCCCCTAATGCTGGTTGTGCAGAGGACAGGTGGGGTAGGTGTATTATCACGCACCCCAGTGCTAACAGTAGCGTTAAAAGCGGCCTTGCAATAACGGACACAAAAGGCCGCATGGTTAAAGGATCTTTAGCGTCTTCAATGCACGGGTGAGGGTGCTGCTACCGTCTTTCCGTAAAATAATGATGTCCTCGATGCGAACCCCATAGGCTTCGCCGGGCACGTACACGCCCGGTTCAATGGTTACACAAGCTCCTTCGGGAAGCGTCGCGTCCGACGTGCGCGATACCCGAGGCCACTCGTGAACCTGAAGACCGATGCCATGACCAAGCCCGTGTGAGAAGTACTCATCGAGTCCAGCCTCTACGAGAACATCTCGGGCGACCGCGTCAAGTTCCTGGCCGGTCATTCCGGACCGGGCCGCGGTGAGGGCAGCGTCTTGAGCCTTTCGCACCGCCTCGTAGCCCCGGCGGGCTTCTTTCCCAGGATCTCCCAGTGCCACAGTCCGGGTCATGTCGGAGGCATACCCCTCCCTGAAACAACCCATATCGAGGACGATCATCTCCCCCTTCCGAAGCGTACGGTCGGTTGGACGAGCGTGGGGCCGCGCAGCGTTTGGGCCCGATGCAACAATTGGGTCGAACGACATCGCATCTGCCCCTCGTCGGAGATGTCGGTACACGATCTCAACGGCAACCTCACGCTCCGTCATTCCCGGCTCAATAGCCGTCAGAATTTGCTCAAACACAGATTCTGTAATACGCTGTGCTGCACGGATTCGGTCGATTTCCGTAGAATCCTTCGACGCGATGTCTTTCGTAAGAGCATCTGTGACGGGTACCCATGTTACCGAGTCGTGCGTCTCTGCAAGGTCGTCTCGTTTCGCGACTGATACAACGTCGGCCTGGAATGCGATCCTGGAATAGGGGGCAAGCAACGACTCCTCGGCGATAAATGTCGATAGTCCCTCCTCGGCAATGTGAACATTGGCCCCCACTACCTCTGCTCGGGCCTGCTCGGTATACCGTCCGTCCGTGACGAAATGCGCGGACTCAGGCCCGACAAGAAGAAGTCCGTTCGACCCTGTAAACCCGCACGACCAGCGGATATTAGGCAGAGACGATATCAGAAGTGCATCCGCATCGAGGTCGAGAAGTCGATCACGGACACGAGACACGCGCGAGGACATTCAGCGGGTGATTGGAGAGCATGTACCGCGACAGTCACGAAAATAAAATCTATCCTCCCTGACCAGAGGAGTTGGAGTAGTAATTGGGAGACTCCTTCGTAATCTCCACGTCGTGTGGATGGCTCTCACGCAATCCAGCAGCGGTGGTGCGGACGAACTGGGCCGACTCATAAAGTTCGTGGACCTCCTCGCACCCACAGTACCCCATGGCCGCCTGGAGTCCTCCCTTCATCTGATGAACGACTTCGTTGAGGGTACCGCTGTAGGGGACACGACCTTCGATCCCTTCCGGAACCAGTTTCCGGAGCTCGTCTTCCGCATCCTGGAAGTATCGGTCTTTGCTCCCATCCTGCATGGCCTCCACCGAACCCATTCCTCGGTAGCTCTTGTACTTGCGCCCCTCATAGATAATGGTCTCGCCGGGGCTTTCTTCCACGCTTGCAAAAAGGCTACCGATCATCACAGCACCTGCTCCCGCGGCGAGCGCCTTGGGAATATCACCGGTTTGCTTAATCCCACCATCCGCAATGACAGGGACGCCGTCGGGGCGCGCTTCCTCCGCGCACTCCATCACGGCCGTAAGCTGCGGCACCCCCACCCCGGCCACCACTCGGGTAGTACAGATTGAACCTGGCCCAATGCCGACCTTGACACAATCGGCACCCGCGTCGATTAGGGCCCGAGTGCCGTCAGCCGTTCCTACATTCCCGGCCACGATGTCTACCTCGCCATTGAAGCGCGACGAAATACCTCGAATGGTCTCGAGCACGCCCTCGGCGTGCCCGTGGGCTGTGTCCACCACCACAAAGTCGACCCCTACTTCCACAAGGGCCGCGACCCGATCCATAACTTGCGGGGTAACGCCCACTGCCGCTCCTACGCGCAGTCGTCCATGATCGTCTTTGCAAGCGTCAGGATGCTTGCGCCGTTTCCGGATGTCCTTAAAGGTGATGAGCCCTTTCAGGTATCCATCCGCGTCGACCACCGGGAGCTTTTCCACCTTATGCTCCTGCAGAACCTCCACGGCTTCGTCCAGGGTCGTGCCCACCGGGACTGTAACCAGATCCTCGACGGTCATCATTTCGCGGATCGGCGTATCGCCTTTCAATTCAAACCGCACGTCCCGGTTTGTCACGATTCCCACCAGCTTGTCGGACTCATCGACGACTGGTATGCCGCCGATAGAGTAGTGGCTCATCATGTTGCGGGCATCCGCCACCGTATCGTGAGGGGAAATCGTAATTGGGTCGAGAATCATCCCGTTCTCCGACCGTTTCACGCGGCGTACCTCTTCGGCCTGCTGTTCGATGGGCATATTCTTGTGCAGCACCCCAGCGCCGCCCTGTCGGGCCAGCGCAATGGCCATGTCGGCCTCGGTGACCGTGTCCATAGCCGCCGATAGGATGGGGACATTTAACTCGATACGCTGCGTGAGCATGGACGAGGTGTCCGCCTCCCGAGGCATGACCGTAGAATGACCAGGCACAAGGAGAACATCGTCGTACGTGAGACCCTCGGTCTTAATTTTGTCCTCGACCGCAGAGTCGGGAACGCCGTTGGCTACCGTTTGAGACATCGATACAGGAGGTTATGGGGTAAGATCAACGCGGTTGTAAAGCTCGCGAACTTCGTGGGGCTCCAGCCTCCGCCATTCCCCCCGCTGGAGACGGCCCGAGGTGAGACTAGCATACTTTGCGCGTTCGAGCTGCACGATGTCGTGGCCAAGTGCCTCCATCATGCGTCGAATTTGCCGATTGCGGCCCTCGTGCAGCTCCAGAGCAATGTCGGTTTTGGTTTGGGGGTCGAGGTAAGCCACCTGGTCGGCCGCAGCGTCACCGTCGTCAAGTTGCACGCCACGCTCAAGACGATCAAGTTGGTGAGGCTTGACCCGGTCCTGAGCACGGACGTAGTAAATCTTGGGGATTTCGTAGCGGGGATGCATTAAGCGATGGGCCAAGTCTCCGTCGTTCGTCACAAGGAGCACACCGGTGGTATTGCGGTCCAGACGCCCCACCGGAAACAGTCCGGAAGGATTGTCGGCGGGCACCCCGATGGCATCAAGGACGGTTTGGCGTCCCCTGGGATCGTCGGTAGTACTGATTGTGTCTTTGGGCTTATTGAGGAGAATGTACTCAAACTCGAGGGGGTACACCTCCTCCCCATCGACCCGAACCGTCTGGCCCTCATACACCCGGGTCCCGTGCTCAGTAACCGTGTCCCCATCAATCTTCACCCGCCCTTGCTCCACAAGGCGATCGGCGTCGCGCCGCGAGCACACCCCCGCGTGGGCAATGTACTTATTGATGCGCGTTCCCTCCCGTTCAGTAGAGTCTTGTGGTGTAGACATCAGGGGCGGTGGGTATCTTCAGGGGGCGAGCAGGCCTTGACAAGAGACCGGGTCGCAAATACGAAATACAGCGCTAATCGCCGCAGGGGGCGGAGGGGGTGATGACCGTGACGGTCCGGCCCGACTACGATGGTGTGTCTTCTGCTTCAGAGGACGTTTCCTCGTCCGCATCCAGCATATCGACCGAGATGCCTTCCTCACGGTCAAGTTGCAGCAGCTTCGCCCGTTCGTCGTCGAATGCAGGGTCGTCTAGCAGATCTTCGACTTCTCGGAGAGTGGGCAAGCTATCCAGACCCTCAAGCCCAAACTGCTCGAGAAACCGGTCCGTGGTCCCATACAGCAGCGGCCGTCCGACCGAGTCGGCACGTCCTTCCACACTTACCAGGTCCATCTCCAACAGCTTACGGATCGCGTAGTCGGAATTCACCCCACGCACAAAATCGACCTCAGGACGCGTCACTGGTTGCCGATACGCGATTACGGCCAGAGCTTCCATCAGGGAGCGAGACAAGCTTGTCTCCTGCTCCTCTATGTAAAGGGTCTTCACGAACGGCGCGAGAGACGACCGAGTGGTCATCCGGTAGCCGCCCGCCCACGATTTAATCTCGACGGCCCGTCCCTGCTGTTTGTAGGTCTCGTTTAGATGCCCTACCACAGCCTCAACGTCTGCGTCGGACGGTTTGTCCCGGCCCGTAACCTCGGCAACGATGTCTGCAATCCGGCCGGGCCCAATCGGCTCGTCAGCGGCAAAAATGAGGGCCTCGGTTGCCTCCTCGAGGGTGTGGTCCAGCGCACTATCGTCCTTATCGTCCCCCTTAGTCGAAGAGGGTTGGCTGGACGAATTCGAGGCTGAGGACGGGGGAGCGTCGGTCATGCCGGCGCACGAGGCAGGGGGACAAAGCAAATTCGGGCGAAAGGTCGTGTCGGTCTACGAGATCGACTCGAAGGTCGACGGAAGACCGTTGCCCTCGGACGCAGATGGATTTGGGCGCGACGGGGCGTCGGGTGGGGGGGCTTCGTCGGTACAGTAGGCTTCGAAGGCCGTGATAAGATCCTGAGCGATCACGTCGGCGTCTCGGCCTTCAATGTGCTTACGCTCGACGATATAAACCGGCTGCCCATCCTGAAACAAAGCGAAGAAGGGAGATGACGGAGGGATACCAGCAAGGTGTTCCCGCGCGCGCTCCGTAGCCTCCAGATCTTGCCCGGCAAATACCGTCACGTAACGGTCAGGCTGCACCTCTGCCTCTCGTGCTCTGGCGACTGCCGGGCGTGCGTTGCCCGCGGCACACCCACAAACGGAGTTGATGACGAGTAGCATGGTCTCATTCTGAGCGGCGTCGAAGGCCTCATCAACCGCTTCGGGCGTGCGCAGCTCCTCGACCCCTAACTGCGTAAGCTCTTCCCGCATCGGGTCGACCATTTGCTTGGGGTAGGGCATAAAGGCACTCGGATAGATTCCTGCAGAAAGACACGAGTCCTTCTTGTCTCCGAAGGAAATAGTTAATGGATGCTACGACCGGAGCGGTGCGATGATCCATTTGCTATCGGAGCGCGATCTGCTTTCTAGACCCTTACAGTTGACTTCTGCAAACGGAATCGGTGAATTATACACTCAATCGGTTTCCTCCTTCTCTAGTACCACATTCTGCCATGGACACCATCGCCTTTGTCCTCCTTGCTGAGGCACTCGCCATTGTGGGATTATCTATGTACCTCTGGTATAGCGTGCAATCCGAGCCAGAGGTTACGGGCAAGCACTGGAGCACCCTGTTCGTCCTGGCGCTGTTCGTGATCGGGTTTGTAGTCACGCTTTTCTTCGCCCCCTCAGGATTGGTATAATCAGCAGTTGACATAGGCTGAGTGTCAACGCATTGAGTACAGGACACGATCGCCCCAGTTCAGGGGGGTATTACCTCCAAGTTCCCCCCAAATCCCCACTCCAGAATCCTCATTCCGAACCCAACACAGTTTGCACCGCTGTTGCCTGTAGACTTCCGCGACAATTGTCGTTGTAGTTGTTGCGCCCGTTCTACAGGAGATCGAGCAGGAACGCGTCGGCGGTGAGGCATGCCTTGTCCCACGCTTCGAGAATGAGAGGCATGTTGCCCTCATGGCTGGTGCATACGCCTTCGCCAGCCCACCCCACTGCTTCTTGATGCCGCTCTGCGCGTCCTCGTCGGGCAGAAGGTCAAGGATGAGATCCTTCTCCCGGCTCCCCGGACTCACCTGCTTGGAGAAGGTGTTCATGTCAAAAATGTCGCCGAGCACCTCCAGAAGCCACGTCCTGCCGGTGCCGGACGGCCTAAACGCGAAGAAGCCGCCGAGCGGGTCGGTCATGAGAGCTGCCCGCACGCACCGGACCCGGTCGCGGACATAGATGTAGCCCGCGTCGTTGAGGGCCGCGTGAAGGGCGTCGAGCGTGAGTGCCTGGACCAGATCGGTGGACGCGTCGGGCATGGTCCGGGGACGCCAATGGGTGAAGGTCCGTCCCGGAAACGGCGAAGCACCCGGTCCGCACCTGGAAACGACGCCTGGCTTATTCCAGGTGGTGGTAATCGAGTTCGTGGTCCTCGTCGATCGCCCGCTGCACGCGGCGGGACGGCGTCCCGGCCGCCTCCACATCGATTTCCATCTCGCCGTCGCCGGTGGGGATGCAGCGGATGTTCTGGCGCCACGCCGGGTCCGTGGCGTCGTGGTCGGTGCGGGCGTGAGCCCCCCGCGACTCAGTGCGCTCCAGGGCGCCGCGCAGGATCGTCTCGGCCGTCGCGCACATGAACTGCAGGTTCTGGGCCCGCTCGTAGCGGCGGCTGGTGCGACTGGCCTGCACCAGCAGGTCGTCCGCATCAGCCCGCAGCTGCTGCAGCCGACGGAGGCCCTCCAAGAGCCCGTCTTCGTCGCGCAGGATACCGGCGTGATTCCACATGAGGCGCCGAAGACGACCGATCAATTCCTCCGGCGTGTGGCGGCCGTTAGCCGAACCGAGCGCGTCCTGTGCCACCACACACCCCCTCAGGGCCGCCTCGGACATCGAGGCACCTGGGCGTGTACCCAGCGTCTCGGCGATGTGCGTCCCCGCGATCTCACCGAAGACAATGGTCTCAATCAGCGAGTTGCCGCCGAGGCGGTTGGCGCCGTGGACCCCCGCCGTGCACTCGCCCACCGCGTAGAGCCCCTCGATCCGCGTCTCGGCGGTCTCAAAGTCGACCTCGATGCCGCCCATCGCGTAGTGGGCCGTGGGCGCCACCTCCATTGGCTCCTTCGTTATGTCGACCCCGTGCGCGGCAAACTCTTCCACCATGCGCGGCAGCCGTTCCCGAATGTAGTCGGCGTCGCGGTGGGAAATGTCCAGCAGCACAGCGTCGTTCTCCGTCCCTCGCCCCTCGCGGATTTCCCGCTCGTTGGCGCGGGCCACCACGTCGCGGGCGTCGAGCTCCATCTGATTCGGGGAGTAGCGCTCCATGAAGCGCTCGCCCTCGGTGTTGTAGAGCCGCCCGCCTTCGCCCCGCACGGCCTCAGTGACGAGGTGCCCGGCCTCTTCCTCCGGCGTCACCTTGCCGGTCGGGTGAAACTGCACGAACTCCATGTCGCGCAGCGGCACGCCGGCGTTGAAGGCGAGAGCCTGCGCGTCGCCGGTATTTTCGTCGGGGCGCGAGGAGCTGCGGCGGTAGAGCGAGGTGTGTCCCCCCGCTGCGATCACGACCGCCTCCGCGTCGAACGCCACGGGGCGGCCCGAATCCATGTCAAACCCAACCGCACCCGCCACGCGGCCGCTCTCCGTCATGAGATCGGTGATGTAAAGGTTCTCGCGGTACGGCACCTCCAGGTCCATCGCCTTCTGCACAAGCGTGTTCATGAGGGCCTGGCCGGTCCGATCACCCACAAAACAGGTGCGGCGGAACGACTGGGCGCCAAAGTAGCGCTGGTTGATCTTGCCGTCGTCGGTGCGGTCGAAGGCCATGCCCCACTCCTCCAGCTCGCGGATGCGGTCCGGGGCGCGCCGGCAGAGCGTCTCGACGGCCGTCGGGTCGTTGACGAAGTGGCCCTCGTCGAGGGTATCGGCGGCGTGAATCTCCCACCGGTCTTCGGGGTCGAGGCTGCCGAGGGAGGCGTTGATGCCTCCGGCGGCCCAGATGGTGTGGGCGTCCCCGTGGGCCCGCTTTCCCAGGACGAGGCAGTCGACGCCGCGCTGTGCCAACTCAATGCTGGTGCGGAGCCCGGCCCCACCCGCCCCGATAATGAGGACGCTCGTGGAAACAGTTTCAAGGGTCGGCGACGTGCTCATAGACGGAATTCCGTGTGGCCGTGTGAGTAGTTAAACGACAGTACTTCTACGGCACAGCCGGGGCCGATATTCTGTATTTTCTGCTACGAAAGAGGAATAGGTAGAACGTAACAACTCAGAACTTGCGGAGGTACTTGCCAGAAGGTCGTCCCGCCCATCAAAAGCCTTCAGGAATCCCGTGCAGGCCAGCGGCCTATTGTGGAAGATTTCGGAGTAAGCCTGGAATAACGTATATTTTGCGTGAGTCTCGGACGGTCGTGATACCGTTCTGACACCTAGTCCGGGTCGTGGTGCAGACCCTTCTTCTGATTCAGAGTAGTCTATAAACGGTTGCGGCCTCCGCTACACGTCGAGAACCGACTCCCCCGGATCACCTCTGTTCACCGGTGGGTGGCAGGCACGACGGGGGAGGAAAGTCCTCCGAAGATCATTTGAGACCTGCGTCGACACCCCCGAATGTGTCTTGGACCTCCGAGTAAGGAGTTATATGACAACCGCCCTGATGTTGGAGTCTAGCCCAGACTATCGTCCCACCGATCTCTCTCTACTCATTGCTTCCTTCAACCCGACGACTCCCCGGGGCCTTCTGGCGGCTGGAAAAGGGCCCACAGGAAATACAAGGAAGCAAAGCCGAGACCAAAGACGAGAGCGAGCCCGGCCACGATGGCCACGACACTGATGAAGGCGAGAGTCATACCGGAGCAGAGAGATTAGGGCAAAGGAGTGGTCGTCCGGCCGGTAGCTTGAAGAAAGGCTAGTATCTTCCATCTATGCAGTCTGGGCAGAGGGGGCCAGCCGATCTGAGTGCCCATGCTCTGCGGTTTTTAATGACGTGCTCCGCAGCCTTAACCGCCGCGGAAGCTCGTACGTAAGACGGCACGTCCTGAACGTCCTCGTGCTCAATCGTGGTGGTTCTACCGCATGCGTCGCATTCGTATTCGTAGGGAAAGTCCTGCTCGTCGAACATAGGCAAGGAGCTACGTGGACACAGAGACTTCGAACGGCCGCAGAAAGCAGGGGAGCGTCGAGCGGAATCCGTGTGGAGTGGCGGGATCGAGCGGAGGCAAATGCTCGATTTACTGCATAGTCTATAACGATTGATGGTAATACAACACTCTCTGGCCACTAAGATTCTATCGCAATTTGCACGATTCTGCTACAACTGGCCCGTACCGTTATACGACCAAAGAAAGCATGATCGAATCGCAGAAAAGCGTAGGTCGGAGAAGGGCTCGGGGTACCGAACTGACAGGCCTGACATCTACTCTATTTGATTTACACTCTTCGCCAAGTGGGGCCACACAGCATTGGAACCAGAAAGTCTCCCGGAAATGAGGGAGCACAGGCGAGCGGCGTCCAATCGAGGTACCTAATGTGTTTGCTCTGTGCTGGGGCTGAGATGCCGCATCAAACCCTCTGCCGAACAGACTGCCCGTCCGAGAGTCGTCTGACGGTTCCGGGTCTCGTGTTCGCAGGTCTTGAATTAAGGGTCACTGTTCGTCCCTTCTTCCCTGCCTCTCAGAGC
>CAJXKO010000041.1 GCA_913055845.1 uncultured Bacteroidota bacterium | reverse complement strand
CGGCGCTCCAGGGCGCGGTCGTCCTCGATGTGCTTCCGGTACTCGTCGAGCGTCGTCGCCCCGATCGCGCGCAGCTCACCGCGGGCCAGGGCCGGCTTCAGAATGTTGGCCGCGTCCATGGCGCCTTCCGACGCCCCGGCGCCCACGAGCGTGTGCAGCTCGTCGATGAAGAGGACAATCTCGCCGTCGGACTCGGACACCTCGTTCACGACGGCCTTGAGACGGTCCTCAAACTCCCCGCGGTACTTGGAGCCGGCCAGGAGCGCGCCCATGTCGAGCGCCACGATGCGCTTCGACTGCATCGATTCGGGCACGTCGCCCTGCACGATGCGCGTGGCGATGCCCTCAGCGATGGCGGTCTTCCCGACGCCGGCCTCCCCCACGAGCACCGGGTTGTTCTTGGTACGGCGGCTCAGGATCTGGAGCACGCGGCGGATCTCCTGCTCGCGCCCGATGACCGGGTCGATCTTGCCCTCGCGGGCCATCTCGTTCAGGTCCTGGGCAAACCGGTCGAGCGCCTCGTAGCGACTCTCGGCGTGCGGGTCGTCGGCGCCCTGCCCGCCGCGCACGTCCTCGAGCGCCTCCATGACGTGCTCCTTCGAGGCGCCCTGGTCGCGCAGGGCCTGGCCGACCTCGTTCTTGCCCTCGACGAGCCCGATGAGCAGGTGCTCGGTCGAGACGTACTCATCGTCCATCACGTCCGCCTCGGCGCGGGCGCGGTCGAACACCTTCTTCAGCTCCTCGCCCACGTACTGGTCGCCGGCACTCGCGCCCGTCACCGTGGGCAGCGCCTCCATGGCCTCCTCGGCCTGCGTGCGCAGGCGGTCCACGTTCGCCCCCACGCGCCGCAGGATCGATACGGCTACGCTGTCCGGATCGCTCAGGAACGCCTCCAGCAGGTGCGGCGGCTCAATGCCTTGATGATTGTTGGAGGCCGCGAGCTCCATCGCTTTTTGGACGGCCTCTTGGGCCTTCACGGTAAACTTTTGCAGGTTCATATCTCGGAATCACAATTGGTCGATTGGCAGAGGGAGTGCGCGGACTCGGGGCCGGGTGGGCCTCCATGCCCGGAACCGTCTCCGCGCCACTCACCCATGATCCCCGTCGAAAAGTATACCAATAGGTAACGAGCTGACAGGATGGCAGGATGCCTTATGATCTGTGATGCACGAGGCGTGACGCGGCAGAAACGGCACGCATCACGGTTCACGCTTCTGCCAGTGTGCCGAGTCGCCTGCCAGAACCGAACAGTGCGTCCCGCGTCTTGGCATAGTCTCGCCTTCCACATTCCGCCCCTGAAATTCGTAACGCAATGCGTCATTTCCGGGAACCAATGACGCGCTGCGTTATTATTCTCTACAGCGCGCTAAACACTGCACGTATTCTGTATTCACAGGCTTATCCACCAACCATTCGAAGGATTGCCATGACGGCCACCAACGATGAGACGAAAACGGGGGATCGAAAGGACTTTGCACTCAAAAACCTCCCCGACGAGGTGACGGGCCGGGCCCGGGAAATCTGGCTCGCCGGCCTGGGGGCGCTGCAGCGCCTCGAGGACGAAGGGGATAAGGTGTTTGAGACGCTCGTGGAGCGTGGTAAGCGCTACGAGAACACGCGACGCGACCAGATCGAGGACGCCACCGAGAGTCTGCGCGACCGGCAGAAGGAACTGACAAAAAACGTCACAGAGCGTCTCGACAACGCCACAAAGTCGGTGGAGAAGGCCGTGTCGGACACACTGAGCGGTACGCTGGGACAGATTGGGGTGCCCACGCGCACCGAGGTCCGGGATTTGTCCCGGCGCGTGGGGGAGCTCTCGAAGAAGCTTGATGCCCTCTCGGAGATGCTGGCGGCGCAGCAGCAGGCCGTGGAGGCGCGGGTCTTCCACGTCGTGCCCGGTGAGGACGGCTGGATCGTGACGGTGGAGGGGGAGGACGCGCCCGTGAGCACGCACGATACGAAGAAGGAGGCCGTGAGCACGGCCCGCAAGACCGCTAAGGCACAGGCCCCCAGCGAACTGGTCCTCCACAAGCAGGATCGTTCTGTGCAGGAAAGCTTCTCGTACGACGCGGGGGCGGAGTAGTCTCGGTTGGCCTTCGCCATAATCCCCGAGAAGGCCCTGCGGACGTGTCTTCGCCCCGTAGGTCCCTCCCGTTCGACCACTGGGCTCCGCTGTGTCTGTGGGGACGACCCGGTCGGGTCGTCCCCTTCGGTATTCCTGCGCGTTGCCTGTCCCCGCCCGTCGGAGGTGCGCGTGCCCCGCACATCCGCGGGGCACGGATACCTCTGCTCTCCATCATCCTTTTGCTTGGTTTTGCCTGACGCCATGATCCACCAGGACGTCCTGATGCGGCAGATCCGCCAGTTCACGAAGGCGATCGCCTCGCTTCTCGGCCAGTCTCACCGCGAGCAGCCCGACGAGGTGCTCCGCGCGATCGACGAGGCATGCCGGGCGCATCTCGACGGCCGGGCCGAAGACCTGCGCACACTGCCGCCCGACGCGCTGCTGGAGCTGTGCCGTGACGAGGGACAGTTCGTCGCCGACGCGGCCCAGTCGATGGCGCAGGCCCTCCAGCAGATGGGCGAGGCGTACGAGCGGCAGGAGAACGCTGAAGAGGCAGGGGCGTGCTTCGGACGGGCCCTACTTCTTTACCGCCACCTTCTGCAGACGCCGGAGGCCCCGGTGTCGTGGCAGTTTGGGACGACGGTCGCGGCACTCTCGGAGCGGGTGGGCGCGCTCCCCGTGGACGACGCGACAGAGGAAGCGCTGGAGGCGTTTCGGAACGGAACGAACTAACTTTCTACCGCACTCGGTGCCCGAAACTGGTACGACGCGAGCCGGCGGTACAGCCCCTCCTCCTGCATCAGCTCCGCGTGGGTCCCACGCTGTACGATGCGGCCCTCGTCGAGCACGAAGAGGCGGTCGGCGGTCTGCACGGTGGAGAGCCGGTGCGCGATGATGAAGGTGGTGCGCCCCTCCATGAGCCGCTCTAGCGCTTCCTGCACGAGGGCCTCCGAGGCGGAGTCGAGCGACGAGGTCGCTTCGTCGAGCAGCAGCAGGCGCGCGTCGCGCAGTAGGGCACGGGCAATGGCCACGCGCTGGCGCTGCCCGCCGCTCAGCTTCACGCCCCGCTCCCCCACCGCCGTATCATAGCCGTCACGGAGATCCGCAATGAAGTCGTGCGCGTTGGCGGCGCGGGCCGCCGCCTCCACCGCCGCGTCCGGCGCGTCGAGCCGTCCGTAGCGGATATTGTCGCCGATCGTGGTGTTGAAAAGCTGCACCTCCTGCGACACCGACGCGATCTGATCACGGAGGGATCGCCGCGTCACCCCGGCCAGGTCGTGCCCGTCCACGAGCACGCGGCCTGACTGCGGCGCGTAGAAGCGGGGAATGAGGCTCATAAGGGTCGATTTGCCCGCTCCACTCGGCCCCACGAAGGCCACCGTCTCGCCCGGGGCCACCTCCAGCGAAATGTCGTGCAGCACCGGGTGGCCCTCGTCGTAGGCAAAAGTCACGTGCTCCAGGCGCACGTGCCCCTCAATGAGCGGCAGGGCCGTGGCGTCGGGCGCGTCGCGGAGGTCGGGCGCGGTATCGAGCAGGTCGAAAAGGCGCTCGGTGGCGCCCGCCGCGCTGTTGAACGTGGAGTAGAGCTGCGACATACTCCCCACGCTGCGCGCGATGTTGAAGGCGTAGAAGACAAACGCCACCAAGTCGCCCTCCGTGAGCCGGCCCGCCAGCACCTCAATGCCGCCGTACCAGAAGATGGCCACCAGGGCGGCAAAAAACAGCAGCCCCACCGTCGACTCGAACAGCGCCGAGACGAGCACCCGGTAGCGCGCCGTCCCAAAGAGGTCCTCCACCGCCTCGTTGTAGCGGTCCACCTCATAGTCGGACCGTGCAAACGCTTTCACGACGCGGATCGACGCGAGCGCTTCTTCCGCCACTGCCGTCGTGTCGGCCAGTCGGTCCTGGATATCGCGCGCCAACGCCCGGATCTTGCGCCCAAAGTAGACCGCGAAACCGGTGACCGCCGGCACGATGAGAAAAATAATGAGACTAAGCCGCCAATTGAGCACCACCATCAGCGCCACCGAGCCCACCAGCGAGAGCGACTGGGTGAGCAGGTTGGGCAGGGCGTCCTTGACCGCGCTCCGCACCGAGCCTACGTCGTTGGTGAGGCGGGAGGTGAGGTCGCCCGTGCGGTGGTCCTCGAAAAAGCGGAGACTTTGGCGATGAAGGTGGCGATACACCTTCTTTCGGAGATCGGCCACCACGCGTTCGCCGGTCCAGCCCAGCAGGTACTTGCCCCCAAAAGCCGCCGCGGAGCGGGCCAGGAACAGCGCGATGAGCGCCAGGGTGAGCGTGTCGAGCAGCGCCCGGTTTTCTTCCTGAAAGACGGCGTCCACCAGTTCGCGCAGGCCCAGGGGCACCACCAGCGCCACCGCCGCCCCCAGTACAGTGAGCAGCACGGCCGCGGCCAGGCGAAAGCGGTACGGCCACCCCAGCTGAAGAATACGCCGGAGGGAGGTCCACAGCCGCTTGGGGCGGACGGAGGAGGACTCGGACGACGGATCGGCCTCCGGCATGGGCGGCGCGGCACAGTGGTGACTCAAGAACAACGTGAGCGGTGAATGGACCAACCCGCTCCTCAACTGCAGGGATTCACCGGGCGGCCCTCCTTTTGGGAAAATGAGAGCAAACCAGCCTTGACGTCCCCTCAGAGTGTAACGCCCCCCACCTGCGCGCCCTGCCTCAGGGCACGGCGAGCCCCCGCAACAACCGCGGGTGTTGCCTGTGGAAAGGGGACGCGACTCACTCCCCCTGCCTTTCTCTCATTTCTCCATGTTCCGCTTTGCTTTCGTATTTGCAGCGGCTGTGCTCCTCACCGCCTGCGGGTCCGCCTCCTCTCTGTTTACCGATGGCGGGCGCGAATCCTACGTCCGCAAGAACGACCTCAGCGGTAAGGACAGCGTCCACGTGATGGAGCAGCGAATCTACCGCGGCATGCCCATCAGTCACGCGCTGGCCGCACTGGGCCCGCCCCACCGCCAAGACACCACCACGACGGCAGAGGGACGCACGCAGGTGGAGTACGTGTATCAGGCGCGCGCCAATGCCTTCGACCCCGGCAACATGTCCCGAGCGTACGTTTACGCGCAGGATCAGGCGGTGACGGACTGGAAAAACCTCAACCAGATCCCTCGCTTCGACGCGTACTACGAAGGTGGGATGTGAGGCGCGTTTCGTCCCGTACCTCCGCCCCCCTCCGATCTACCAAAACCGGAGCACGCTCACGCCAACGCTGAGTCCCGATGTGTCGAGTCGTTTGGTCAGGTCGAGGCGAAGGGAATCGTAGAACAGTCCATTGATCGAGAGGCCAAGCTCGTGGTGCAGGTTGTCGGCCTGTCGCAGCACCACGCCCCGCTCCCGGAGCCGCTGCTCTGCCTCATCCCCGATCCAGGTGCGCCCATGGCCCCCGTGCACGATCAACCCGATGTCGCGGGCCACCAGGGCCTGCCACCCGATCAGCTCGAAGGGCACAGTGCGGAAGTTGTGCTCCCAGAAGAGGGCCACGTGGTGTTCGCCCTGGTAAGGGCGGTCGTCGAGGGTGCGCAGCGCGCCGTACGGGGTGTAGGGCAGCGGACTCGCCTCGATGACGCCGAAGCGTTGCAACGGTGGCGTGCCGAGGGACACGCCAGCGTCGACCCGGAGGCTTAGCGCGTTGGGACGGAAGCGCCGCTGGAAGAAGGTTTCGATGTGCGTGTTAGCCACAGCCTCGATCCGCGTGAAGTCGAAATCGCTCGCCGCCAGGCCCGGATCACTGTGCTCAACGGCAACCTGTACGCGGTTGACCGGAAGGATGCCAAGCGCCCCGCCGTCGCCCAGTGTAGCCGTGAGGCCCACCGACCGGAGCCAGCCCGCATCTACCGGTGGATTGGGAGGCTGCGTAGTCGCCCGCCCCAGCACGTTGTAATCGGTGGTCTTCGCAACGGAGAAGTGCCGCTCGTTGCGGAGCCGAAGCGTGAGGTCGAGGTTGGCCGCATCGATCGTCCGGCGCAGGGCCAGCCGCATGCGCTCGGCGCCCAGGTAGTCGAAGGCATCCGGCGCGCCCGCAAGGGTCCACAGGCTGTTGGAGAGCCGCGCCCAGAGCGGCGCGATGCGCGATCGGGTCCGGTAGCGCGGGTCGATGCCGTAATGGTAGCTGGCAGATAGGTCTGTGTCGTCGCCAAGAGCCGTGGTCGCCTCAGCCCCGTACGACCACCGCGTAGGGCCCGACGGACCGGTGTTGTAGCCGCCGCGCCCCGTTACGTCGAGCAGCCCGACGCTGGCATTCAGTCGCAGGCCGAAGTGCCCCCCCTCCACCCGGTTGAAGCGAAGAATCGGCAGCCCGCCCTCAAAGTCGATCAGCGACGGGCCGTCCGCCCCCTCCTCGCCGACAGACGTATCTGTTGTGTCCGATCGAGACTCCTCCGACTCGTCCGCGTCTCCGCCAACACTGAACCCGAATCCTTCATCTTCCCCGAGCCCGAGATCCCGCAACCACCCCACGAGCCCCCCGGGATCGAACGCATTCTGGAGTGCGTCGGTGCTGTCAATGCGCGCATAGGCGCTCCGCTCGGCCCGGGAGTACGGGACGAAGGGGCCGCCACCCCGCAGCGAGTCGGGCGCCCGGCGTGATAGCGACTGGAACCGCCCCGTGCTGTCGGCGCGGACCACGCCCTCGCTCTCGTCGGTGGCGTAGAGCGAATCGGGCACCGGCACGTTGATCCGATAGTCGCTCAGGCGGCTCACCTGGCGAATGCTGACGTCCGAGAAGGAGACCAGCGCCGACACCTGCACGTCGAGGTCGCGCCGCGCCCGAAAGTCGACCGGCAGCCAGTACGGTCCGCCAAAGTTGGAGAACTGTTGCTCGAAGGCAATGTCTACCTTCTTCAGCAGGCGGGAGGTACTGAGGGACGCGGTGGGTCGGAGCCGGGCTTCCAGCAGGGCATAGGCGCTGTCGAGCACGGTCACGGTGCCCCGGAACGTCGACGAGAGGCGATTGTCCGGCTCCACCCGGATGCGAAACGCCCGGCGCCCGTTGATGGCGCGCGTGGTGTCGAGCGTAAACTCGTAGTAGTCGAGCGCCTCGGGGTGGGTTACACCGACCAGCCGGTTGCCAAAGACCTCGACGTTGTCGCGGTACAGGTTGAGTACTGAAGTGGCGGCCGGGAGGGCAGCGTCGGTCAGGGCATTCAGGTTGGCCGTGCCGCGCTGCGAGCGCACGACCTCACGGGTCCCGCGGGTCGCGTCCCAGAACGCGGTCGTCTGGCTTTCCGCAATGGCCGCGATGGTCGTGTCGCTGGCGAGTGTGAAGCGATTGTACGCCTCCACCGCGTAGCTTTTCAGGTCGGGCCACCACTCGGCCTTCCGGTCAATCACCCGTTGCATGATAGCCGCACCGGGATTCCGTGAGCCGGTCACGACCACCTCGTCCATCTGCATGGTAGAGGGGACGAGCCGGAAGGTCTGCCGGGTGTCGGTAGCGGCCGTGATGCGACGCCGGATCGACTCGTATCCCACGTAGCGCGCCACGACGGTCACGGGAAGGCTGTCGAGCGCGAGCGTGTAGCGCCCCTCCACGTTCGTGATGGTGCCCTCGTAGGTGCCCGCGATGCGGAGATTGGCCTGGGGCAGCGGCTGGCCGGTCTCCGCGTCCACCACGCGGCCGCGCAGGGTCTTGGTCCCCTCCTGCGCATGGGCGGTGTTGGCCGGCCCCGTGAGTGCGACCACGAACGCACCGAGGAGAACGAGCGTCAAAACGCGAACTGAAGACATAGAGCGAGAATTGGATGCGTGCTGAGGGACATACCACTCACGCAAACGCACAAACGGGGAGACGCATCGGGCGCCCCTGCGTGTGCGTCGGAAGATGCGGAGCGAATTTCGGGGCCTGACACCCGACGCCCCGGTTCCGCCACCTACCGAATTGAGATGTCCGTGCCCGCCAATACCGGATCGTCCACCGACTCGATCCGCTCCAGCTTGCCATCGCGGAGGTGGATGACCCGCCGGGCATGACGAGCAATCACTTCCTCGTGGGTTACCAGAAGAATCGTATTGCCCTGGCGATGCAGCCCCTCCAGGAGTTGCATGATTTCGTCGCCGGTCTCAGTGTCAAGGTTTCCCGTGGGCTCATCGGCCAGGAGGAGGGAGGGACGGTTGACGAGGGCGCGGGCCGTGGCTACGCGCTGGCGCTGTCCGCCCGAGAGCTCGTTGGGCCGGTGGTCGAGGCGGTCGCCCAGTCCTACGCTGCGGAGCGCTTCGGCGGCCCGCTCGCGTCGCTTCGTCTTCGACATGCCGGCGTAGATGAGCGGCAGCTCAGCGTTGCGGAGGCAGTTGACGCGGGGCAGCAGGTTGAACGTCTGGAAGACAAAGCCAATCTCATGGTTGCGAATCTCCGCGAGTTCGTCGTCGGAGAACGTGCTCACGTCTTCGCCCCGAAGGAAGTAGGTGCCGCTCGTGGGCGTGTCGAGACACCCGAGCATATTCATGAGCGTGGACTTGCCAGAGCCGGACGGGCCCATGACGGCCACGTAGTCGCCTTCCTCGATGGACAGGGTGACCCCGTCGAGGGCCCATACCTCCTGGCTGCCCATCATGTACCGTTTTTTCAGGTCGTGCACTTCGATGAGAGAACGGTCGGTGGTGCTGGTTGGGGTCCCGTTGGCGGAGACAGCTTCCATGGCAATCGGAAATCAGGAGTTATGAAGCGAGCGGTGGTGCGGAGCGTGCGCTGCGGGGACGCTACTGCGACGACGCGATCGATTCGCTTCCGCCGTCCCCGTTGCCCTGCTCCGTCCGGATCGTTGCGCCGGGCTTCAGCTCGCGACTGACCGCGCTGTACGGGCCGGTAATCACGGTCTCGCCTCCCTCCAGGCCCGATCGAACCTGCATGTACGTGTCGTCGGCAATGCCGGTTGTCACCTCCACCATGCGGGCCGAGTCGCCCTCGGCCACGAAAACGACCTTCCGCAGGTCCTCCGTGGTGGCCTCCTTGGTCTGCGTGCTATCGGCCTCGGGGCCCACCTCGTTGAAGTCGCGGACGGTGACGGCCTGAATGGGCACCGCCACGGTATTTTCCACGGTTTCGGTGTAGATGTCGACCGAGCCGCTCATGCCGGGCCGAATCACGGGCCCCTGGCTCGCTGCCGCGGGCGTCTCCGGACGGGCCAATCCACCCTCTGCGCGGGTGGCTGCCGGGCCCGTGTTGGGATTGCCCAGGATGCGAACAGTGACGGGGAAATTGGTCACCTCGTTCTGGCTGCCCTCATTCTGGATGCGGGCCGAATTGGCGATCTCCGTCACCCTACCTTGGAAGGTACGATCCGCGTACGCGTCGAACTCTACATTTGCCGAGTCCTTCCCCGCCACGTTCACCACGTCGTTCTCGTTGACGTCCACCTCCAGCTCCATGCGGTCCAGGCGCGCAATGTTCATCATCTCGGTGCCGGCCTGCTGCCGGGTGCCCACCACACGCTCGCCCACCTCCACCGTAAGCTTGCTCACGGTGCCGTCCATCGGGGCATAGAGGCGCGTCTTCTGCAACTGCTCGCGGGCGTCGCGGAGGCTAGCGCGGGCACTTTCAACCTGGAAGCGGGCCGCCTCGAGCTGAGCGACCGCCTGCCGATAGGTAGACTGGGCATTCTCGAATTCGCTCTCCGGAATGACGTCCTTTTCGTAGAGCTTCTGCTTTCGCTCGTAGGTCTGGCGGGCCTGCACCGAGTCGGCGCGGCGACGAGCCAGATTGGCCTGCTGCTGGGCCACCTGGGCCTCCCGCTCCTCCAACTGCGCACGGTAGTCGTCCGGATTCAGGCGGGCCAGCAGGTCTCCCTTCTCCACCGCGTCACCCTCCTGCACCGGCAGCTCCACGATTTCGCCCGACACGTCGGGGCTAATCGTGACCTCCACCTCGGGCTGGGCGCGGCCGAAGGCCGTGACGACCTCCGTAATGGTGTGGGCCTGGGCGGTCTCGGTCTCCACCGAAACGCCCGCCGGACCGCCGCCGAACCATCCGAGGCCCCACCCGAGGCCCCCTACGACCAGGAGCACGGCCAGCAGACCGCCCCCCGCGTACAACATGCGATTCGAACTACTACTTGCAGAAGCCATGACGGACAGAAGAAACCTTGTGCACAGGAGGAATGAGGAGGAGCGTTCTGGGACGTTGCGTTACCGGCCGCCCGAGATGCCGAGAACCGGCTGGGTCGGATTGAGCCGGCCCACGTTGTAGTCGATGCGCTTGCGCTGGAAGAGGACCTGATAGCGCGCCTGCACCTGCTCGCTGGCGGCATTCACGAAGTCACGCCGCGCATTTTGGAGCTCCACAATGGAGGCCGAGCCCAGGTTGTAGCGCTCCAGGGTGGCATCGCGGCTTTGCCGGGCAGCGCGCAGGCGCTTGTTGGCCGCCTCCAACTGCTGCACGGCATTGCGGTAGTCGAGGTAGGCCTGGCGCACCTGCAGCGCGATTTCCTGGCGCTGATCCTGCAGCGCGTACTTGGCGTTCTGTGCCTGCACCTGCGCCTGCTCCACCTGCGTGGACCGGTTGAGGTTGTTGAACACCGGAATATTGACCGACAGAGACACCGAGCCACCGCGGTTCACGTCGAGCTGGTTCATGAAGCTGTCGTCCCCCAGGTTTCGCAGCCCCTGGCTCGACCAGTCCGTTCCGTAATCGCCACTAATCGAGACGCTGGGGTAATAGGACGATCGGGCGGCCCGAACGCCCTTGTCGGCGGCCTGTCGCTCGGCCTGGGCCGCCTGCAGGTCCAGGCGCTGCTGGAACGCCTCGTCGATGAGGCCGGAGAGGTCAAACGCCTCTGCGTTCAGGCTGTCGCTTCCCAGGTCCGGCACCTGAAAGTCGTAGGCCTTGCGGGGACTGAGTTGGAGGGTTTGGATGAGACGGGTCTTGTTGATCTCCCGCTCCCGCTGGGCCTGCAGGAGCTGCTGCTCGGCGTCGGCCACGTCGGCCTGCTGCGTGTAGAGGTCCGAGACCGGGCGCGACCCTGCCTCCACGAAGGCCTTGATCTGCTTCAACTGCTGCCGCCGCGTCCGGAGTTCTTCCCGGCGTACCCGCGCAATCTCGCGGCTCTCTACCAGCGCAATGAACTGGTCCACGACGTTGAACACCACGTCCTGGCGCGTTTGCCGGAGGCTCTTCTGGTCGGCCTGCGCCTGGTCCCGCGACTGCCGCAGGGACGCGGTGTTTTCGAAGCCGTTAAAGAGCGTGAGGCTCGAACTCCCGCCTAGATTGAAGAAATCGGTCGACCGCGTCGTAAAGTCGCCCGTCACATCGCTGAAGTTGCGCCCGTAGCGCCGGAAGACGCTCGACCGAATATTGGCGTCGGGCAAAAAGTCCATCCATTCGGACCGCACCTCCAGGTTGGAGGCCCGGGCAGAGGTCTGAGCCCGCTTGATGTCGGTGTTTTGGTCGAGCGCGATGCGCACCGCCTCCTCGAATGCGATACGGGTGGTGTCCTGGGGCGCCTGTTGCGCACGACTCATCTGTAGGGACGCCCCGAGTAGGAGGACCGCGACGAGGCCCCCAACGCCTGTGAGGAACGAACGGAGGGAAGAAAACGGGCGTTGCGAATGCATGGTGCGGAAAGTTCGGTCTAAAAAGCAGGAACGATGTCGGCGGAACGGCGCGTTACTCGTACCGGAGGGACTCAATGGGATCGAGGCGGGCCGCTTTGTAGGCCGGATATCCTCCGAAGATCACGGCCAGCAGGGTGACCCCTCCCACCGCGACGGCGGCCCACATCCAGGGGAAGGAGGGACGGATGTCCCAGTACAGGGCCGCCACGTTGCCGCCCAGCCCCCCGAGCACAATGCCCAGCAGGCCGCCGATCTGGCACAGAATGATGGCCTCCAGCAAAAACTGCCACAGGATGTTGCGCCACTTGGCGCCCACGGCCTTGCGAATGCCGATCTCTCGGGTTCGCTCGGTAACGGAGACCAGCATGATGTTCATGATGCCGACGCCGGCGGCCAGCAGCGAAATGAGCCCCACGAGCGCGCCGCCGGTCGTAAGGGTACTCGTAAACTGCGCGAAGGTGCTGCGGAGGAAGTCGCTCGATTCGATGTTGAACGTGCTCGGGGCGCCAGGCTCCACCTGCCGAATCACGCGGAGGTTGCTGCGCACGGCGTCCTCGGCGGCCGCGAGCTGTGTGGCCGAGGCAGCTCGGACGCGCACGTCGTCCATGCTGCGTCCCCCGCTTCCGTAGGCGGCAAAGAGATGTGTGATAGGAGCGTACACTCGCGTGTTGGGATCCCGGAAGAGCCCGGCCTTCTCTTCGAGCACCCCCACCACCTGGAGCCGCACGCGGCCGACCCGTACGTCTTTGCCGAGGGGGCTGGTGGCGGGAAAGAGGGTCTCGGCCACCTTCGACCCAAGCAGGGCCACGGGCCGACCCTTCTCGAGATCCTGGGCGGCGAGGGGACGCCCCGCCCGCATCTCGTAGCCGAAGTTGCCCAGGAACGCCTCGTCGGTGCCGTAGAGCGTGATGTTGGGATTAGTCTCCTGGCGTGCCGACTGCGCCTTCGTCCCGGCGTCAAACCGCTCACTTACGCTTATCGTGAGGCCGCCCCCCGTCCGCCCCTTGAGACGCTGCACCTGATTGTGCGTGAGGGGCGGGTGGTAGCGCTCGGGGCCGTCGCCGCCCGCGTAGTCGTACCGCTCCACAGAAAAGGTAGAGGCCCCGAGTCCCTGGATGGAGCTTTTGAAGTACAGGTCGATCACGTCCACGGCCGTCACGGCAGCAATCACCGCGAACACGCCGATCACAATGCCGAGCAGGGTGAGGGCGGAGCGCAATTTGTTGGCCCGCAGCGCCTGGAGCGCCTCGCGCACCGTCTCGAATCCGCGCATGGATAAGAGGAAACGACTGATTCAAAAGAGGGGCCTACGCAGCGTGCTGCTCCTGCACCGCGACCCAGCAGTGGGCGACTACGAAGAGAACCGAGAGGCCCACCCCGGCCGCCATCGTAAGGCGCAAGGGCCCCCCTAACACCGCCATCAGGGTGACGGCGGCGACGAGGAGGAGTGCCCCGCACACGTCGCACGAGCCGTGCTGGGCCCCCAGCCCCCGCTCCACGACGGCCGTCAGGCGCTCGCGCTCCCACCGAAGCAGGAGCACGAAGGGCCGGAGGATCCAGGGCGGCATCGGACCGGAGGGCGTCTGGGCGTTTTGCATGGATCTCTGGACGTTTGTGAGGGGGGACGGGGGCCGCTCCTATTCGTACCGGAGGGCATCAATGGGGTCGGCCGTAGCGGCCTGCCAGGCCGGCGCAATGCCGAACAGGATACCCACTCCCACGCAGATGCCGAAGGCAAGGGCAACCGTCTGGGCCGGCAGGGCCGCCGTAAACCCGAGGGCACGCACACCCATCGCTCCCAGGGCCGACACCCCGAGACCAATGACGCCCCCAATGAGACACACGATCACGGCCTCCACCAGAAACTGAAACAGAATCGTGCGCTGCTTAGCCCCCACGGCCTTGCGGATGCCAATCTCTTTCGTGCGCTCGCGCACCGACACGAACATGATGTTCATGACCCCGATGCCTCCCACGACCAGCGCAAGCCCTGTCAGGAACAGCCCCACGCCGTAAATGGCAATTCGCGTGCTGGCAAAGCTGGCGCGCACCTGTTGCTGGTCGTTGATTGCGAAGTTGCTGCGCTCACCAGGAGCCACATCGCGGGCCGTGCGCAGGAGACCGGTCAATTCCTCCTCGGCGCGCGTCATCGACGCCGCATCGTTTACTTTCACCATGATTTCCACGCCCCAGCGACGGCTTACACCGAAGATTTTGTCGTAGGTGTTGAAGGGCATCAGGATGCGCTCGTCGGGGGAACCGGGACCACCCAGCATGCTCTCCCCCTTCTTTTCCTGCACCCCAATCACGGTACAGGGCACGTTGCCCAACTTAACTTCTTTGCCCAGTGGGGCAACCGCCGGGAAGAGCTCAGTGGCCACCGTCGCGCCAATCACGCACACGTTGCGCCCACTGCGTTCTTCGGACTGCGTGTAGAAACGCCCCTGAGCCAACTTGACGCTGCGGATGCGTCCGTACTGCGGGGGGGACCCCACCACTTCGGCCTCCATACTCTGGTCACGGTACTGCACCGTGCGGTCCTCGTCGGCCATCGGTGCCACGGCGGCCGCGTAGCGCGATCGCTCCCGGATGGTTTGGGCAAGGGCGGGCTGAATAGCCGGGCGGTTGCGAAGACGCCACCACTCCCGATCTGTGTTCTGCCCCCACGGAAACTGGTCGACGTACAGCACGTCGGTTCCGAGCTGCGAGAGCGCCTTGTCAAACTCTTGGTTCAGGCCGTTGATGATCGTCGCCATCAGCGTGACCGCCGCAATGCCGATAATCACACCCAGCGTGGTGAGCGTTGACCGCATCTTATTGGCCCAGATGGCCTGGCCGGCAATGCGGACCCCCTCGACAATTTCGAAGACAAAACGGCGCATGGGTGCTCAAAATATTCGAATTACGATACGACGCCGGGTGGGCCGCACGGCCCACACTCTGCCGGCTCATCCCCGGGAATACGGAAGACAGGCCGACCAGCGCACAGGTTGCAGGGCAGTTCTGCAACGCGCTAGTGACTCAACGCCGCGGCGGCGCGCATGATGCCGGCCGGTCGACGAGTTGTCACTTTTGCCCGATGAGTCGACGAGTTTGCCCCACGAGCAGCGCGCTTGCTGCGTCCCTCCTGCATCATCCGCTGGAGCTGCCCACGATCTACGGCGAACTGGGCGTGCACGACGGACCCGTCGCGATCGATGGTGACATCGTCTAGGAGACGGTTAAGCCCTTCCCCCGACCGGTCGCCCGAAAGTCGAAGGGCGGCAATCGCCCCTTTCGACACGTCGACCACGTTCGAGGCGCTCGTCTCGTCCCGCATCGTGAGGTAGGCCTCCCCCTCGAGGGCCTCGTCGGTAAGGGTGACCGACAGGGCCTGCTCGCGGACTCGGCTCGTCAGGCGCTTCATTTTGCTTCCCGTCGAGCCCCGCAGGGCCTCGGCGTCGTCGGAGACTCCCAGCATGCGATCGGCCCACGCACTCAGCAACTGCTGTACCCCCGCCTCGCTCACCATTGAGGCCTCATTCCCCGCCCCCGACCGACCGGTCGCCCCTGCCGAGTCGCGGAGGGCTGTCTGCAGCACGTCGCGTCCCACAACCCACGCCGTGCTGCCGTGCCCCACCCGTTCCACCAGGGTCATGTATGCCCGATTCCCCCGGAAGCCTCCCGACTGGTCCTTGTGACGGTCCACCATGGTCCGCACGAGGGCTGCGTCCGTAGCCGTAGCGACCATGCCGTTCCGGACGAAACCCATCGACAGGGTGTCCGGCTCGGCGTCCTCGGGCGATCGTGGACCGAGGGCGAGGTGATAAATGGACACCCCGCGATAGGTGCTCGCTCGCCCTGCCTCCCCTGGAGCCTGATCGAGATAGCGCCCTACTTGATTGGGCGTGAGATCGGCAAACACCACTGCGCTGAACGACGTCCCGCCCCCGACCGCTCCGTAGATGGCCTTCAGGTCGGTCTTGGGGTTCATCCCGGTGGCCTCCAGGAAGGACTGCAGGCGCGGGTTGTCCACCTGTCGAAGACTATCGGCCAGGTTTAGCTCTTTGTCCCCAAACGTGTCGACCTGACCCAGCACCGTCTCGAGGTCCACCATCCCGGCATAGCGGGGCGCCGACGGAAGCAGGGCGGCTGCATCCCGCGTCTGGGCCGGGACCCGATCGGTCAGGCTCATGTAGGGTTCACATCCCACCAGCCCGAGCGCAGCGATGAGAACAAGGAGACTCCAAGAAACAGATCGACGAGCGGCCATAGCGGCGGAGGGTGAATGGAGAGGGCAGCGCGACGGGTACACGTCCCCGTCGGAATGCGCGCTCATCCCATACCCTCGGGCCACCGTGGAGATGCCGGAGATGCGACGAACCGGCTGTATGGTGCGACGAATGTTCGGCCGGACGAGACTAGCCCGGGATTCTCTGTTCCTGAAGTGCCCTACTACCGCATGAGCGCCCCACTACGACATGACGTGTTCTCGGAGCCGCTCGTCGGAAAGGGAGAGGGAGCCACTCTCGTTTGCTTTCGCGTACAGGGTTTGGGAGCACACCTTCGTGCTCATCTCCTCGCACCAACAGGCAAACTCGTACCCGACGGCCTTGTGGTCGTCCCCGAAGGCCTCAAACTTGGCCCTCCGGAGGCTTTCCTCCGGCGACTGGCCTACGCCCCAGACAATGCCGGTGGTGCTATCAAACGTAACCCAGTAGGTGGGCGTGGCGACACGCTCGAATTCATCGAGGACCGCCCCGACCGCCGGGTCGTCCTTCTCTACAGATCGGTACGAATCGTCGGCCGCATTCCGGACGAGATCGTTGGGCGCGACGCGGCCCTCGGTTTTTTCAACGTAGCCGGCCGGCAGCGCGTCGGGGCCGGCAGGGTTCTGATCGGTGACACCCATTGCGCAGAGAACTGGTCTTGGACGAAGTGGCGTGCGACGGGGCCGGTGATCGGCAATATACATCCCGGCGTAGACCGCACCGTCGACACTCGTGGGTGATTCGCTGAAATCCGGGATTCGGCGCCGCCGCCCCTTCATTGCACCACTTCGTTACGGATGGGTAGCACCGACGCCATTCAGTCTCCCGTGAGGAACGCCCGCTCCAGGGCTCGAAGCTCGTGGAGGACCGTTTCGCAGTCGTCCGGATCGTCCAGGTCAAGCGTGCGGAGGTTCGTCGGGGCGGTCTGCACATCTAGTGCCGTTCCGTTCTGCGCAGTGGCGACGAGCCCCACCCGCAGGGGCGACTTCGCATCGGCGGGGAGTTGAGCCTGCCGCGTCCGCATCTCGCGGAGCGCGTCGGCAAGGGCCCCGAAGAGCCGCCGGGCGGCCGTTCCTCGGGCCGACGTGGGAAGGGTCGTGTCCGTAAGATCGACCGGGGCGCCGCCCGGCCCCAACACCGGTTCCGAGGACCGTTGGCCAACGACGGCGAGGTGCGCGTTCATGGGGTTGGAGGCATTTGGGGCGGTAACAGACAGAAGAGGCGAAAAAAACCACGCGCCGCGCGCTCATCCCGTCGCGTCGAGGAGGGCGTCTACACTATCGCTGTAGCCCCGGCTGGTCTTGAGGGGCGTGCCGCAGGCCATCCGGAGCTGGTAGGTGCCGTGGTCGAGGGGACGGAGTTCCTCGATATAGTCGGCGTTAACGATGTAGGAACGGTGGACGCGCAGGAAGCGATCGGGGTCGAGTTCCTGTTCGAGCTGCTTCATCGTTTTGCGGACGAGATGAGTATCGTCGCCGTCGTGGAGAGCTACGTAATCGCCCTCCGACTCAATCCACTGCACATCCTCGGCGTCGACGAAGTAAATGCGGTTGCGGCTCCGGATCGTGAAGCGCTCGATTCCAGAGTCCGACTCATCATCCGCGTACTCCCGAAGCACCCCCCGAAGTTGCTGGCTGAGTGCATCTGCCTCCACGCGCTGCAACTGGCGACGGGCCCGCTCCACGGCCTCCTCGAAGCGCTCTTCTTCGATCGGCTTCAGGAGATAATCGAGTGCATGGGCTTCGAAGGCATCAAGGGCGTACTGGTCGTAGGCAGTCACAAAAATGGTGAGCGGCATGTCGTCCACGCCCACTTCGCGCACCACCTCCAGCCCGTTCATCTCCGGCATTTGCACGTCAAGGAAGACGAGGTCCGGCTCCAGCTCTTGGATCTGCCGCACCGCTTCGGGCCCATCGGCGGCCTCGCCCACGACCGTCACGTCGTCGAGGGGCTCCACGAGCTGTTGAATGCCCGTACGGGCCAGCGGCTCATCGTCAACAATGAGTGCGCGAATAGACATATCACGGTCGAATTGGGTGAGAGCGTGAATGTGAATCAGTGCGTGGCGCTCCCCGGCACGGAGCACGCGCCCGCCCGTCGGTCTCGTGACTACGACAGAGAGGCCGGCACCGCCGGGACGTCCTGTGGGTCGACGGGTGCCTCGTCTGGGGTGGCCGGCACTCGAATTGTCACCCGGGCGCCTCCCTCCGCGGCCGTTCCGAGTTCGAAGGTGTGGGTGTCCCCGTACAGGGTGTCGAGGCGCTGCTTCGTGTTTGAGAGGCCAACTCCCTCGCTCATCTCCAGCACCTCGTCGCCGTCCTTCGGGAATCCCGGGCCACTGTCGGCCACGGTAAGCTCGACGCCCTTACGCCCCCGCACCGTCACTGGATAAGCCGCCACGCGCACCACGCCGGCTTCAGCGTGTGGGGCAATGCCGTGACGCACCGCATTCTCCACGAGCGGCTGCAGCAGCAGGTACGGCACCGCCACCTCGCTCGTATCGGGATCCACGTCGATGTCCACGCGCAGGCGGTCGCCGAACCGGATCTCTTCGATTTCGAGATAGCGCTCCACCAGGTCGATTTCCTCCCGCAGCGGTACCATCTGCACGTCTGCCCCCTTGAAGGTGGCCCGCAACATGTCACTCAGCAACCGAAGCGTGCGGCCCGCCTTCGAGGTTTCGCCCCCGCGCACCAGCACGGTAATCGCGTTGAGCGTGTTAAACAGAAAGTGCGGGTTCACCTGCATGCGCAGGGCCTGGAGCTGGGCCTGGGCTAGTTCGGACTGGAGCGCCTGGGCATGGGCCTCCTGCTCCTGGGAGCGCAGGAAGTGTTCGTAGGCGAAGCAGAGGGCCGCCACGATGAAGTAGGTGAAGTAGTCGGCGATAAAGCGCCGCACCAAGAACACCGCCAGCCGCCAGCCACCGATGGCGTAGGGATCGACGGTCTGGAAGTCGAACGACGTCGTGAAGCTGGGGTAGATGCCCTGTCGGGTGAGCGGTGTGAGGGCAAAGATGCCGCGCTCAACGGCAACGTGGAGGGCGGCAATCGGTACGCCGATTAGCAGAATCCAGCCCACCCCACGCTTGAGTCCTGCCCGCACGTCGGCCCAGCGGAACAGTAGGAGCACGACGGGGAGGAGCAGGGCCCATAGATGCAAGCGCGTCCAGAGCCCGACGGCAAAGACACAGAAGGCGAACAGGAGGCGTCCCCCCAACAGTTCACCAGGCGTGGCCCGGAACCACTCCACGAGCGTAGGCCCAATCCCCTCCACAATGATGAGCCCGACGAGAAGCACCGCGGTGCCGTACTGCAGGTAGCGCCGTGCGAACCGGCGGAGGGTGGACAGCTCCGAGGGGGCCGAGGCGGCCATGCTGGGCACCGGCGGATGAACAGAGCAACGCGCCCCCTCCGGACGATCGGGCCAGGCGCGCCCGGTGGGTGGTGCGCAGAGTCCCCGATGGTCGGGGCAGTAGGCAGCACGACGTGTGTAGCGGAGGGGGAGGGATTCGAACCCCCGGGGCCTCGCGGCCCGCCGGTTTTCAAGACCGGTGCATTCGACCAGGCTCTGCCACCCCTCCGGGGGCAGTTTCGTAGAATGCTTTCACACAGGCTTCGCGGGACGGGTTTCAACACAGCCTTGAATTGGGCGTGGAGCTAAAATCAGGACGTCCGTGGCCTGCATTCTCCCTACGCGCTCGGGACTGCTTCGCGCTCCATGACCGCTCCCTCGGCGCCCACTTCCCTATTTGCCTAATTCTTTCCCTCACATGCGCATTCTTGGTTCTTTGCTCTGTGTGATTGGGGCCCCCCTGCTGCTCCACGGCTGCTCGGATGCCTCAGGCCCAGCTGGTCCGGATCCCACCGATCCCCCGAACGATCCGGGTGAGAACGAGCCGCCTCCGGCATTTAATAGTGAAGCGGCCCCGGGCGACTCCGCACGTGCGTTCCTTGACGACCGGCAGTTCACGGTTCTGAGTCTAGAAGTGGACTACATGGAGGGATTTGAGCCGACCCCGGAAGGACTCAACGACCTAAAGGCCTCCTTGAGTACGCACCTGAACAAATCGTCGATTCACATCGCGTCGCCGACCTCTATTCCGGCGGCGGGCGAGGGTCCCTATTCCTCCGATGCGATTCGGAGCCTGGAGGAAATACACCGCGACCATTACACCCGCGCGCAGAGCGATACAGTGCGGGCGTATTTCCTCGTCGTCGACGGCATGTACGAGACGGAGAATGTAGTAGGTATTGCCTACTACAACACGTCCATGGCCTTCTTCGGACCAACGATCAACGAAATCTCGGGCGGCGTGACCCAGCCCTCCCGAGGGAAGGTGGAGGCGACGGTCTTCCGTCACGAATTCGGACACAATCTGGGGCTGGTCGACAATGGCATCCCGATGCAGGAGGCCCATCGGGACGACGGAAACGGACGCCACTGTACGAACGAACAGTGCGTAATGTACCACACCATCGAGACGACCGATTACTTCTCAACTGTCTTCGACGGGACGGTTCCGGGCTTCGAACGATTCTGCACGAGCGACATGGACGCGCAGGACGGGACTTCCTAACGTCTACCAAAGGCTCCATCGCTCAAGCATTGTCGAGCGCTGGAGACGAATTACGCTTCGATCCCCTCTTCGTCGAGTTCTTTCTCGGGCCGCACATCCCACATGAGCATCGTCTCAATGTCCACGTAGTCCTCTTCGACGGCCTCCTCCTCGTCCCCATAGTCGTCGACAAATTTGTAGTCCCCGTACGTAGAGCGCTGAAAGGGAGGGAGGCGGTGCCATTCGGTCCCTTCGCGGTCGACGAAGTGATCGGGGTAAGGGCTTTCGACTTCGTAGCTGGGATGGTAGGAGTGGTATGTCTTGCGCGCCTCGTGGATGGCGGCCCGGCGGGCCCCAGCCTTGGTGCGACTTTCCCCCTCGACGCTAAAGGGAGAAATTTCGATCTTGGCCGTGATGAAGCCGTCGTCGTTCTCGTAGTATGTCGGCCGCATTACTTCAAAGTCGCTCGGCTCGGGATATGCGCTACTTTCTTCGGCCATGGAGCGAAGGGGAATCAAATGAGCAGTACGCGCGACGGCGGCTACGGGCAACCGCCAATTCTTTTGGTATCAGATTGTGTACGACAGCCTTGGAAGGAGGATTCCACACTGCTTCTCGGTTCGGTACCCTCGTCTAGAATTCGCACAGCCAAAGAGCTCTCCTTCTATACTACCGTTATTGTCGTATTCGGAAAAAGGACATCTGTTCACAACTGTGGATGCACCTGTGGATAACTTTTCAGAGAAGTAGTCACCGCCTCTCAAATGAGCCCAATAACAGAATATAAAGGGGGTACGGGCCGGATATTTCCGTCTCAGAAGCCCAAAAAAGAACTTCCGTTATTTTCAGAGGGAAAAGATAACATGTGGGCAGAATGTGGATAAGGTGAGTGCGATCGATCCGGATCAATCTCCTTTCGGCCAGAAAGGACGCTTCCCCAGAACCTCCTGCCCTACACACTGGAGGAGCAATATCCGTTATTTTATTCCCAGACACGCCCTGCGTTTTCAGAAAGGAGTTTGTTTTGCGGCTTACGAACAGAACAGCCACACCGGTCCAGAGATGCATCCTGTGGAAATACATATTACGTCCGGAGCAGGAAGGGAGAGACTTTCAGTTGACTGAACGGCGACCAAAAAAACCTCGTCTCGTGCGGGACTGGCCCACGCAGATGTCATTGATGTATCGCGGTGCGATGTCAGGATTCTTTTCTGACAATGGTTTTGCCCCGAGGTTTTCGTGGCAGAGGCGACTGGGCTAGCGGTTTGCTCGTTGATGGGTCTCTGGCGTTCGAGATCCGGCCTTTAAGAGAGACCTCGGGCGGAGGACCTCAGAGGCGAACTACCGGACAGGGCGGCTTGTAGAAGCGCTTCCACGAACCTTCGGGCCAGAATTACTGGAGCGATGCCTTCTGGCCCGCGAGTCCACCAGAATCCACTTCATTCTCCCAATCATTCTTTCTTTCGGCTCATGAGCGATCCGGTAACCGGCATTCACCACGTCACGGCCTATGCCCACGACCCGCAGGCGAATCTCGATTTCTACACGGGCGTGCTCGGGCTTCGCCTCGTCAAGCAGACGGTTCTGTTCAATAATCCCTCGGAGGCCTTCAAGGGCCCCACGATGTACCACTTCTACTACGCCGACGAGACGGGCACACCCGGCTCGGTGCTCACCTTCAAGCCGCACCACAGCATCCAAAAGGGGCAGGTGGGTCGAGGGCAGGCCACCGCTACCGCCTTCACCATTCCGGAAGGCGCGGTGGACTACTGGGTGGACCGGCTCGGAGAGGCCGACAGCGCTACCCTTTATCCCGTCACCGAGCGCTTCGGGCGCACGGTGGTTCCGTTCCAGGATCACGACGGGCAACCCCTCGAACTCATCACCGGAACATCCGACATTGAGCCGTGGGCCGACGGTCCTGTGCCGGCGGAGCACGCCGTACGGGGCTTTCACGGCGTCACCATCCATCCTCACAATGGACAACTCACGGCGGACGTCCTGCAACTGATGGGCTATGAACAGATCGACCACGAACCTACGCCTCAGGATGGCGACTGGACGCGCTTCCGCGTGCCCGGCCCCAACCACGCTCAGTTCATTGACCTCTACAACGAGCCCAACATGCACGAAGGCTCGTGGGGCTACGGCACGGTCCACCACGTGGCACTCCGAGCGTCGGACGACGAACATCAGATGGCGATCCGGCAGCGGCTACGCGACGCCGGACATGACGTCACGACGATGAAAGACCGTAATTACTTCCACTCCGTCTACTTTCGGGATCCTAACGGCGTCAACTTCGAAATCGCCACGGACCCGCCGGGCTTTCTCCA